>CAZAIO010000006.1:0-45223 GCA_964485235.1 uncultured Dehalococcoidales bacterium
CCGGGAAAGCAGGGAGGCGAAGCAATCTATCACAAAGGCTGTTATGAACGGATAAGACTATATGATGGTATAATGTGCGGACCGGAGGTTTATATGAACGTAAAGGATAATTTTCCGCAGGGCGTATTTAAAAGGTCTTGCCTTGCGATTGTCATAATTACAGCATTAGCAGGTCTGATGTTATCTGCCGGTTGCGCTGCTGAACAAGCTCCGCAGTCTAATCCGCCGGCTACTCCTGCAACCACCGCGAATGAACCGGTTACTTCCACCGAAAAAGACACTCCCTGCCCGCAGCTTATATTCACCGATCCGGAGTTCGATTTTGAGCTTCGCCGTACATTGTCAGCGATGTATGACGGTGAGGCCGATCTGGGAGAATGTCTTTACACAGCTTCCCGTATAGAGGATGGTGATATGGAGAGCTGGTACCGGGAATGGTATGCTACTGCCGAACATTTCAGGGAAGAAGGTGAAAATAGTCTTGCAGGCGGATTCGATGTGAGCGCGCTCAAGTCGTATTACAGGGCAGCGACTTATTATCGAACGGCTGAGTTTTTCTTGCACGGCAACCCGTCGGACCCGAGGATACTTGAAACGTGGGGGAAGAGCAGGGATATGTTTATTAAAGCTGTACAAATGGACGACATACCGTTTGAAAAGGTATCGATACCCTATGAAGAAACGAGCCTTCCCGGATATTTCTATAGTGTGGATAGTTCAGGCGAGCGTCGCCCTTTGTTGATCGTGCAGACAGGTTTTGACGGATGCCAGGAAGAGCTGCGTCCGTATGCAATAGAAGGGATAAAGCGAGGATATAATGTACTCACCTTTGAAGGCCCGGGCCAGGGAGAAGTAATCCGTATTCAGGGCTTACCGTTCCGTTATGACTGGGAGGAAGTAGTTTCGCCCGTCATTGATTATGTGCTTGGCCGGACCGATGTGGACAGTAACAGGATAGCGTTATGGGGAATAAGCCTTGGCGGCTATCTTGCCCCGCGGGCAGCCGCTTTTGAACACAGGATTACGGCACTTATTGCAGATGGAGCGGTCTATGATGTCGGACTGGAAATTGTACGCGGTATGCGGAAAGCCAGCGAATCGATGGCCGATGCGACCAGCGAGGATGTAAAGGCGTACCTGCTCACCAACCCGGAAGGATTTAACGATTCTATCTATGAAGCGATGAAGAAGGATACTAAGACACGGTGGCTTTATGAACACGGTATGTTTACTTTCGGAGCCGGTTCACCGGCACTATTTATGGCGAAATATCTGGATTTCTCTCTTGAAGGCATAGCTGAAAATATCGATTGCCCGACCCTTATTAGCTTCAGTCAATCAGATAGCTTCGATCCCGGAGGAGAGCAGGCAAAAATGCTTTTCGATCATCTGACGGCGGATAAAACGCTTATGGAATTCTCCGACGAATACGGGGCAGGCTACCATTGCCAGATGGGAGCATGGGCGCAGTCGTTTACACGCAAGTTCGATTGGCTGGATGAAAAGATGAAAGAGTAGCCCCGGACACCTTGAGAGGAACGACAGAGATACGCATATATAGTAGCCCTTACGTGAGAGTCACACGCTTCGTTTGACCTCGCGGTATTCGAATATGTATTTACATTCTTTCAAACGTAATAAACATGGTCCGGTGGAACTACTCGGTATAAATCAGAATAAATTATACCGTCTCTGATATTGCCGAATCTGAGTCAGCTGGAAATTCATGGTACGCATTGTACATGAGCATTATTGCCGGAGTACCGCAGGGGAAAAACAGCACGGTACTTGCAATAGCCCCGGCAAGTCCCAGTTTCCAGTTCGATCTCTTCAACGTTTTAACCCCGGCAATTATAGCGAAAACGCCCAGGATTGCCATCACTATTCCTAAAACGATATAGATAGCACCCAAAATCTGGTAAAACTGGTTCATAAAATACATGGGACTAAATGTATTGGTAAAGCTGGAAAAGTTTCGAAACATGTTATTCAAGAAAAAAGCATACCCCAGCCAGAGTATGCCGTATACTCCTGAAATAATAGTGAGTATGCCCGCTGTAGTAGCCTTACCCGGTTTGACCGGAGTTCCGGTCTCTTGCTGCGGTAATTCTTCAAGGGAATTAGTCTCTGCCACAGCCGAGAATTCGGACTTGCCCAGGGACAATAATATCGTTGCCGTAATGCCCAAGGGGAAAAATAGTATCGATCCGGCAATGGCACCGGCTATGGCCAATGCCCAGGTCTTTCTTTTAAGTGCGAAAATTCCACCGGTTATCGCAAGTGCTCCCACTAACATAAAAAATACGCTTATTCCAACTCCGATACTTGTGAAAATTAAAAGGAACCCTGGTGGTAAGTTTTGTTGTCCTCCCAATGACGGGTCACTATTGGCGATACTGCCAAATAGCAGGCGAGGCATTAATGCATAGAGTAGACCCATCATAATAAAGAAAATGCAAAATACACCGGAGATTATCGTGAGTATCCCGCCTGTTTTAGCATGGTGAGTCATGCCGACCTCCTGTGGTTATATTTCAGGCAACAAACCGGACTATCGCTAACGAATTAAAGGTATGTATATTCTATCAATATCACGATGTCCCCGCAAGCAGTTAAAGTACCGTTGAAAAAAAGTTACGGTATTTGTACGGTGCTGGATACTAGTAGAATTATAAAGAAAAGGGCGCATCTTCAGTTGCGCCCTTTTTGTGTGACATCGCGGCAACCGAACTGCTATTCATAGCTTTAATATTTAAAGGTAAATCTGTTGTAATTTATTCCAGTTTACGCCCGGTAATGTCGGCTAAGGATGTTGTTATGCCGATCGATTTTCCTTTAGAGTCCTTGATAAGCGCTGCTCTCAATCCGATAGTAAATTCCGAACCGTCCTTCTTTTTCCCAACGGTTCTACAGATTCGATATTGCTCCCCTTTAACAGGCTTTTTGCTATTTCTTGAGCTTTATCCACTTCTTTACAAAGGCCGGTAAAATTTGTGCCCAAAATTTCGTGAGGACTGTCATAGCCCCATATCTTTAGAAAAGCAGGATTCATATAGGTCAGTCTGCCCTCCAGGTCCGTCGTGGCAATTGCGCCGATACATGTGCTGATTACAGGCTACGCCATCGTCGTCGAGGCATGAATGCCTGAAAGGACCTGCCACATATGACGGAAATTCTTTTCTACAGATTTGTGTTAGAATCACTGATGGCAGATGTTATGATAGTTACAGGAATGCGTTGATTATAAATAAAAAGGATTAGAGTCCGGCAGACCTGCCGTTTGCTATACCGGAACTATACTCGATTCAGAAATTATGGAAGATAATGTATTCAGGCTGGAATATCAGGACAAAGAGATATTTCTTATAGGGACCGCGCATGTCTCGCAGGAGAGCGCTGAGCTCGTAAAGAAAGTCATCGATGAAGAAAAGCCCGACAGTATTTGCATCGAACTGGACGAAGGCCGTTATAAGAATTTGCAGAATCCGAACTCATGGGAACAATTGGATGTCATTCAGATCATTAAGTCCAAAAAAGTAGGGTTTTTGCTTGCCAACCTTGTTCTCAGTTCATTCCAGAAGAAAATAGCCAACCAGATAGGTACCGTCGTAGGGCAGGAGATGCTCCAGGGAATAGATAGTGCGAAGGAAACCGGTGCGAATCTGGTACTGGCGGACCGGGATATTCAGGTGACTTTTCTGCGAATCTGGCGTAAATTAAGTTTCTGGGCAAAATGCAAGCTGTTCTTTACGCTGCTGTTTTCTTTCGGCGAGGAAATCGAGGTAACCAGCGAAAACGTGAACGATTTACTGGAGGAAGAAACACTGGAATCCCTTATCGATGAGATGCGCAAGAGTTTTCCTGTAATCGGCGAGGTCCTGATCGATGAGAGGGACCAGTATCTTGCCTATAAAGTAAAAAAAGCCCCCGGCAAAAAGATAGTGGCGATTCTGGGTGGAGCCCATGTGCCGGGCGTTAAGCAGGAGATATTCAGGGAGCAGAATATCTCCCGTATCACAGAAGTGCCGCGGGGGAACCCCTTTTTAAAATATGTCGGCTGGGCAATTCCCGTGATTATCGCCGGGTTGTTTATTTACGGCTTTGCTATAAATGTCCAGACCGGACTTCAGCAGCTATCGATATGGGTGTTCTGGAACAGTGTCCTGGCAGCTCTGTTTACCGCACTGGTATTGGGACATCCGCTCAGTATACTTACTGCGCTGGTGGCCGCCCCTTTCACTTCCATGAACCCGTTCCTTGCCTGCGGCTGGCTTGCCGGACTGGTTGAAGCAACGGTACGGAAACCCACCGTAAAAGATATCAAAGATATCTCGCAGGACATGTTCAGCTTCAAGCGGTTTTTCAAAAACCGTTTTCTTAAAGCGCTCGCTGTGGTCATTATGGCGAATATCGGAAGCTCTCTCGGCACGTTCATTTCCGGCACTGCTATAATCAAAAACCTCTTTTAGGGTAGGCTTTCCTTTCATATTATTGTGCAGGTGTCTGTAGCATAGTCTGCACTTAGACTAAAGTGTAGCCTGTGTGCCCGTTCGTATAAAAATCAATGTACATGTAGGGGCGACCGGCCGGTCGCCCCTACAGCGTTGAGAATACTATAAAGGCGGACTTTTAAGTCTATATAACGCGAGTACCAATATGAGGGCGCATCTGAAGATACGCCCTTACGAGGAATGATAATTTATTCAGTCTTTGCGAGACCATCCCTGCCAGCAGGTAGGCGAGGCAATCCCATTAAAGAATCCGGGGATTTACGGTTGCCTGTATGCAGGCAGCACGTAGGAAACGAATGAAAGGAGGTTGCCACATCGTCCCGATGCTTATAATTCCTCCCACTCTATTGGAGCTTTAAAATCGGGACTCCTCGCAAAGAAACTGGAAAAGGCTCCGGAGAATAATATTGGTAAGTATCATCTACCTGCAGATAATACTCTTTCGTTTTTAATCCGCTTATGAGAGTCCGATAACGGGTGGCATGAATAAAATAATAGTTTACAAAGGCAATGAGAAAAGCTTGCTGAAAACGAAGATAAATGCCGGAATAGTGAGTATGGAACAGAAGAAGCTTGCCACGATGAACTGGCTGGAAATGCTCTTGTTCCCCCCGCATCGCGCGGTGAGGATCGGTATTGCCGTAATAGGGGGCACGGCCGCCTGAAGCATAATGATAAAAGCTATAGCGGGATCGGGGCGCAGCAGGTGCAACAGCCCGAGAAAGACAAGCGGAAAAACTATATTCTTCATCAGCACGAATTTGGTCACGTCCCATACGCGGAACTTCTTCTGCTCCTCCTTTTGAAGAGCGAAGTCATTGTAGATATTGCCTCCCAGTATCAGCATGAATATAGGTATTGCCATAGCTCCGACCATGTTAAATATATTTATCAGGAACGACGGTATATATTTCCCGATTGTGGTTAACCCGATAATAAGTCCGATCACCGTGGCGATCAATACCGGATTTGCTATCCTGCGCCAGTTCAGGCTTTCTTTATTAACGGCGCTTCTGAAAAACAGGGTATAGGTGCTGAATACCATCGACGGTTGAAGCATCATAAACAGAAAGAGCGTGACCAGATATGAAGAACCTGACCCGAAAAGGCCGCTAATGATCAGAATGGGGAAGAACAGGCCGTTCTGGAAGAACAGGCTCATGGTAAATTCGCTTCGCACATCCCGTTTGACCATGTAGGATGACGCCAGGGATAAAAGCAATGCGGTTACGGTGAAACCTGCCCACCACAGGGGCATGTGCCACCAGTGGGGATACTTCTGCGGCGAGAATTCGAGTACCAGGTTGGCAACCACCATGAAGGGCAATGCAATATCTATGGCTAGCGAAGAGAGAAATGACAGCGTGGTTTCCGGTACATGTCTTTTTCCGATGATCCAGAAGCCCAGAATACCTATCCCCAGGAGGGTGGCTACCGCTTCCAGTGTAATGATAAAGACAGTCATATGGTATTTATTCTATTGGTTTAGCCGTGTTCAGGCAAGCCTGGTTGAGCAACATATAAAACAATATACGATGAACAATGGTTGCACTTTTATTTTGACGATGTAACAAAACGGTTATGAAAAGACAGGTGACTTCCAGCTTGAATCGTCATAATATTGATTCCTTACAGATGCAGTGCTAAACTTCAGCCGTATTATATGCCCGATATGCATATGTTAATTATCGGGCGACATTAAAGAGATGCATAATGAACAATATTTTTTCTGACCGTATTGCAGATGTGCCGAGATCGTTTATCCGGGAAATTTTAAAAGTAGCACTCGACCGTTCTGTGATCTCGTTCGCGGGCGGATTGCCAAATAGAGAGCTTTTCCCTGTTGAAGAACTAAGAATAGCTGCGAATAAGGTTTTTGAAGTCTTCGGCAGCGATATCCTGCAATACAGTGAATCAGAAGGTTTTTCAGGTCTGAAAGAATTAATATCCAGACGGTATTATGATAAAAAAAACCTCAATATTCCGGCGGAGAATATTCTTATTACTACGGGATCGCAGCAGGGATTGGATCTGTTAGGCAAGATCATGGTCAATGATGGCGATGATGTTATTATTGAGGAACCGGGATATCTAGGGGCAATTCAGGCATTTTCTATTTATAAACCCCGGTTCAATCCTGTAAGGCTCAATGAAGACGGTATCGATATCGAGGCATTCAAAACGGTAATGTCTACAAAAAAACCGAAGTTCATTTATACCGTGCCGAATTTTCAAAACCCGTCGGGTATTTCATATTCGGAGCAGAACCGTAATGAAATGGCGGATATCATTAGAGGTACTGCGACATTGCTTGTTGAAGATGACCCTTATGGTGACCTGAGATATTCCGGAGATATTAAACCATCTTTCAAAGCGATAATCCCTGAAAATACCATATTACTTGGTTCTTTTTCTAAAACTATTATCCCCGGCTTCAGAGTAGGATGGATTGTTGCGTCGGACCACATTATGGAAAAACTTCTTATTGCTAAACAGGCAGCAGACCTGCACACGAGCCGGTTAACGCAATGTATCCTTTACCAGTATATGAAAGATAACGATATAGAAGCGCATATTAGTAAAATCCGGGACGTCTACGGCAGACAGATGAAAGCAATGTTACATAATATCGAGAAGTATTTTCCTCCCGGCGTAACACACACAAATCCGGAAGGCGGTATGTTTTTATGGGTGAGTTTGCCGGAAAATTTTTCTTCCAGAGAACTTCTCGATCTGGCTGTGAAGGATAAGGTGATTTTTGTGCCGGGAGACCCTTTCTATGTTGGCAGGCATCAAACAAACACCCTGCGGCTGAATTTCTCCTGTGCGGATGAGAACACAATTCATTCGGGTATACAGAGATTGGGAAAAGCGATCAATCAGATGCTTGAATGCCGGACGAGCGGATAGAGCAATTAGTGTAGAGGATATGATTGAGAAATCTCTCGTATGATCCCCGTTTTTATATGACGGTTTATGCTACCCGCCAGACCATGCGCAAATAATTGTTTTCCAGGCTCTCGTGTTTTTCCAGATTCAGCGCTATATTCGATTCAGTTAACTCTAATTTTTCAAATATACCGGGAAAGCTATTGCCTGCTAAAACGGGATGTACCAGCAAGCTTATCATATCAACCAGCCCGTTTTTCAATAATATTCCGCCAAGCGTAGGGCCTGTATCAACCAGAATTCTTTTGATATTGTATTTTGTTCCCAGATGTTCAAAAGCGGTCTTGTAATCTACGAAGTCATCGCCGCAAATTATGAAATCATAGTTTCTTTTTTCAAGGTAATCGATGTATTCCCGGCCGGTCCGGCGGGATACCAGTATGATGACGTCTCTACAAAACTCATACCTCCTTAAGGCATGTAACATACCCTTAAGGAGACCTTTTGTATCGGGGATTACCCAATATGACAGATTGGCCCCTTTATCAGGCTTTTTAAAGTCGACATCGGTTTCATCCGGTATTCCACCGAACATTTCAATTCCTGTTTTTGCTGTATTTGAGCCCGCCATATATATTTCCGCTCCATAATTACCGACAATACCGTAATGTAAACCGATATTAGCCGTAAAGCCTGAAATACGGCCGTCCAGGCTGATCGAATTATGCAGAATCACTTCGGGTCTATTCATTTCTTTTCCCCTCTTTGATTTATTGATTTACTCAGTGAGTATTTCTGTTTACAGGTGATACCGGATTAAAAAGATTATCTGAAAAGTAATGTTATTTGGTTAAATTATTGTCGATATATCCTATAAGAAACCCCGTTATTTTGTCTATTTAATCTGTAATATATTTGCAACAAAGATGTAACCTGTTTGAAACAATTGGTTGATAGACTGAGTATGGAGTATTAGCTATGCACAGAGGACTGCCGGAGGAATAATGTCGGCAATGAACGAACAGGTTACCGTGCTTGTTCTCGGTAATGATGAAGACCTCATGGGTAAATTAGATTCAGACCTGGGGTTTATGGGCTATACTGTTTTACCCGGGAAATATCCGGATATCGAAATTGATGTTATCGCGCGACAGGCGCCGGATATTATTTTACTTCTTCTCACTTCATGGGATGAAACTATATTACCTGCATGTGAGACCCTGGTACAGGAAGACACATTACCTCCAAAAACAGCTTTAATTGCGCTTATGACCGAAAATATAATGGGTTTTATAACTCCGGATTTGAGCTTCAGCGATATTATCGTTGTTCCGTATAACCGGGCAGAACTCGACTTCAGGCTTCGGCGGGTGTTGGACCGTTACCACCGGAACAACGGAACGAATGTCATTACAATAGACGATCTGACTATTTCGCTGGACAGCTATGAAGTGCGAATCGACGGAAAGCCGGTGCTGTTCAGTTTGAAGGAATATAAGTTACTCAAATATCTTGTTACTCACCCCGGCTGTGTTTTCACGCGTGACGTATTGCTCAGTAATGTATGGGAGTTCGATTATCTGGGTGGAACGCGTACTGTCGATGTGCATATACGGCGAATACGTGCCAAGATCGGCGACCTGAATGAGGACTACATTAAAACGGTACGCGGTGTGGGATATGTATTCAGGCCCGGCAGAGAATAATCATATCCTGTTTCTCCTCTTTTATGTTTCCGGTTTCCAACCCTGGTACATCCTTATTTCGATAAACACGAATATTATCGATGAGCATGTCAGGCAATATATAAAAAGAATGGGAGTATGTCCTGTCGCGGGGTAAAAAATGTCATCCGTAACATGATTGTAACATGGAGGAAACACGGCTGAAACATGGCTGCTCTATTATTAAATTGTAGCCCATTGAATAGATTATTAGTAAAGGAGAGAAAAAATGGAAATGATTTTTGGGATTGTAGCTTTCGTGGTATTGTTCGCAACATGGGTGGTTGTCCCTTCTATTATAAAGAAGCGCCATGCTGCTCGCGCCGGCGAAAAAAGCATGGAATTTTCAAATCGCTAATATAATCCGTCACACTTAATTCTGAAATTGGAGAACGACAATGAATGTACTGCAAAATGTTGTTGGAAGCGGTAATGAGAAGGTGCCGCTTCTGAAAAGAAAGAGTTTCGTAATTGCCCTGATGGCAATCATACTGGGTGTCGCTTTTTTCGGAGTTCCGGCGCTGGTTCGGGCTGCCGATCCTTCAGGTGCGGACACCCTGAACGCTGACCCGACAGCAGCAGTGAACATGGCATGGACCCTTATAGCCGGATTCCTGGTATGGTTCATGCAACTCGGTTTTGCGTTTCTGGGCGCCGGACTGATAAGGAAGAAAAATACAGTAAACTATCTCACCAAGAGCTTTATGGACTTCTGTATCGCATCGCTGGGGTTCTGGGCGTTTGGTTTTGCTCTCATGTTCGGCGGCTCGCAGTTGTTCCCCGGGCTTGAAATGGGCAATAGTTTCATCGGTTTTTCAGGATTTTTCCTGAGCGGGGACAGCTATGATGTTTCTACTATAATGTTCTGGTTTTTCCAGATGGTGTTTGCTGCTACAGCATGTACAATTGTAGCAGGTGCCGTAGCTGAACGAATGAAAATAACCGCCTATCTGGCGTACAGTTTTATAATCGGCGCAATAATTTATCCGATTTACGGACACTGGATATGGGGTGGTGGATGGTTGAGCCAGATTACCGTAGGCGGCGCTACCGGCGCGGTCGACTTTGCCGGTTCCGGCGTGGTGCATATGGTAGGAGGACTGGCAGCATTGATCGCTGCGGCGATGGTAGGTCCGCGTATAGGTAAATTCAATAAGGACGGTACTCCCAACGTGATCAAGGGACACAGTGTTCCTTTTGTAGTGATCGGTACGTTTATCCTGTTCTTCGGCTGGTTCGGATTTAATGCCGGAAGTACTGTAGCGGCAACCGAACTGCGCATCTCAGTGATCACTGTGAATACTTTCTTATCGGGAGCTACAGCGGCTGTCGTTGCACTCTACTGGAAGTTTGCCACTACGGGTAAGGCCGACATTCTGGCAGCATGCAACGGGTCACTTGCCGGGCTTGTAGCGATTACTGCACCCTGTGCGTTTGTACCGCCCTGGGCAGCAGTCATTATCGGAGTGATATCCGTACCGTGCATGTTCGCTATGGCACACCTGGTAGAACGTGTATTCAAAGTAGATGATGCTGTCGGAGCAGTTCCGGTGCATTTCGGAGCGGGAATATGGGGACTGTTGGCTGTAGGTATATTTGCAGACGGCACATACGGAGTGAGCGGAATTATTGCAGGTGAATGGGGACAAATAGTATTGCAGTTAATAGATATTATCGTCATAATAGTATGGGTATTGATAACCGTATCACTCACTTTCTGGATGATAAAGAAGAGTATGGGGCTCAGAGCAAGCAGAGAAGAGGAACTTGAAGGACTGGATATTCCCGAACATGGAATTGAAGCCTATCCGGAGGAAGTTCCGGCATAAAGTCCGGAAGTTAGTCTCAGAATGTCTTGAAGTAAAGGGCCGGAGCAATCGCTCCGGCCTTTTTTTGTTAATAACGATCCTGTTCAATATTGCATAGCAAATATATAATTATCTACACTAGCATTCAGGATACTACTTCTTTAACCCTTTATTATAGGTCGACCAAACGACGTATTAATGTATTAACGTTGCTGAGGAGATTAAAACCATGAGTAAAAATGAAGCATTTTTTGCACCGTTTTGTCCGGCAATTCCCCGTGAACAGTTAAAGGATACGGCAACCTTCTTTTTAAAAAGTAACTATTTGTTTCCACTTGAATATACGGGTTGGCGCGATGAAACTATGGCATGGAAAGAAAGCGCTTATCTTGGTGCAATGCTAAATCCAATGCCTACAAGCCGCGTTAAAGGACCGGATGCCCTGAGATTTTTTACAGATTTTTGTGTGAACAGCTTTAAAAAGTTCGCTATCGGAACCGGTAAACATGCAATTATGTGTAATGAAAAAGGATTAGTATTCAGGGACGGAGTTCTTATTCGTACTGATGAAGATGAGTTCTATACGTATGAACTTTTCCCCGCTGACGCATATTTTCTTTCCAAACAATCCTATAATGCGTTATGCGAAAACATTACCGGAAAAGTATTTTTATTTCAGATTGCCGGTCCAAGGTCTCTTGAAATACTGGAAAGTGCTTGTGATGAAGACTTACATGATATCCGGTTCATGCATCACCGTATGGCTAAGATTTTCGGTCATAATGTACGCGTCCTTCGCGTGGGTATGGCAGGTACACTGGCTTATGAGGTTCATGGAGAAATTAATAACAGCCATGATGTATACAATGCCCTATGGAAAGCCGGTGAACCTCTCGGTATGCGCAAACTCGGTCAGATTGCATATATGATGAACCACACAGAAGATGGTTTCCCGCAAGGGTATTATCATTTTCCCTATCCATGGGGTGAAGATGAAAGTTTTGTAAAATTCATGGCTGAAAGCCGGATTGACCGTCCCGGTACCAACGTTGATCTTTCGGGCAGTATGGGAGACGATATTACACTTCGTTACCGGAATCCCGTTGAGCTGGGCTGGACAGATATGATTAAATTCGACCATGAATTTACGGGTCGCGAAGCTCTGCAAAAAGAAGTAACGAACCCTAAACGGCAGATGGTCACCCTTGTCTGGAATAAAGAAGATATCCTCGATGTTTATGTTTCTCAGTTTCAACCTGGTAAACCTTATGCTGATATGGATAGACCTAACGATATATTTTACAGGTCTAAACCCATCTACCATGCCGATCAAGTATTGAATAAAAACGGCGACGTTATTGGTATAAGCTCCGGTCGTGCAAATAGCTACTACTATCGGGAGATGATCTCACTTTGTTCCATCAATACTCCCTACGCCACCCTGGGAACAGAAGTCTATGTGCTCTGGGGTAATCCGGGCAAACGCCAGAAGAAAATACGTGCGATAGTTTCCCGCTTTCCTTACTTAAATGAAGGTCGCAATGAAATATTTAATGTGGAGACTATTCCGCATTACAGTAAGAGATAATATATCTGTAGACTTATAATACTATATGACAATACTGCATGACTATGCAGAAATATAAAGCAGAGCATTTCGTGCAGCGATGCGGCCGGAGTTCAAAGCAAACCCCGACGATGCACCGGGGCCCACATTAATAGGATAACTATCTCCCCATATACCACCGGCATCGAATCCGCCTGCATACAATCCTGGAATCACATTGCCTTTTTTATCGACAACTTCTAAATTGTGGTTCACCTTGATGCCGCCCTGAGTCCCCAGGAAAACGGTACGTGCTTTTATTGCGTAATATCTGGGACCTGTTACCGGCCTCAGGTATTCAGGATTTTTTACGAAAAGCTCATCATGGTTTTTTGCGCAGAAGCTATTATATTCCTCGATGGTCGCTTTTAAAACCGCAGGATCGACTTTGATTTTCTGTGCGAGTTCTTCTATTGAGTCAGCCATAAATATATCGTCGGGACCTTTTTCCAGTCCTGCCTTGAGCTCTTTATCGTAACCTACCGCTTTGCTGCCGGGGGAATAATCGGAAGCTATGTTCTTGTCTATTCCTGTATCGCTTAAACGACGAATAGCCGAATCATCGAATATACTAAATGTATATCCTTCTTTATAGCGGATACTCGCGTTTCCTATCGATGAGTCGAAAAATGTTTGACCTTCATCGATAAAGCGCCGTCCGTCGGGACCTACCCACAGGTCCGGCTGACGTACAGGAAATCCGAGCATTCCTTTTGGCACGAAGTCCGGCCCGACAGGTCCGATGCGCAGCAGCTCAAGAAGACCTGTACCTTCTTCATCTGCGCCGACTTCCCACGCCATACGAATGCCGTCACCCGTTTTACCGGTATTACCCAATGCGAGAATATTAATTCCCAGGTCTAATCCCGTATATTTCTTGATCCAATCTTTATTATTTGCATACCCGCCGCTGCCGATGATAACTGCTCTGCAATTCACCTGTATTTCATTGCCGTCCTCTTCCACAATAACGCCGGTGATTGTTTTTCCTTCACGGAGAATCTTCGTTACCGGTGTAGCGAGCCTTATATCCACACCTTTCTCTTTTGCTTTGAGAACAAGCGCTTTAATCAAGGCTTCACCTAACCCTTTAATAGTGTGATATGTTCTGTAACCACCAGGTGAAAGAGCTGTGGCATCGGTGAATACTACTCCCTGTTTTTGAAGCCATGTAATAGTCGCCGCCGACTCATTCACAAATGCCCTCACCAGGCGTGCATTCGCCCGCCAGTGGCAATACTCCATCATGTTCTTGAACGCTTCATCCCTGCTGTAAGTGATGTAACGCTCGCGTTGCATGTCGCTTTCTACTGCGAACGTACCTTCGAAGAAGTTAGACGTTCCACCAAGGGAACGCTGTTTTTCGAATAACATGACCTTTGCTCCGCCTTCTGCAGCGGTCAGGGCGGCAGCCATGCCTGTAGCACCGCTGCCTATTACCACGATATCGGTCTTTATTACTGAGTTTTTCATTGTCCGTATCCTTTATTGCAAGAGCGGTCTGACTTTTAAATAACACGATTTTATTTGCCGATGAAGGTCAGTGCGTTTCTGGCTGCGATGCGACCGGAGTTCAAGGCGAATGCCGAAGATGCGCCGGAACATACATTTATAGGGTAGCTGTCTCCCCACATTCCGCCCGCATCATAGCCACCGGCATACAGCCCGGGAATAATCTTTCCTTTTTTATCGATGACTTCCATTCGTTCATTGATTTTGATGCCTCCCTGCGTTCCCAGGAAGACAGTGCGGGCTTTTGTTGCATAATATTTCGGCCCTGTAAGCGGCCTGAGGAATTTCGGGTCTTTTACAAAAAGTTCGTCGTGGTTCCTGGCGCAGAAGCTGTTATATTCTTCGACAGTTTGTTTCAGAACGGCAGGGTCGACCTTTATTTTTCGGGCAAGCTCTTCTATCGAGTCTGCCATAAATACATCGTCCGGTCCTTTTTCAAGCCCTGCCTGCAGTTCTTTTTCAAATGCTTCAGGTTTGCTGCCCGGAAAATAGTCCGATCCTATGTTCTTGTCTATGCCGGTTTCATTCAGTCTTTTTATCACACCATCATCGAAAATGGTGAACGTATATCCCTCTTTATATCTGATACATGCATTTCCTATCGATGAATCATAAAAGGTCTGGCCTTCGTCGACAAAACGCCGTCCGTCAGGACCCACCCAAAGGTCCGGTTGTCTTGTCGGAAAACTGAGCGGCCCCTTTGGTGTGAAGTCCGGGCCGACCGGTCCCAGACGTAACATTTCCAATAATTCTATGCCTTCTTCGTCGGCGCCTACTTCCCACGCCATACGGATACCATCTCCCATTTTGTCGGTATTGCCTATTGCGAGGATATTCTCTCCGAGATTAAGGCCTGTATATTTCTTGATCCATTCTTTGTTGTTCGCATAACCGCCGCTGCCGATGACGATTGCCTTACAATGCACCGTTATTTCTCCATTATCTCCTTCGGCGATGACGCCGGTGATAGCGTTTCCCTCTCTTAATATCCGGGTAACCGGTGTAGCGAGTCTTATATCCACACCCTTTTCTTTTGCCTTCGTCGCCAGTATTTTGATAACGGATTCGCCGTGACCTCTCATCATATGATAGGTCCAGGGAGCATTGGGCATATTGATCGTCGCTCCGATGAAGTCCACTCCAAGTGTCTGAAGCCAGTTTATTGTAGCTGCAGACTCATCTACCACAGCCCGCACCAGACGCGGGTTTGCCCGCCAGTGGCTGTATTCCATTATGTTCTTGAACGCATCATCACGGCTGTAGGTGATATAATGTTCACGCTGTAATTCGCTCTCTACTGCGAATGTGCCCTCGAAGAAATTGGATGACCCGCCCAGCGAACGTTGTTTTTCAAATACGATGACCTTTGCCCCGCCTACTGCCGCGGTCAATGCCGCAGCCATGCCTGTTGCGCCGCTGCCTATTACCACGATATCTGTTTCTACGATACTATCTGTCACGGTTTTTCTCCTTATCAGTGTTGGGCTTCACGAATATTATAGCCGTTTGAAATACGCGTTCCTGCAATCCGGTAATTAACGATTACTACTGTATCCCTGTATAACGGAGGGCGTTTCTGGCTGCGATGCGCCCTGAGTTGAAGGCAAATGCCGATGCTGCCCCCGGCGTTACGCTGTACGGATAGCTGTCTCCCCATGCTCCTCCGGCATCGTTACCACCGGCATAGAGCCCGGGAATAGTCTTTCCTTTCTTGTCGATTACTTCCATGTCGTGGTTAATCTTGATGCCTCCAAGCGTGCCCAGGAAAAGCGAGCGTGCTTTGATCGCATAGAATTTGGGACCCTTGAGAGACCGGAGATATTTTGGATCTTTGGCGAATATCTCGTCATGTCCCTGTTCGCAAAAACGATTATATTCATCGACTGTGGCTTTTAATACAGCAGGATCTATACCTATTTTACCGGCCAGTTCTTCTACGGAATCTGCCATAAATACATCGTCAGGACCTTTTTCCATAGTTATTTGCCATTCTTTGTAAAAGTTTGATGGTTTAGTGCCTGCGGGATAAGCTTCAGCTACGTTCCTTTCTATCCCTGTCGTATTAAGTCGTTCTATAATAGAGTCATCGAATATACTGAAGGTGTATCCTTCTTTAAACCTGGCATTTGCATTGCCTATCGACGAATCGTAGAACGCAATTGACTCGTCGCAGAACCGGTGTCCGGTCGGGTCTACCCACAGGTCCGGTTGTACGACAGGGAACTCAACCTCGCTTTTCGGGGCAAATGCCGGACCGATGGGCCCGGTGCGGAACGTTTCGAGAACGCCCATTCCTTCTTCATCAGCTCCGACTTCCCATGCCATTCGAATGCCGTCCCCCGTCTTGTCGGTGTTTCCTATGACGATCATATTCTCACCGAGATTGAATCCCGTATATTTCTTGATCCATTCTTTATTGTTCGCATATCCGCCGCTGCTGATGATGACTGCCTTGCAGCGGACCTGAAGTTCCTGTCCGTCCTGTTCGGCGATAACGCCGGTGATCACATTGCCCTCTCTTAATATCTTCGTAACCGGCGTGGCAAGCCGGATATCTACACCTTTTTCTTTTGCCTTGATAGTCAGCGCCTTGATTAAAGCTTCGCCGTAGCCCTGAATAGTGTGATACGTCCTGTAACCGCCCGGTGCAAGCGCTGTGGCATCATTGAATACTACACCCTGTTTTTGCAGCCATTCAATGCTTGCGGCAGATTCATCGACAAATGCTCTTACCAGCCGCCCGTTTGCCCGCCAGTGACTGTATTCCATAAGGTTCCTGAACGCCTCATCTCTGCTATACATAACATATGTTTTCCGCTGAAATTCGGTCCCCACAGCAAATGAGCCTTCGAAGAAGTTTGACGTCCCACCGAGCGAACGTTGTTTTTCAAAAACTATTACTTTTGCCCCGCCTTCTGCTGCTGTCAGCGCCGCAGCCATTCCGGTTGCACCGCTGCCTACTACTACAATATCGGTCTCAAGAGTTGAATTTGTCATAATATCGCTCCTTTATTTACAAATTTAGATCGATAATTATAAGATTTTCTTATATTTGGAGGTGCTACTATATCAGGTCGGGAGTAACGTAGTCTTACCTCAGCGAGTGATTAATTATAATTCATTCAAGAAAATAATTCGATAGCCTGAAATAATATAACATTTACATTTTTTATATCGTTAACACTTGTTCAACGATCGTCTCTCGCTGTATCGCCCTGGAACTGATAGAATCAAGGGGTTATGGTAAACGGAGTTGAGAGGAATCCCCCGGTTTTCGATGGGCATAATGATACGCTGTTGGAACTGTATATGCCCGAACACGGCGAATGCCGTTCTTTTTTCGTCTGGAACAGTACAGGGCATCTGGATTTACCCCGTGCCGTGAAAGGTGGATTGGCCGGCGGTATTTTTGCTATATGTGTTCCGCCTCCGAGCGGGTCCGAAGAGAGTGCTCCCATGTACGGTTTTACAGAGACTGACAACGGTTATGAAATAAAAATGCAAAGTCCGTTAAGCTATGAGTATGCCCGTGAGTTCACCTGTAATGTGCTTGGGCTGATGGAGCAAATAGAGCAGGAATCCAGCGGACTTGTTAAACTCGTGCACAACTACGGAGAACTGACCACGTGTATGGACTGCGATATCTTTGCCGTTGTGTTGCATCTGGAAGGTGCAGAAGCTATCGACCGGGACCTGAGTGACCTGCCGGGTTACTACCATAGAGGGCTGCGTTCTCTGGGGCTTGTATGGAGCCGTCCCAATGAGTTCGGATACGGCGTACCTTTCATGTTTCCTCATTCTCCGGATACCGGTCCGGGACTGACTGCCGCCGGGAAAGAACTTGTCCGTGAATGCAACAGGCTGGGTATTATGGTCGACCTCGCTCATATCAATGAACGGGGATTTAAAGATGTGGCGAATATCTCTAATGCACCGCTTGCGGTCTCACATACCAATGTATTCTCACTATGTCCCTCGACCAGGAATGTGACCGACTACCAGATCGACGCTGTTGCTGAATCCGGCGGAGTGATAGGGATAAGTTTCATGACCGAAAACACTAACCCCGATGGAACGCCGGATGTGCATACTCCGCTGTCGCTGATAGTAGAACACATCGACTATATTGCCCGGAAAGCAGGTATCGATCACATAGCTTTAGGCTCCGATTTCGACGGAGCTGAAATGCCGGAATCGATTGCGGATGTCACCTTTCTACCGGCACTGCTCGAGGCGCTCAGACAAAGAGGATATGATGACGAATCGCTGGAAAAGATCGCTTACAGGAACTGGTTGCGTATTTTCAGGGACACGTGGAAACCGGAATGACCTCGGGCGCTATTTCTCCAGAATGATAGTAGGATCGTTGCGGAATGTTCTGGCAATCCAGATGTCCATTGACTCCAGCTTTGTTCCCTCCTGATTTATCCGTTCGAATATATCGCAGACTCCGGCAATGTCTACACCGTGAATACGGATCATGGGAATTATATAGTCTTCAAAAACGTGACGTAGCTGTTTTAGATTGTTACTGATTTTTCTGTTGAAGCCGCGTCTGCTCAATGCCTGTTTATATATATCGTCGTATTGTTCCGGTACATCTTTAAGGCGGACCAGGAATGCCGGGTCTACCTCTGTCTTTCTTCTATTTAACTCGCCGGCGAAGAAAAAAGTAGCGTCCGTCATATCGAAAAAGAGCCTGAAATCGAAATTATTACGCTCTTTTACTTTTCCATTTCCGCCGAACATAGAAACAAGCAGAGAGGTTGCCCGCTGCTGCCCATCCAGAATGTAAGCCCACTTTTTTATTTTGCCGGCGGTACCGGTGCCATCGGGAACCACATAACCTCCTATCTGGCGATGAATATTCAGGTGGTGCTCCGTCACCCAGTATAGAATGCTACCAACAGGATAGAACCGGTAGATACTGTCCCACAGCTTAATAATATTGTCCGGCGACCATATGAACTCACGCTGAAAGGTGGGAATTAATAGTTTGCCCTCGGCGAGCATAGTTACAAATTCCATGATCGTCTTGCTGTTCGTCTTGATGGTCCGGTTTATGTTGGTCATTAATGTCACCGGGGTAATTGAATTTTCAGTAGCTCCTGATGATTATAAAGGGTATTTCCTGTTCCAATCAAATAAAGTTGTCCGGTTATTCCTTCTGTTAAACTCGGGTATCTTTATATAGTCTGCCCTGTCTGCTACACTGTGTAATTGAGGTGTACGATGGATAAAGTAAAAAATTCACTTCACTTCATGCACTGCATGGAACGGTTTGCCACCGAAGTGTACCATGCCCAGCGCAATGCATTCAGAGGAAGCGAGCTGGCCGAAGAATTTCAGGCAGCAGAAGATAACGAGCGCGAACATGCCGCAAGCTTAAGAAAAAGGGTCATCGAGGTAAGCGGAACAGCGACGCGAATGGGATTTCTTTTCTGGCTTGCCGGTAGAATCCTGGGAATGATCACCGGGATATTCGGCAAAATGTGTATATTAAGTGCGGATATACTGGTCGAAAAGCATGCCATCAAAGACTATAATAGCTTTCTCGGCTGGGTGAAATTCGATGACGGGACGGTATCGCTTATCAAACGTATCATTCACGATGAGGAACACCATGTAGAAAACTGGCAGAGCGCGTTCGGTGCCCTGAAAAGCAAGTTGTAAGCGGTACAGTATAGAGCGAGATTACTGTGGAACAGGCTAGTACGGTTCGTGCCTGTTATAGTTGATATTTGCGATCTTTACCTTGAAATAGGAATAATCCTTTTCTTCAAGTTTCCACATTACTTCGGCATGTGTAGGCACCCGAATACCGTTTACCTCCTTGTAATTTTTTACCTGAACGAACCATTTATCCAGCGAATATTTTTCGTTCACAGAGCGGTATCGCAGTGCAGTGAAGCCTGTTATCCTGTTTTCTTCATCGAAGTGGAACACAGCCGTCGCCGTTTTTCCCTCAACTGTTATCGTAGCCCGTAATGAGCCTGTATCGATTTCTTCCCACACGATGTTATCATTGAGAAATGCGGTAGGGAACCATACCATTTCGCCAAGGTAGCGCAGCAATGCGCCCTGGTCCAGCTCTTTTCCGTGAGCGTTAACCGTGGTGATAAATGAAAGAAAGGAAATCATCATATTCCCCTTTCCTTCCATGTAACTATCGCGTGCCCGCAATAAAGGAAGAAGCGCGACTCTTACTTTCGCGTTCCAGAGGAAAGCAGGAGGGTCGACGGAAAAGTATTCTTCTGCGCGGAGCGACATCCAGCCGCGTTCGGGATATGTCCTTATGTGGCCCTTTTGTTTTAATCTGCAAACACTGATTCTCTGTTTACCGGTGATCTGAGTATATATCAAATAGTTCCGTAGCTGTTCCGGCAAATGGTCGAGGTCTTCTTCCTTTACTATCTCTGTATTTCTGTTGCTGCTCTTTTTCAGTACTTTTTCTGCCAGATTGATAGTCCTGTATTTAAAGATGGTGCTGCCTGCGATAAAAAAGACAATAATAACCAGTACGATTATCAACAGGACTACAGCTATCGTCTCCCACATGATTATTTATCCATCTCCTCCCGGTTTATTATACAGACATTATATAGGGCTTTAACTATTTTCAGGCTTTTTACAAAACTATACTATTTATAACGGTGTAATACTGTAAAAGGATAATAACCGAAAGGGTGAATTTATTCGTGACCGGTAGTCACCTGTGTTACATTGCCGGACCTGTCACATGTATAGGTACCGTTAGTATACCGTTTGGGAAAATAGTTAGTATCCGGATCGCCGTCTCCGTTGAAATCATGAAGGTAGAGCACATAGCCGGTCCCGGCGTCTCCGTGCTCTGTCCTTATATCGGGGAAATGGTGCATATCATTTGTTGCAACGTAAACGGGATTATTAATCTCGGTGAGCATGTTATTACGCATCATTGTTTCGACGGCTTTTTGTACCTGGCGCATTTCCTGAGCGGCGAGAGACGTATCGGATTCCATTGAAGGTTCGGGAGGTGTTGTCTGTTCGACAGGTTCTTCATCCGGTACCTGCTCGATAATTTCTTCATTCTCTTGAGCAGGTTGTTCCGCCGGTCCGGCGCTTTGTTTTGCGGCACCGCCCGCAACGGGTATATCTATGTCCAGCGGATTGGCATCATGGGGGTCCCAGTAACCGTCATTATCTGTGTCAACCTTTTGAGGATCGGTACCGGCGAGTTTCTCCTGCGCATCGGACCAGCCGTCGCCGTCCGAATCAGTGAATTCCTCGAGCTGGCTCGTATCAATACATGCCGCGCTCATAAGCAATACGCAGAGCAAAAAGGTGATTATATAGTGTACTTTTTTTCTCATCATTGTCGGAATGTTTAGATTTTATTTCTTTTCTTTACACATATCATATATCAGACAGTAGCGTTCGGCAATAAATCGACGGTGTCGAATGTGACTTATACAGGCTGACAGTCCGGAAAACGCTCAATAGAGGATCCCGCAGATCGAGACCATAGATGTCGAGTCTTCGCTGGCAGGACACTGAGCATATCCCACAGGAGTGCCTTCCGCTCCGGCGAGTACGGAAAGCAACATATAGATAGGTGAAAGCCCGCATACATGTCTGCTATCGCCTTCCTTACGGATAAGTGTGAAAAAGTCCTCAGCATTTCCGCTGCACATAACCGAGACGAGTTCTTCGTCATGTTTTGCCATTCGGGCACGCCCTACTACATCCAGGGGCTGCGGGTCGCCGAATGCAGGGCCCTGGTGTGCCAGGTCCGCTGCGGCGACGATCATTGTACGGCGCCGTCCGGACAACTTCCTGAGAAATTCGATCGTTGAGCGGATATTCTTTTGGTCCGAAGGGTTCTCTCCGCTGTCGATGAACTGCTGGAACGAACCGCAGAGAATGGGCAGCATGTCGCATTTCGTGTTTTTCAACAGGTGGTGTGCCCACATCAGTGCTGCCTCGATAGAATGTTCCTTTCGATGATGTAGCTCATATTTGAAGATGCTCTCATGCAGCTCATCGGCAAGCTCATCCACCGCCTGTTTGTCTGTTGCCACGATACCCCAGGGAGACTCATAGCTCTGGTAAGTAAGCGTGATATTCGCTTCGATATCGTTATGATCGGTCCCCAGGATTATAAGGAGCTCAATATCCTGTAACGATTCTTTTGCCTGTGACCACACCTTTGCATAAATATTACCGCCTCTTTCATAGTCGATATGAGGGCTGATGATCCCTTTTATGCCGGTAGGGCACTTTTGTTTTTTATTGCGGGGCTGTTCCAGATAAGAGTCAAGGAATGTCCTCAATTCAACCGGATCTGTGGGGCAGCACATGCCTGTAAGTACCGGAGGTCGGGAGACAGCCGACCTGTACTCATTAAGCACTTCGGTATATGCCTGGTAAAAACGTCCGTTTTCCAGAAATAATGCTTCGTCAAACTGCTGGACAGCCTGTTCAATTGTCATGTTATCGATCGGGAAACCCATACGCAGTTCGAACCCTGTTTTAAGCGCCGAGATATCCCGCGTTCCGTCCAGAAGAGGCAGCAATAATGTGAGCGGGCCGGGGACAAAGACCATTTTATCGCTTATACCCATCGGATCGCTGATAACGATTCCTTTACGGCCTTGATCGATAGCGGGTTGAGTCCGCAGGACCCGGAGTTTAAGTTCTGAAGGAGCGAATTCTTGTAGCATGCCTGTTTTTTTCTCGCGGGAATTATTCTACGCGATTTTTACCTCTAATTCAAAAAGAAGCTATTCGCAAGCTTTCAAACCATAATCACTTTATTGTGTCGATTTTTGAAACGATCCTGCCAAGCTCACCGGATGTAATGCCGAACTTTTTTCTGATGGTTTCATACATGACAGGTGATCCCGTCTTGAAACCTTTATACAGCAGATATATATCCTGTTCTCTTTCTCCGATGCGCATTTCATCGAGCTTGATGAGCTCTTCCAGCGCATCAATGTTCGCAAGTATCCTTGCGATACCGGCATTGTCTTTACACGCAACTGCATAATCGTGCTCCGCATCTTTATATCTGCCCTTTCGCTCATATGCAATTGCACGGTTGAACCATATACGGCTGTTCGAGGGATAAAGCATTATTGCGTTGCTGTAACACATTATTGCAGCATCAGGGTCGTTATGTTCCAGAAAGCGGTTTCCTTCAATATATAACGTGAGCGCACGGATACAACCGGAAGGCAGTCCATCTATTGTATCCGCACTGCTAATATCATCGATATTCCTATCGCTTACCGCGCCGTTTATAAATGCCGCGATACGCCTGTGCCTGATATCGCTGGAGCCGTACCATGCATCAATGAAGCGAAGTGAATTGTCCGCTAGATGTACCAGATTTACATAATGCGGGACATATCGTCCGGCATTATCGATGATTACCTCTATTACTCCATGTTCTACGCCGAATAAAGCGCCGAGTCCGGCGAAAAGACAGGTAAAGCCCAGACAATCAGCCCGCCCGTTTTTTAATACGTCGTTAAGACGGTAAATACGCCCGCGCTTGATGTTAGAATGGACTGCAGAATAGAGCCACTCGATAAACAAGGCCTGTAACGCTTTCTTTCCCTGAATACTTCTGGCTTCATCGAGTTTCCTGCCGATACCGGAGGCGCATTGTGACAGGTTATTCCTGTTAACGTCGCGCGGGCATAGTACGGATGGCGGCTCCGGTATATGCCAGTCGCGCCATGAGATTTCGAGCAGCGTATGGTCATCCGGGTTAATGTTTTTCATGCCGTTTTATCTTTACATTATCGTACTTTTTTAGCGCATGGCAATATCTTACCGGTGAATATAGAGCATATATCTCATTGCTATCGAGTGTCTATAGCTTGTTATCGAATATAGATACGGGTAGAATAAAGCCCTGTATATTGTCTTTTTATATATGTTCAGGAGGTAAAACAATGGCACGTGTCCGGCTAATCGGAAAAGATCAGGCATCGCCGGAGGTAAAAGAACTCTACGAAAAAATGGAGGCAAACGGAGCGCGGATCATCAACCTGTACCGGGCGCTGGCTCATAATGCGCGTGTTATGCGAAATCATTTACAGCTTGGCAATACGTTGCTTTCGAAGACAGCACTTTCGCCGAAGCTGCGTGAGCTGGCCATTCTCAGGATAGCAAAGCTTGCAGGCAGCGAATACGAATGGACACAACATTATCCGGTTGCGCTGGAAGCCGGGGTGACCCGTGAACAGGCGGACGTATTGTCCCGATGGCAGGAATCCGGGTTATTTAATAAAGAAGAAAGTGCTGTATTGCAGTATACTGACGAGGTAGCACAACAGGTGGCGGTAACCGACGAAACTTTTGAGACATTAAAGCAGTTTCTCGATGAACAGCGAATCGTGGAACTTACCATTTCAATAGGTTACTGGGGCATGATTGCGCGTATACTTGTACCGCTTCAGGTGGATATCGATGAACAATCAGTTGGCTCTGCATCCGAACTTACCGGTAAAAAGAACCGGTAAGCCTGTTGACATATCCTGTGCGCAATAAAACAAATTGCTGAAGTTAGCCAGGACCGGCCGGAGCAACCCTTATAAATACAAGGGACGTTCCGCCGGTTTATCATTTCATCACCATGGCAGTATCTCATATAACATAAATTATCGTTACTTCTTACCCCGTGTTCCTCGTATCTAATAAACCAAACATATTCACACCCGTTTTAACGGTAAAGAGGAATAAAAAATACGGCTTTCGGACAGGTGATATGTGCCGTACTTCTTCCGGGTATGTACGTACATATATCGACAATGTACTATTATGTACTTGACAATTACGTACGAGTTATGTAACATGACGGAAAATGTACTGTTATTTGCGAAGGTAAAATGCCGAGAAAAAAAGCCGGACATGATAGTTTGACCGTACAAATTCCGGAAAGCCTGGCCCGCAGGGTGAGGCAACTTGCGAAGGAAGAAGGACGACATCTGTCTAAAATGGTTGAAATTTTAATAATGGATGGTTTGAGCAAACGTGAATATATGGCTCAGGGGAAACTGTTTAACTCGGTTCATGATGCTCATGCCGGTAATGTGTAGGATGCAAAGAAAGTTAATGTGGAGGTGACCAGAATGCGGATTAAATGTATTACCGTTATATTGTGTATATTACTATTATCTGTTTCTTTCATAGCGGCTCCTGCTGCATATGCTGCGGCAATGTCTCCGGTGGAAGGCGCTGTCGGCACCGATGTGAGCATCTCGGGCCTTACTCCCAGTATATGGTATGTACTTAAGTGGGATGGAAATGATTACAAGACAGGCTATGTTCCAACGTCAGGAATAGTGACCTTTACACTTGCAGAGACCTACGGTGGCTCCCATACTGTGACAGTGGAAAATTCAGGAGGCACACAGCTTTATTCAGGTACTTTTACTGTTAACCCTACTATTACCATCGATCCGATAACAGGCTATGTCGATACGGTAGTAACTGTTGAAGGGCTCGGCTTTGCAAGCGCCGAAACTTCGATAAAGATTTTATACGATGACTCCGCAGTGAAAACAGGTATTACCGCCGACGACAACGGATCGTGGACAACTACGCTCAAGGTGCCTTCATCGACAAATGGTACGCACCTTCTGGACGCTTCAGGCTCTACGACCGATGAGGGCGATGTCGTGGATAAAACGTTCACAGTAAGTCCCAAAATATTGATGCAACCGGTAACAGGTGGTGTGGGTACCGCTGTTTCTGTCACGGGAACGGGCTTCGATTCCGCTGAAAGCAATATCACTGTGTTCTACGATGATAAAGAAATGAGAACGGCAATTATTGCCGATGTAAACGGCAAATGGAGCACAAGCTTTAAAATACCGTCATCGACCAAAGGAACGCATGTAATCGATGCAGAAGGTGAGACAACCGATGACGGTGATGTGGATGATCTTAACTTCTCAGTATTGCCCGGAATAAGTATTTCGCAGACGGAAGGCTATGTCGGTGACGAGATCGATGTAACAGGCACCGGTTTTGCCAATGATGAGGATGGTATTAAGGTCACTTTCGACAGTAAGGCGATAGGAAGTGGAATAGATGCTGATGATGATGGTAACTGGTCTACCACGTTGATTATACCTGCTGCCTCATACGGCAGTCATTCCATCGATGCCTATGGAGATACCACGGTTTCTGCCGATGTAGTTGATAGTACATTCGACATTGAACCGGTCATTACTCTCAAACCAAAGGAAGGAAATGTAGGGACTACGATTTACGTTGAAGGCACCGGGTTCAGCAGCCGTCAGGACTATATAGTCAACTATGGCGATAATACGGTTAGTTCGAGTTTGACAACCGACACTGACGGCAGTTTTACAACGAGCTTCCCTGCGCCGAAGAACCTCAGCGGAGACGTAAAAGTAACGGTAACTGATACAGACGGTGTCTCAGCTTCCGCAGTGTTCAGCATGGAAACGACTCCTCCGCCGGTACCGCGTATTGCTGCACCTAAAGACGGGGGAAGAGTCGGCTATATCGGAGATGTGAAGGTGACATTCGACTGGACCGACGTGACGGATCCCAGCGGTGTTCATTATGAACTTGAGATCAGCACAGTATCCAATTTTTCCACCATTTTACTTCAGATTACAGATTTAAATGATTCCAAATATACACTGACCGAGGCAGAGGCTTTATCACACGGGGAATACTACTGGAGAGTGAGGGCTATCGATGACGCCGGTAACACCAGCGATTGGACTCCCTTATCTGTGGTCAAAGTCGGTTTTATTACCCTGAAAACATTAATCATCATTATCTGTTGTGTTATCGGCTTTATTATCCTGGTGGCAATCATTCCGTCGATAGTCCGCAAGATAGGGAGAATGAAGGCGACGCTTTAAAGAGATTACTGAAAGCGGCATTAACAGTTTTATTATGAGTATTGTCTACATTGAGGTATGAGGGAGGTATGTAAAGCGATTAACACGTTACTATAAAGGATAGATCGTTTTCATACCGGAAAAGGGGACCGGATATCCGGTCCCCTTTTCTTTTCCCTATAATTCTATAAAAACCACTGATATTATTAGTCTTTGTTTTGCATAGACAATATATCGTCAGTTTTATTGAATATGAATCACTCTGTTTACTGACAGTGGAGAGTAAAATTGAGAATATCTTATACAGAATTATACCAGCCGAAATCATCTACCGCTTTGTTCATCATTTTTATATTCTCAATGGGCGATCGCGGTGGTAAGTCGCAACCTGTTGAAAAGATATAGCCTCCGGGTAAATTCTTCCCTTCCAAAACGACTTTTTTTGTTGCTTCGTATACTTCTTCAGGTGTCCCTTGTTGAACAATCGCAGGCTCCAGGTTGCCCAGAATTATATTATCGGGAAAGTATCTCGCTGCTGTCTCAAGTTTTACCTCGTGTCCAACTCCGATTATGCCGGGATCCCCGAAATCTACCTGCGCCCAGTAAGGCAGATTGAGATTGTGCTCACCGCAAATATGGACGTATGTCGTCTTATATCCAAGTGCCCGTAATTTTTTCTGGCCTGTCTGGATAGCAGGCAGGACAAATTCCTCAAACTGCTTCGGCGAGATCAGAGAATTTGATGATGTTGCACCGCCGCTCATACATAGAACACCTTCAGTACAGGGTGTCTCACCTTTTGACGTTAGTTCTGATAGCTGCCACGCGGATATTGTGTCCAGTAAATAGTGTGCCAGGGACGGTTTTTTAATTAACCACCGGAGAAACCGGTCAGTACCGACGATATTACAGGCAAGGCCGAATGCTCCACCGGCACCGATAGTGGCATTAAACGGAGCATTCTCTGATTTATTCTGAAGGGCTAACTCTGCATATCTTCTCGCAATAGGGAAAAATCCTGAGTCCGGTCCCGGCCATTTTAAATTATATACATCGTCATCTTTCTCTACGGGATTACGTATGATCATAGGTGCCTGGTCGTAGTCTCCGCCGGGCATTCTTATCTCGCCCCCGAATTCCCATGCACCTATGGACGCATACATCATTCCCGGCCAGAATACCCATCCGAAGTCCAGACAAGTCTTGCGTACTGCCTCATAACAAGCGTCCGGGTCGGTATACGCTGCAGCGAGCGGCAATTTGTTATATATTACGGCGAAGCCGTTACAGGCAAAGGGCCAAACAGGTATGCGGTCCGGCCTCTTACGGTTTAATAATGCTTCAATACGTTGTTTATCGGTCATTACCTTTCGGTTTCCTGTCATCGGGTGTCTCCTTATAGAATTATTTGGCATGTCAATACGGGCAATATATATTATTCAGGCAGATTAACAATATAAGTAATATTATTTTATAAATTCAACATTAAATTTGCTACTTTTAATACAGGAAACAGGTGTCGGGCTATATGTTTCAGAGTGCCTGAAAACTGAACTACTGTATTTATTAGTGGCCACCTCATGTCATGTCAGAGGCAGACGGTATTTTGAAATCATCTTTGTTGTGAGGGTAAACTATAGTGTTATCGGTATCACGATTTATTATTCCGGCACTGATAATAGCTCTTACGAAACATGCGTGTAGAATGCCTGGAAATGAGCAGCCTATATGGATAAAAAAATGACAGATATACAAGCCTTTACTCCGGACGAAACAACAGACGTCGTAATTATCGGGTCTGGTTTTGCCGGTCTTTCCGCAGCGATAGAAGCTAGAGATGCAGGCGCATCTGTGATCATACTGGAAAAGATGCCGTACCTCGGCGGGAATTCCATAATTTCCGCAGGCTATTATGGCTGTGTCGATCCGGAGAGGCAGCGTGCCCTGGGTATCAAGGACTCGATCGACCTGCACTATAAACAAACGCTTGCAGGTGGAGATAACAGAGGTGAACCCGAGAAGGTAAAATATATGGTGGAACATGCGCTTGAAGGATGGCAATGGTTGGAACAGATGGGTGTTAAGCTCGTTGAGCCTATTTTTCAACTATACGGTGCTGTCTGGCCCAGGACTCATTCTCCGGGATATAAAAGGAGAAAGGGTGGTGCTGCCATCGTAGCCGCGCTTTATGATCAAATAGTTCAAAGACAAATTCCAATCCTCCTTCAGTATAAAGTTATGCGTATAGTCAGGGAACAATCGCAAACGGGAAAGGTGATGGGAGTAGAGGCGATAGTGGGAAACCATACGATAAATTTCCGGGCATCGAAAGCGGTTATACTCGCGTCCGGTGGTTTTTGTGCAGACGTCGCTATGAGGACAAAGTACGATCCACGGTTTGACGACAGGTTCACGACGTCGAACCATGCGGGAGCAACCGGAGAAGTGCTCACTATAGCCGAAGAGGTCGGTGCAGTGTTGACGGATATGGACTATATTCAGGCTGCCGGTCCGATAGGACGTGATATCAGGTTTCAAAAAAGACCGGCAGGTGTGAGAAAACTATCTTATGCAAGCCGGCTCAGCGGTCTTTCAACGAACAGCACGATCTATCTGGATTTGAAGGGTAACCGGATTGCTGCCTGCGATGCCCGGCGGGATGACATCTCTGAAGCTATCATGAAGACTCCGGAGAAAGTATGCTATATATTGAATGACCTGCAGGGACTGGGGTCTTCGGGCAGGGCTTTCGGTGAGATACCGCTGGAATCGGCAATGAGGCTGGCCGAAAAACATCCCGGCGAAGTATTCATGGCAGATACCATTGCTGAACTTGCAATTAAGGCGGGAATGGAACCCGCTATACTGGAAAAGACTGTGAACACTTATAATTCCTATATCGATGCGAAATATGACCCCGATTTTCATCAAGCACAACATAATCTTCTTTATAAGATTGAAATACCGCCCTTTTTTATTTCCAGCGGTTCTCCGGCAGTGCATTATATGTGCGGCGGGTTGAAGACAGACACGGCAAACTGCCAGGTTATCGACCGTTCCGGCCGTCATATTCCCGGGCTCTACGCCGCCGGGGAAATAGTCGGTGGTGTTCACGGTTCCAACAGGCTGGGCGGTAACGCTATAGCGGATTGCATCGTATACGGACGTCTTGCCGGTAAATCTGTTGCACGGATAATTGAATAATATTGCAGGGAGAGAATGGAATACCTGTTTCTATTTACCGGCAATTCGTATATAATGCATCACAATTCGCATGTGATATAATAATCGCTTAAGGAAGGTTAATAAAAATTTTCGTATTGTCCATAATATTAATAATCTCTTAATAATCTGAAAGTACTATTAATACAATATATACATTCAGTTGAACTAATGATTACCGGCTGAACTGTCTTTTTATAACAACGGAAAAGAATTATATATCTGAATCGGGACCCGCTTGCGATACGATATACATCTGTTCACTCATAAAATGACGAAGAAGCTTATCACCATAGCTATTCTCATTTTAATCATTTGTCTCTTATTTATAACCAGCTGTAAAACAACACAGAAGACATCCACAGAGAGCAATCTGGCAGAAGTACAGCGGGGTGATCTTTCGATCGCGGTTGTATCGGATGGGACTCTGGTAATGCCTCAGGTCTTCGAATTACGGTTCGGCACGGCCGGAACAGTAAAAGAGGTGCTGGTAAAAGAAGGTGATAAGGTCAAGGCCGGTACACTTCTGGCCAAGCTTGACGATACTTCACAAATTATTGCCATTGAGCAGGCGTTACTGGACCTCCAGATAAGTTTAAGCGATCTAGTAGAAACGGTCCCGGGAATGCATCAGGTTCTGGGATTATATCGCAGCTATCCTCACACAAGTGCACTTACCAATTTTGAGCTTGCGAAGCAGGAAGTTGCGGATGCGGAGGGTTTGCTGAAAGAGGGTAAGTACGACGATGCACTCGGGGAACTGAATATCGCTGTCTATGATATGAAAACATGCATTACAATACTCGATGCTCCCCTCTCCGACACTAAAGAGTATCCCGATATTACAGGCTGGACCGATGTATATTCTGTCGACCATGAAATACAAAGACTTGAGGATATTTATCCCAAGATCCCCCTGGCGATCACTTCCGTGAAGAAAGAACAGGCGAATGTGGAAAATATCTGTCGTCTGATTGCTGACGGGAACTATACCCGGGCATCGGCAGATCTCGACAAAGCCCAAAAAAGTATGTTCAAAGCCCGAATAGATGTCGAGTATGCAATCGGGCTTATTATCACGCAAACGATGAGCTATCCTGATATATTGACCGGTCTGGACTTCTTTCAATCGGCAGAGGATACATTGCAGGCGTTGCAGGAAGGCATAGAGCAGAGCACTTACAGTAAAGAGGATATAGCGCTCGCACTGCGCAAAGCTGAACATGATATGAATACCAGCAATGCTATACTCGAAAGAAATATCTGGGAGGCCGAGCACGGCCTTTCATTGAAAGACACTCGCACCTATAAATTGAGCTTGAAAAAGTATCAGGCGAGTTTGCGTAATGCGAGAGAAGAGTATATGAAGACGGAAATCCTGGCGCCGTTTGATTGTACTGTAGTCGATATAGGAGTAAGTGAAGACGACCAGCTTTCGTCCCAGGACTATTCCTCGAAGACTGCGGTGAAAGTGGTAGATATGGGGGCGGTGCAGTTTCAAGGAGTAGTCGATGAAATCGACATTTTTTCAGTGAAAGTGGGGCAGAAAGCCACGATAGTTGTCGATGCACTTCCCGATAGAGAGTTAACCGGCACGGTCACTTTTATTTCACCGTCGGGGAATACGGATACCGGAGTTGTCGAATATGCCGTGACTATCAAGTTAGATCCAACTGATGTCGAGCTAAAAGGCAGCCTGACTGCTACAGCTGATATTATCCAGGCGGACAGGAAAAATGTGCTGCTGGTACCGGTCGAAGCAATTAAAGGAACTCCCGAAGGTAAATTTGTTGAGCTCTGGAACGAGAATACGATGCAGGCGCAACAACAACAGGTTACAACAGGCCTTCAGACCGACCGTTATACCGAGGTCTTGTCCGGGTTAAATGAAGGAGATAAAGTAGTAATCGGGGAATAGGATAGATGTTTACGAGAGGATTTCCAGTACTGAAATAGCCCTTCTCGGGTATATAAACGGGAATAAAGAAATTTATTTTATCGATGAAAAGCACAAGGATGATATTGAACAATAAAAAAATTGTTAAGCCTTTGTTGTTGGGAATGCTTGCGGTGATACTTGCAGTTGCAGGACTGGCTGGTTGTGCGGGCAAAGGAAAAGAAACAACACCGGAACAAAAAATTGTAGAAGTGCAGCGGGGTAACATATTTGTAGGGGTAAATGCCGACGGCAGCCTGGTCATGCCGCATAAAGTCGATTTAAGCTTTGGTACCACAGGCGTTGTGGAAGAAGTACTGGTACAGGAAGGCGATTTTGTAAGAGAGGGCACTTTACTGGCAAGACTCGATAATACAGAGCAAAAGATTGAAATAGAAAAAGTCCGTTATGATCTTCAATCAGATTTGAATTCACTGGAAACGGGTTGCAATACCGGCATCGATTATCCATACCGTTATCCTGATACCACGGCATTGCTCAGCTTTGAACAGGCGCAGGCAGAACTGGACGAAGCAGGGAAATACACCGGGCAGGGCTTCTATAAAGAAGCGGTTTTGAAGATACGTGCCTGCTATTATGACATTGAGACAAGTATAACCATGTTGAACGGGCAGATACAGGATATCGAACTATTCCCCGATCTCGATACTACGATTGATTACGCGACTGAAGACCCCGATTCTCTGAATGACGACAGGATATATAAAAGGACGGCTGAGACGATGCGCGAACTGGCGCGGGACCAGGAACTGCTTTTAAATGTCCAGAAATTGATTGAGTCGGGAGCATATGAAGATGCGATAGCGGCAATAAAAAGCCTCAGCGTGCATTTCACTGATACGCACAGGGCAGTTGCCGGTTCAATAGGCCAGTTAATACGGTTTTCGATCGCTTATCCCGACACGGCTACCAGCCTGGATTTTCTGAAATCTGCAACAAGCTCGGTTGTAGACCTGGAAAAAATGGTAAAATCCGGCGACTACGATCCCGTGGAATTTGCGAAAATGCTGCGATTGACGCAGCTTGACCTGAGGATCGGACAGGACGTCCTTGAAAACAGGGAATGGTATTTTGAAAGCGGCCTCAACCTGAGCGACGTTCAGAAATATAACCTTAATTTGCAGAAAGCGCTGGCAACAATAGAAAATCAGAAACAGGAATTAATGAAAACGGAGATCCTTGCGCCTTTTGATGGAATGGTCGTGAATATCGGCGTAAAAGCAGATGATAAATTGTCCGGTGTCGATTATTCTTCGAAGGCGGCTGTGAAACTGGTAGATACCGGCACGGTCATGTTTGAGGGTATTATAGATGAAGTAGACATATATAGTGTACATGTGGGGCAAAAAGCAACGATTGCCGTAGATGCGCTTCCCGATCAAGAATTGACCGGCGCGGTTACGTTTATATCCCCGTACGGTACCAAGGATACTGGGGTATTGACATTCGCAGTGACAATTGCGCTTGATCACACGGATATAGCATTACGCGATGATCTCACGACGACTGCCACCATTTCCGTGCAAGATAAGCAGGATGTATTACTAATACCGGTGGGGGCTGCGCTGGATACGCCAATGGGGAAAATTGCATTGGTGCAGGATCCTGCTACTGGCGAAGGTGTTCCCAGACCGATAAAACTGGGTGCACAGAACTACCAGTATGCTGAAGTAGTATCGGGCCTGCAAGAGGGTGAAAAGATTATTGTACCGGATAATACCGCGGCAAATATGCCGACCAACAATGGCGCAGGAGGTGGACCTCCGCCGGGTGGAATGAGAGCAACAGATAGAGGCGGTCCGCCGCGATAGGTATTATCTGGTAAAATATATGAGCTATATTATATATGTATTACTTATTTGTGAGAGTTGAAAAATGATAGATATTGAAAATTTAACCAAGATATATGAAATCGGAGAGGTCAATGTTGTCGCTCTGAACGACATCTCCTTTCACTTTGACAAAGGAGAAATGGTATCGATTATGGGGGCGTCCGGCTCCGGCAAGTCCACACTTATGAATATATTGGGCTGCCTGGACAGGCCTACATCCGGTATATACCGCCTGGACGGCACCGATGTCAGCCGGTTAAAAGATGATCAACTGGCGGAGATCAGAAATAAGAAGATCGGATTTGTATTCCAGTCCTTTAACTTGCTTCCGCGGGTTACTGCTTTGGCGAATGTGGAATTGCCTATGGTGTATTCGGGCGTAAAAAACAAACGGACCAGAGCGTTGGAATCGCTTGATACGGTTGGAATAGGGAAGCGGGCATATCATCGTCCTTCGGAAATGTCCGGCGGCGAGCAGCAGAGAGTGGCAATCGCACGGGCTCTCGTACTCAATCCTGCGATCATACTGGCGGATGAACCTACGGGTAATCTGGATACCAATACAAGCCATAGTATTATGTCTCTGCTCCAGGCCCAGAATGAAAAGGGAATCACTGTAATTATTGTAACTCATGAAGAAGACATAGCTGGGTACACTCAGCGTACGATTTATCTCAGAGATGGAAAAATCGTGGACGAAAAGCGAAGATGAGCCTTTGGGATAGTTTTAAAACTTCATGGCAGGCAATCGTATCCACAAAACTGCGGTCTTCACTGACAATTCTGGGTGTCGTGATCGGTGTTGCTGCGGTGGTATTCCTTGTTGGACTGGGGAGAGGGCAGCAGGCGAGTATGACATCAATGTTCGAGGATATGGGCGCGAATGCATTCTACATATCGAGCACTTCGGATAAAGCCGGGAGTGGGGGAAATCTCACGCTCGACGATGCAGAAGCGCTGAAAGATAAACAAAGAGCCCCGTCCGTGGGCGTAGTAGCGCCTTTGATACGCAGTCAGGCGAAGGTCTCCTATGAAAACTCCGATGTAAATATAACCTGTTCCGGTGTAACTCCTGAAATTGCCGAAGTGCAAAGCTATCCCGTTGAGGAAGGCGATTTCATATCTGAAAACGATGTGAAAAGGAAGACCAGCGTAGCCGTGCTGGGGCATCAGACTGCGATAGACCTCTTTAAAGACGCGAATCCTGTCGGTGAGAGTCTCAGGATCGAGGGGCGAAAGTTTCAGGTGATCGGTGTTATCGAAGAACTCGGAGGAAGGCCGGGGTCTGACGATTACGTGTTGATCCCACTGACGACTATGCAGTCAAAAATAGTTTCCGGAAAAACTGTCGGACAAATTGCAGTGATGGCAACCAACACCGATCAGATAAATAAAGCTATTGCCGAAGTGACAACGATACTCAGGGAACGCCATCATATCAGGACTGGAGCACAGGACGATTTCGATATCAGGAACATGACCGAAATATTGAAAAATATGACGCAGACCATGGCAACTTTTTCTCTTTTCCTGGGCGCAATCGGCGCAATCGCGCTCCTCGTCGGCGGTATCGGCATAATGAATATTATGCTTGTGTCGGTAACCGAGAGGACCCGTGAAATCGGTATACGCAAATCTATCGGTGCGAAGCGTAAAGACATCCTGATTCAGTTTCTCACCGAGTCAGGCTTGCTCAGTATGTGCGGCGGTATAATCGGCCTTCTCTTCGCTATAGGGGGTGCACGGTTAATAGGCGGATTAAGAATGATGGGGCCGTTCACAATTGAGGCAAAGATCAGTGCTGATATTATTATTCTAGCGCTGGCAGTTGCTATCGGTATCGGGTTAGTGTCAGGTACTTATCCGGCATTACGGGCTGCCATGCTCGATCCCATCGAATCACTCCGCCACGAATAATCTCCTCTTAAGTTGACAGCGGGTATATCTACGACCGTTGAAAAAAGATACCTATACGGGAATAGCGAATTTTCCGTCCCTGTAAAGGAGTTCACCGTCTACTCGAATTTCCCCTCCCTGACGTAGATCGCAGATCATGTCCCAGTGGATTGCAGACTCATTTTTACTGCCTGTTTCAGGATAACCCGCTCCAAGCGCCATGTGAAAGCTTCCGTTTATCTTCTCGTCGAACAGGATTTCTCCGGTAAAACGGTTGATTCCTTCATTTGTACCGATGGCAAACTCACCGATGTAACGCGCACCGTTGTCGGTATCGAGTGTTTTTATCAGGAATTCCTCGTCTTTGTCGGCATGTGCTTGTATGACTTTTCCGTGTTCAAATTGGAGGCGTACTCCCGTAACTTCCCGCCCGCTGTAGTGTGACGGATACGAGAATGTAACGTGACCGTCGATGCTGTCCTCCACCGGCCCGGTAAAAATTTCCCCGTCCGGCATGTTAAAGCGGCCGTCACAGTTTACGAAAACACGGTCTTTTATACTGAGTCGAAGGTCGGTATCCGGACCAACGATATGCACTTTTTCTTTTCCTTTTAACCATTCGATAATTCCATCTTGCCAGGCGGAAAAACGTTGCCAGTATCCTACCGGGTCATCCATGTCCGGCAAACAGGCACCGTAGACAAAGTCTTCATAGTCACTGAGGCTCATTCCGGCATCCTGTGCATAGGCATTGGTGGGAAACAGGGTGACAACCCATCGAAGTTCACCGGAAGCACTGCGCTCCATAAATATTCTGTTTAGTTCTGTCCTGGCCTGCCGGTGCAATACTATTCTGGATGAATCGACCTGGCTCAGTTCCCGCGTGTTATCATCGCTGGCAATGGCAATACGGACATCATAATTCTCCATAACATATTTAACCGGTTCGTGTACATATTTCAATTGCTCGTCGGAGGCATTTTTAAACATTATCTCTTCTAAGCCGCGTGGCGAAACCATTACAAGAGGATGCCCGCCGGCATGCAAAACGTTTTTATAGACCTCTTTGATGAGAGGTTCCGCCATGGTCGATGAGTATATTGCCACTTTGTCGCCGGGGCGTACCTTTACAGAGTAATTAACGATCAATTGGGCCAGCTTCTCGATCCTTTTATCAGCCATTGTGCATCCTTCCCGCTATACTAAAATAAATTTTTATAACATTATACTTGAATTAATGTCTCCAGCTACAGCCTGACTCTATCACGTTGTCGATCACGCTATCCAAGTGTTTTATGGACATTAAAATTAAATAATAGAGCAACCGGTTATGCAAAGGATGACACCGGAAAGGTAAAAAAAGAAAACAGGGCCGGAAAAAAGAAGTTTTTTAAAACGTATGCAGTAAATGAACATGTGCTTCAGGACGTAAAAAGGACTGCTCCTGATTATAAAATGGAGTCAAAAGGACGGTATGTTATATCGCTTCTATGTACGATAACCGATGTTATCCATAAAAACAACAGAAGCATTCCGGGCCGTATTTCCCGGTATCGTTATAATGAATGTTCAGGTAGAGCATATTTATGCTCTACCCGATAACGCATTTAAATCTCTTCTTCATCCTGATCGGCAATCTGTTCCAGAAGATGCTTGCTGATCTTTTTTAATGTTTCTTTCAGACTCTCGGCTTCATCATCGTCGAGACATTCAAGCGCTCTTTTACTGATATCGTATGTTGCAGGCAGCATTCTTTCCATTAGTTCCCAACCCTGAGCGGTGAGAGTTATTTTTATTGACCGTCTGTCAAGCGGATTGGGTTCCCGGCGGACCAGGTCCTGCTTTTCAAGAGTATCAACCATGGAGGTGATGCTGTGATTTGTGCGAAACATGTATTTTGCCAGCTCAGTCGGAGAGAGGCTGCCACCGTTGAGGTACAGGCCATCCATGAGCATGGTTCGTGCTGCGCTTGAGTCGTGTTTGGTGAATTCAACCGAGGAGTATCTGGCGAGTACATCGCTGAATCTAAGTAAAGCGATGAATGTGCTCATCCTCAGCTTATCTTCAGCCATAATGTCTGTATTTTTATTATCCATCGTCATTGCTTTTCCGTTTTTTCTCCTCATCATAATATTTTGTATAACAAATATACAATAAATAGTCAAATATTACGGTAGTTATTATTATTTATTTTCAATATATCTCTATTATATTTTAATAGGATACAATATTCAATATAATATATTTTATATAAATGTTATATCATTTATACTCTTTTTGCAATCCTATTAGCGGAGCAATATTAACAAATACATATATCGAAATCAAATACCGGCGCAACGTCCCGGAAGTTGAAATTTTGTTAAAACATGGATAGTTTGCCCGATATCAACTCATATTATGTTTAAAAATAATTTTCGAAATGAATATCATTTTTACTTACTGGTTAGTAACCATTATATTAATAATGATACAGCTTAGTCAAATATTCTTATATGAAGATAGTAACGGATTTCCGGATGACAGGTTTATCCGGCGCAGTACGGCGCTGTAATTAAAAGTATAGAGCTTATGGGCGGTACACTACGCTGCGTGGAAGCTGATTTTCGATTTCAATATATTAAGGTATATAATATATTGAACATAGACTGCATATAATACATCGTGACAGGTCCGTAACATTAGCTCTTTTAATATGTTTTTGCTTTCTTTGTTTTTCAAATCAATAAAAGGGTAGAACTATGTATCGGGATATGATTAAAACATTAATGAATGTAGCTACCGGAAAGGAAAAAGCGGACCTTGTCATACGGAATGCCCGGCTTGTGAATGTCTATAGCAACGAGATCCTTCCTGGTTCGACCATTGCCGTGAAGGGAGAAAAGATAGCATTTGTAGGCCTTGACGGAAAGCATACGATAGGACCGAAAACAAATGTAATCGATGCCGCCGGTAAAGTCGTTATTCCCGGCTTGATAGACGCGCACACGCATCTCGATATTCCGGTCGTTCTTCCTACCGAATATGCCCGGTGCTCTCTGTCGGGAGGCACGACGACCATTATTACAGAAACACTGGAAATGGCGAATGTGCTCGGTCACGATCCAGGGTATGCCGGGCTGTTGAACCTGCTGGAATCATTTGAAGCGCAACCGTTAAAAATATTTTCTATTGCCCCGTCCTATATTCCGGCATTATCGTCGTACGGCCGTATAATGCCGTTTACAAAAGAGGAGACCGCCGCTTTATTGAAAAGAGAGCACGTGCTCGGGCTTGGTGAGACCGCATGGAATGCGGTCCTGGATGAAAATGATGAGGCACTTGAAATGCTCTCCACAGGACTGGAGGCAGGAAAACGGCTGGACGGACATGCGGCAGGTGCCAAGAAGAATAAACTGGTCGCCTATACGGCGTCGGGAGTTACTTCATGTCATGAATCGATAACTGAGGCGGAAGCGGTCGAGAAGCTCCGGTTGGGCTTGTTTATTATGATAAGAGAAGGCTCTGTCAGGCGCGACCTGCAGGCGGTGAGCCACATAAAGGAGAGGTACAAAGAGTTCGACCGTTTTATGCTGGTGAGTGACGGGCTTAATCCCCGGGATATCATCCGTTACGGGCATATGGACTATATCGTACAAAAAGCTATAGACCTTGGATTTGACCCGTTACAGGCCATCAGGATGGCATCGCTCAATCCAGCCGGGTATTTCAGGATCGACCAAATTTGTGGAGGCATTGCACCGTCAAGAGACGCAGACATGGTTATAATTCCGGATATCAGAACTATTGAACCTGAGACGGTGATCAGCAAAGGGCGTATTGCGGCTGAAAACGGGAAATTGCTGGTGAATATGACGCCGTTTCATCCGATACGGGAATTGCTCGGTTTAATACATATTGATAGAAATCTCACTGCTTCGGATTTCGATATACACGTGGAAGGCGGGAAGCAGGAGGTAATTGTACGTGTTATAGACCAGATAAGCGATGTGATAACGAAAGAGCTTGTAGAAACGGTGCCGGTGACGAATAATTGCATCGCAATAAATACTGCTCGGGACCTGTTAAAAATCAGCGTGATCAGCAGGGAGGAAGGACTGCGGGACAGCTTTACCGGTCTAATACACGGCTTCGGTATGCGCGATGGCGCATTTGCGAGCAGTTGTAGCTGGGAAATAGGCAGTCCTATGGTTGTTGTGGGGGCATGTGAAACGGATATGGCCTGCGCATTGCACAGGATAGGCGAACTTGAAGGCGGCGTTGTAGTTGCGCAGAACGGAAAAATTATCGCGGAATTAAGTTTGCCCATAGGGGGATTTCTCGCCTCCTGCACAGTTGAAGAGGCTGCCGGGAGGCTGGAGCAGATACAGGAAGCGCTTAGCGGACTGGGATGCCCCCTGCAAAATCCTTACCTTTCTTTGCAGGTGCTGACCGGTGTTTTTCTGCCCTTTTTCCGTATCACGAAAAGAGGGCTTGTCAATACAAAAGACAGAAATTTGGTACCGCTAATCGCAGATTAAACCTCAATAAAGAGGGCCCGATTCTATCGTCAGCCGGTTCAAGTTGTGGCTAACAACCCTAGATGAATCCGCAACCGATTTTGAGGCGGAGCGCGCCCAGGACTATCACTATCAGGCAAAGCACGATACCGGCGATTCCTACTCCGCTGCGCGATCGGGACAGAGTTATTCCTGTGAGGCCGAAGATCAGTCCCAGAACGGCAGGTGGAATGAATATCCAGTTCAGCCAGCCTAATAACGGGATCAGCGCGATCGCCCATCCGATGATACTGATCAGTCCGAGTATAAAACATGCGATCTGCATAGCTACCTCACGACGATTGAGTTTCTTTTATTACATCTTCAAAAATACGTGTGAAATACTCAGGCAATTCGTCGATTGTGAAAAAACGTGCATCATCGACATCGCTGCCTGCGACCGGTTCTTCTCCCTCGTTTACCTGAACAAGATACACGAGAGCAAGCATATCGCCATAGACCTGCTTGTCTTCGATCCGGACTACTCTCATCAGCCTGACGATATTCCCGGTTACCCCTGTCTCTTCTTTTAACTCTCTGAGACATGCTTCTTCAGGCGTTTCTCCGCTCTCGATAAAACCGGAAGCCGATCCCCATACCCCCTTACGCGGTTCTATTCCTCTCTTGATCAATAAATATTTTTTATCTCTGGTGGCAAAAGCGACAGCCACGGGGAGGGGATTTTTATAATCGACAAAATCGCAGTTGGTACAATACCGCCGTTCTTTATTCTCTATAAACCCGGAACTAAGAGGATTTCCACAAAGCGGGCAATAATTGAATTCTTCTTTCATTGGTCTTGAGTAATAAATTGTAAACATAAATAAGCATATTTACAAATTCGTTCTATTATGAAATAACACAGGTGCTCGGTTGTATAATAGATAATGCCCTGATAAAACCGCCCGGACGCGGTCCCATGTTTGTATCCGGAAATTACTCCCTGGTCAGGCTGACGATCAACGACCGGAAACGGGGATATAATGAAGAGAGGTCTTCGCGCTTGCCGTCTTCGTAATCACTATAATCGAAACCCGGGGAAACCGTGTTGCCCAACAGGGCAAAATTACCTCCCGGTTTTAACCTCGCTCCCTGCCACGTGTTCATAGGGACTATGACCTGGGGCTGCATTCCGGCTGCTATATCCGTACCGAGGGTAACGGTAATACCGGTCCCGTCAGGATGTAATTGCAGCATTTCTACGGGGTCGCCGAGATAAAAATGAAATACTTCATCGGACTTGATGCGGTGCATCGAGGAAATAGTATCCGGAGTAAGCAGGTAATAAATGGCAGTTGAAAAAGAACGTGTTCCACTATAGCGCTGCGGTAGGGAACCCGCCGGAACGCTCTCCTGACAACGATAAATTTCCCTGAAATAGCCGCCTTCTTTGGGATGTGGTTCAAGGTGAAGCAGGGATATTATCTGTTTCGCATCGATCATAAAGCACCATAATGAATGTAACTGTGCACTATTATATCAGTATCGAAGTAGCCCTGCAGGTCCGTTTTCCCGTGCAGGGGATGTACCGGGGTTCAGGTATGCATGAGCTTCCTGAGTTTTTCAACGGTTGCCGTTAATATATCTCCGGTCCCCTCATTAAAAAGAAGGTGAGCATACTCATCAAGCGGGGTTTTGCCCCTGTTTATAATAACCAGACGTGCGCCCGCTCTTAGCGCTACTGAAGGCATATCCGCAGCGGGATATACGACGAGGCTGGAGCCCGCAACAATAAACAGGTCTGCTTTTCCGGAATGTGCATAGGCTTCTTTCAGGTCTTTTTCCGGCAGGGACTGTCCGAAGTCGACCACGCTCGGGGCAAGTTCGCCGCCGCAGAGCGGGCATACCGCGATATCTTCAAAATGGTCCATAAGAAAATCACACTTTTTACAGCGTACTTTGGTGATATTGCCGTGAAGCTCTGCCAGTATCTCCGGACGTATGCCCGATTTCAGGTGAAGGTTGTCCACGTTCTGCGAGATGAGGAATTCCAGCTTTCCCAGTTGCTGAAGCTCATAAATAGCTATATGTCCGGCATTGGGAGTCGCTCCGGCGAAATTGATGGACTCCACGGGCAGGCCCTTCTCTTTTCGCGTCCATAGACCATCGGGACCGCGAAAATCGGATAGCCCCGACTCAGTACTCAGGCCTGCACCTGTGAATACGACAAGATGTTTGGACTCGTATATCCATTGTGCAAGCGTATCTATTTTCTTGCTGAGGTCCGTCGACATATATTCCCGCTGACTGTACTATCAACCGTACGGGTATTCCTGACAGGTGTCGTTGATTTAGTCTAATTATTATGAAACATGCTGTCAATTGTGACCTGCGACACTTTTTTTCAGTGCAACCTTGTTGTAAAGTTAATAAAATAGTAAGAAGGTTATTTGCGGTATAAATTTGTTACATTCTGATGCAGAAAGGCGGTTTGTAAATGAGCTATAAAGGGCATCATGCCTGGAAATATGATGAAGAAAAGAGAAAAAAATGGCAGGACCCGGAGGTCATCCTGAGGATGCTCGGCATAGAGCCGGGGATGACATTTGTCGATATCGGCTGCGGAAGCGGCTATTTTACCTTGCCGGCGGCACGCATGGTGGGCGACAGCGGCAAGGTATATTCCCTTGACGTTGATCCGGATGCTATCAACGCGTTGAAGACGAAAGCGCTCGGTGCGGGACTAAAGAATATTCGTGCGGTGGTGGGGAGTGGAGAAGACACGGTTTTATGCGACGCATGCGCCGATATCATCTTCTTCGGAAATGTGCTCCATGATTTTGAGAATGCGGTAACAGTGCTTTCCAATGCACGGAAAATGGTCGCGGCGAGCGGGCATTTATATGACATTGACTGGAAGGCGGAGGAGATGGAATTCGGACCGCCGCTCCGGATGCGGTTCAGTACGGAATATGCATCGGAGCTTATCGCTGCTGCCAGTTTTCATGTGGAGCGTATCGCAGACGCGACTGATTACCACTACCTTATTGAGGCTGTACCTGTCTGATAATGTTCAATGCCCCACCGGTTACACTTTTTCTGCGACGATACCGGCGACAGCTCCCCTGCCTTCTATAATCCCTTCACGGTAGCGAAGACAGCGAAAATCGCGGAACATATCGAGCAGCTCATTGTGCGCGAGGAGGAATGCCGGGTTCTTGGGTTTTCCGTACTGCGCCTGTTCCAGCAAATATGTTTCATACACGATCACACCGCCCTTTTTAAGGCCGTCTTTGATTGCCGGAATAAGCGGGCGATGGAGATAGTTGAAGCAGACGATCAGGTCATAGACACCCTGTTCAAACCGGTAGTCGCCTTTCTCCATGTCGGCGACGATAGCGTTGATACGGAGGCCGAGCGCCTGTGCCGTATCGAGGGCTTTCTGTACCGCCTCCGGGGAAATATCTATGCCGTCGACTTCGCAACCCAGGCTTGCGAGGTACAGCGCGTTACGTCCTGTGCCCATCGCGATATCCAGCGCTTTCCCCTGCGGCAGCAAGTCCCTGTTTTCCACAAGGTACTGAGAAGGTTGGTTATAGTCTTCGCGGCTCCAGCACATAATTTCTATGGCTTATTATACGTGGTGAATGGATAATATATTAAGTATTATTTACTAACTTGAGTGTATCAGGTTTTCTATAACCTCTCTTTAACAGAATATCCCTTTCCTTTAAAAGGCAAGCTCTTTTCTGCTACGTGCCGCCTGCCCACAGGTGGCCGTAACAGAGCGAGATTGCCCCGATTAAACAGGCAGACCGAAGTACAGAAAAGCGAGTACCGCATGGATGATGACCGAGGGCCAGAGTATCCACCAGAGGTAACAGTGATATTTATAGAACCGTTGATATCCGGGACGCTTCATGAGGCCGCTCATTAGCTTTGAGGTAGGCACACAGCGGCAGGAGAAGAACAGGGTTGTGCCCGTCAGGATATTTACTATTCCGAGTATAAATATCACTATGGCAATTGCCGGTAAATATAGCATATTCGTTGCCCTCACTGTACAATCAGTTTATTAAATCAGAGGTCTATCTCTCCGTGCCCGCGGCCTGCATGTTTTTTACCAGGTTGGTCATCTGAGCCGAAAGCCCAAATAATAGTGTTCTTGCCAGGAGAGAATGCACGGTCGTATTTATCTCCGGTATCGAGTTTTCGCTTGAATTCAAGGGTGGTGAGTCCTCCCTCTTCTTTGCCCCCGGATTCCAGAATGTCATCAGAGCCGCCAAGCTCTGTATCCGCTGAATGCGGTCCGAAATTTCCGGTGCTGTATTCATCGAGTACCGTGGTCTTTCCGTCCTGCACGAACCCGAGGACCATATCCGCATCTTTCATCCCCTGTCCGGCATCAAGCGCCATTGCAATCCAGCCGCCGGTATTTGCCTGCATGCCGAGATATATATACTGACTATCGGAAGTCCACCACAGTTTAAAATCGCCGTAGTCCTGTGTTCCTGTATACTCTCCATCGGTTATGATGCCGTCTGCCTGCCATCCGGTTTCCTGTCCTGTCTGTCCGGACGATGGTTCAGGTGTCGCAGGAGAAGACGGGGTGGATGGTTCCGGTACGGGCTGCGCCGGTGAAGGCCCTCCGGCACATGACGGCACGAAAATGATTGCGAGGCATAATGTTATAGTGAGCAATACTCCATAATAAGGAGCAAAATTATTCTTTACCCTATTCATGTCTATCCTTTTCTCCACTTCCTGCGCCGGTTTCACCATGAAAGCTCATCTGTTTAATTAGGGAAAAGGCGGAGGTGCTCCTTGCGCATGCACCTGTTCATTATCACGCGCAGTCCCGCGTCTCTGGCTTTGACCGCCGCTTTTTTATTGATCACGCCTTCCTGCATCCAGAC
>CAZAIO010000007.1:0-43317 GCA_964485235.1 uncultured Dehalococcoidales bacterium
GAACTATTTAAATAGAAGTTTTTTATGGCATTAACAGATAAAAATAAACAAGGAGTCTGATCAGGTGACACTGGAACTGCCTGAAGATATTTCCGTTAAAAAGGCTTCTGCATATTATCCTGTCCACTGGCAAAGCAGGATATACGCATTTATCTTCCTTCTTGTTCTGCTTGTAATTATTATCATAGCCACGTCCGCGATCGGCAGCACGCATATTTCACTGACCGGCGCATTGACTGAAAGCGAAAAAATGATCATCTTTCAGATCAGACTGCCGCGTATAATTCTGGCGGGGCTGGCGGGGGCTGCGCTCTCTGTAGCAGGTACCACCTATCAGGGCCTTTTCCGCAACCCGCTTGCAGACCCATACCTTATCGGCGTTGCCCAGGGAGCGGGCCTCGGAGCGATTGTCGGGTTTCTACTCCCTTCAGCATGGCAGATCGCTACTATACCTGTTCTGGCATTTGCCGGGGCAGTTGTAGCAGTGTTGATTGTCTCATCGATCGCCAGAGTCGGCAAAAGCCTGCCGATGACCACGCTCATACTCGCAGGAGTCGCGCTCGGCGCATTTCTCGGTGCGATTATGTCCTATCTCATGATAGCATCGGGAGAAAAACTGCACAGCATTGTTCTGTGGCTCCTCGGCACCCTGTCTATCGCTAACTGGTCTCAGGTATTTATGGTAACGCCGTATATATTGATTGGAATAATAGTCATTTGTCTTTACGCCCGGCCGTTAAATGTCATGCAGCTTGACGAAGAACAGGCGCAGCAACTTGGAATTAATGTAGAGAGAGTGAAAATAATCCTGCTCGCGGCAGCAACGCTCATTACAGCTGCAGCGATATCCTTCTGTGGTATTATCGGTTTTGTCGGTATCATCATCCCTCACGCAGTACGTCTTATCTGGGGCCCCGATCACCGTTTCCTTCTTCCCCTGTCCACAGTAGCCGGAGCGATTTTTCTTATCCTTGCCGATACTGCGGCAAGGACATTGCTGGCTCCCGCTGAAATACCTATCGGCGTTATAACAGCATTCATCGGAGCACCGTTCTTTCTTTATCTGCTTCGACAGAAGAAGAGGGCTTTGTTCTGATGCTGAAACTACGTTTACAAAATGTTACTCTCGGATACGGAAAGAAAGTTACGCTTTCCGATATCAACATCGAAGCAAGTCCGGGGGAAATAGTCGGTATCATCGGCCCCAATGGTTCGGGGAAAACAACACTTATCCGCGGTATGACACGATTGCTCGCTCCCCTCTCCGGAAGTGTTCATATAAACGGTTATAACATCCGGAATATGAAGGCAAATGAGCTGGCGCGTTTTGTGGCGGTAGTACCTCAGAATACTGAACTGCCGAAGCTTTTTACTGCATTTGAAGTAGTTTTGATGGGACGTACACCTCACCTCGGGCTCCTGCGGTATGAGGGAGAAAGCGATATTGCAATCGTGCAAAAAGCGATGGAAGCCACTCAGACCCTCGCATTTGCTAACCGGAAAGTCGGTGAACTATCCGGTGGCGAAATACAACGCCTTATCATCGCCCGCGCCCTGGCACAGGAGCCGGAAATTATGCTCTTCGATGAACCGACGGCACATCTGGACATTAATTATCAGGTCGAAATACTGGACCTGGTACGTCGTTTATGCCTTGAACAAAACCTTATCGTCCTAATCGCACTACACGACCTCAATCTTGCCGTGCAATATTGCAATAGACTTATCATTCTCCATAACGGCAGAATCCACAGCCAGGGCAACCCCAAAGACGTAATCAACAGCAGTACGATTAAAGAAGTTTTCGGTGCGAACGTACTTGTATACCCGCATCCGGTAAATAACCTGCCTTCAACTTTTATACTGTCCGATAAATACCGGCAAGGTCGGGAATAGTGATCGAGCTGAACGCAATACAGGTAATTTCCATACTCGTCATTGCCGCCGGTATCGACCTTATTTTCGGTGATCCCCCGAACGCTCTTCACCCGGTTGCGTGGCTTGGTAAATTCATATCGCTTCAATTGAAACTCACTCCACGGAGCGGAAAGACCAGGCAGTTTCTCTTCGGTATTATTATCGTCCTGTTCACAACAGGAGTAATACTGGCTTTACTCTACCTGTTTGAATATTATGTCAATAACTTCAATATTGTTGTCTACACTGCGTGTATTGCGGTCCTGCTCAAGTTCACATTCTCCATAAAGGGACTAAAAAAAGCTGTCTCCGTAATCAAACTTTCACTGGTGCAGGACGACCTTGATAAAGCACGTAAAGAGTTAAAAGCCCTCGTGAGCCGCGACACCACGAGTCTCGATAAAAAACAGATCGTTTCGGCTGCGATCGAATCGCTCGCTGAAAACGCCTGTGATAGTTTCGTTGCACCGCTCTTCTATTTTATTATCTTCGGGCTGCCCGGTGCGGCAGCATACCGTATCATCAATACGTTCGACGCGATGATAGGCTATCACGGGAAATGGGAATATACCGGAAAATTCGCCGCCCGCTGCGATGACGTGGTTAACTTTATTCCTGCGAGGATAACTGCACTTATTATTATCGCGGCATCGTGGCTGTGTAAAAAAAACGCAGGGCTTGCCTGGCATACGATGCTTCGCGACAGCAGAAAGACACAGAGCCCGAACGCAGGGCTGACTATGAGCGCCATTGCAGGAGCACTCGACATACAGCTTGAAAAAACGGGACAGTACATACTGGGAAACGGGCACAGTCCTCTGTCTGCCGGTACTATTGACGCATCACTATGTGTAATTACCACGGCCGCACTGCTCTGGACAGGACTTCTTATTCTCTCACAGGTGGTCTATTATGTTATCTCCTAAACCGCATATTGCGGGACTTCCTCCCACAGTACACGGAAGCATTGACTACAGGGAAATCGCTGCGCTCGGCATTTCGCCGGATGCCATCCTGGACTTCAGCGTGAACTGCAACCCTTACGGCCCGCCACCGGCGATACATGATAGTATTGCTCCGCTTAATATCGACCGCTATCCCGATACTGAATCCTCCGAACTCTGCGATACGCTGGCAAAAAAACTGAACATTCCTGCAGAATGCATTATAGCCGGAAGCGGCACAACAGAGCTGATAAGGTTAGTAGCGCTTGCATTTTTTAACCCGGGCGACACGGTGCTCATTCCCCGGCCGACATACAGCGAATATGAGACATCATGCCGTATTGTAAATGCAAAGGTTACCGGTAATCCGGTATTCGAACCTCCGGCATTCCAGCCCGATACCGGCAAAATAATTGAAGCAATACACAAATACCGTCCCCGCGGTATTTTTCTGTGCAATCCGAATAACCCGACCGGGCAATATCTCTCCGGAAGTGAAATGGCGGAAATACTGTCGCACGCTCCCGACAGCCTCGTTGTGATCGATGAAGCATATGTCGCTTTTACCGAAAATACGTGGCGGTCTTCCCCTCTCATCGATTCGGGCAACGTGATAATTTTACGGTCCATGACAAAAGATTATGCTCTGGCGGGCCTGCGCATCGGTTACGCCCTGTCGGACAAAGACACGATAAATACGTTGATGCGCTTAAAACCGCCGTGGAACGTTAATGTATTCGCACAGAGAGCAGCGATACATGCTCTGAACGAGCAAAATTATATCGATGAATGTGCCGCCAGAATCAAAGAGGCAAAGGACTATCTCATTAAGGAACTGACGGCCCTCGGCTTTTCTGTCGTGCCTTCAAAGACCAACTTTTTCATGGTCAGGGTGTTAGATGCTGCTGCATTCAGAAAAGACCTTCTGAAAAAAGGAATACTTGTGCGCGACTGTACGTCGTTCGGCTTTCCTCGATACATCCGCATTGCGCCGCGAACATTGTCCGAATGCGTGAAGCTTGTCGATACCGTTAAAGAATTGGGGGCAGAGCTATATGCCGGCTAAAACATTGATGATACAGGGTACCGCTTCATCTGTGGGCAAAAGCATCCTTGTCGCCGCATTATGCCGTATCTTCGTTCAGGATGGATATAAAGTAGCCCCGTTCAAGTCGCAAAATATGGCACTCAACTCATTCGTTACAAAAGAAGGCGGAGAGATCGGCCGCGCACAGGCCGTCCAGGCTGAAGCAGCAGGCATCGAACCGTCCGTACATATGAACCCGGTCCTGCTTAAACCGGAAGCCGACTCGTACTCGCAGGTTATTGTACGCGGCAAGGTCGTCACCCGAATGGAAGCCGGAAAGTATTATGAGTATACAGGTAAGCTCCTGAAAACGATTGAGGAATCCCTGGATATACTTCGCTCGAAATACGATTTAGTGATAATAGAGGGCGCCGGAAGCCCGGCGGAAATAAACCTTAAAAAGAGAGAGATCGCCAACATGCGGATTGCCCGTATGGCAAACGCTCCCGTTTTCCTTGTAGGCGATATCGACAGGGGCGGCGTTTTCGCCTCACTGCTCGGTACGCTGACCCTGCTCAGTAGAAATGAACGTATGGTCGTTCAGGGCATTATCGTCAACAAGTTCCGCGGCGATATCTCCCTGCTCGAACCGGGACTGGAAGTACTGGAAAAACGTACAGGAAAGCCTGTACTCGGAGTTATCCCTTACATAAGGAATATCAATATCGCCCAGGAGGACTCGGTATTTCTGGATGAACGGCCTGTATCACTGTCTGGCAGCGGCCTTCACATCGACGTCATCAGGCTTCCCCATATTTCCAATTATGACGACTTCGACCCTCTGGAAGAGTTCGGGTGTACCGTACATTATGTCACTTCCCCGTCGGAACTCCGTAACCCTGACCTCATCATAATCCCGGGTACCAAGAATACTGTGAGCGACCTGGTTGCTATTCAACACAACGGTATTGCGGACGCTATTCGCAGGCACCTTGATAAAGGCATACCGGTCATGGGAATTTGCGGCGGCTTCCAGATGCTGGGGTCGAGAATAGTCGACCCTCTATCGATCGAATCGAACCGGTCCTCCGTGCAGGGGCTCAGTTTGCTCGATATCGAAACAGTATTCTGCGAGGAGAAAACGACGAACCAGATAAAAGCACAAATTATCGCCGATTCCGGAATGCTGAAAGGGCTGAAGGGCGTGGAACTACAAGGATATGAAATCCACATGGGGCAGGTAGAGAGTAAACATAGTACTCCTGCTTTTCATATAGTCGAAACACAAAAAGGTCATGAAGACCATTTCGACGGTATCATCGGAAACAACGGAAACATACTGGGCACATTTATTCACGGTATCTTTCACAACCGTGAATTTACCGGTGACTTTCTCGAAAACATCAGGCAGATCCGCGGACTGCCGGCATCCTCCACAATCACACAGGAAGTCACAAAGGACAGGTACGACAGGCTGGCGGACATTGTGAGGAATAGTCTGGACATGGTAAAGGTCCGGAAAATCATCGAGGAACACGGGTAATATGACGAAGAAAAACTCACGGGGACTGATCCATGTATATACCGGAAACGGCAAAGGAAAGACCACTGCAGCTCTGGGGCTGGCAGTTCGGGCGGCAGGTCACAACCAGAAAGTGGTATTCATCCAGTTCATCAAAGGCATATCGACAGGGGAACTCCTTTTTGTGAAAAAATATAAAGCATTCGATATAGTCCGGACAAGTACCGGCAACGCCCTGAAAAAACAGGATGAACAGCTTCGCAACGAGGCACAGAAGACGCTTGCTTATGCAGGAAAGGCAATCACTGACGGCAATTACGACCTGATTGTGCTCGACGAGATCTGCTTTGCACTCCACAGAGGACTGCTCGATATAGGGCAGGTGCTCGAACTGCTTGATAACAAGCCGGATAACCTTGAACTTGTGTTGACCGGGCGCAATGCCCCAAAGGAATTGATCGAACGTGCCGACCTTGTTACGGAAATGTCGTTGATCAAACACCCCTACAACGAAGGGATCGCGGCGAGAAAAGGTATAGAGTATTAATAGAATGGGGAACTATGAGACCGTTATCAGATAAACTGGACCGTATAGTAAAATCGATTGCACCGCTGGATAAGGAGGCAATGGCTGCCGCGGAGAAACGTCAGGACGACCTCACCAAGCCGAGGGGCAGCCTGGGCAGGCTGGAAGAGCTATCGATACAGATCGCGGGCATCAAGGCAGACCCATCTCCAAAGATCGAACATAAGGCTATAGTGACAATGGCTGCCGATCACGGCGTGGTAAAAGAAGGCGTATCGCTTTACCCGCAGGAAGTCACCAGCCAGATGGTACTCAACTTTCTGAAAGGCGGTGCCGGAATAAATGTGCTGGCAAAACATATCGGTGCACGCAACATTATAGTGGACATGGGTGTGATAGGCGGATTTGCCCCGACACCCGGGCTGATCTGCAAGATGATAGACTTCGGAACAAAGAACATGGCGCAGGGACCCGCCATGACCAGGCAACAGGCCCTTGATACGCTCGAAGCGGGGATCGATATAGTGAACGATGAAGAGAAAAAAAGACTCGATATCATCGGCACAGGCGACATGGGCATAGGCAATACGACGGCGAGCAGCGCGATATTTGCAGCGATAAGCGGCTTTCCTGTAGATAAGATAACCGGACGCGGCACAGGCATCGACGACAGGCAGTTGTCAGAAAAGATCGCGACGATAGAAAAAGCGCTCGCTGTAAACACGCCTGACCCGGAGGACGCAGTAGATGTGCTCGCTAAAGTGGGCGGATTTGAGATAGGCGGGCTCGCCGGTGTTATCCTAGGTGCTGCTTCAAAAAGGATTCCCGTTGTCATCGACGGGTTTATATCGGGAGCAGCGGCGCTCATCGCCGCCGATATATCACCGCAGGTTAAAGACTATTATATCGCGTCACACTGCTCCGTGGAGCCGGGGCACAGGCTTCTACTGGAATATCTCAACCTGTCGCCTCTTATAGACCTGAATATGCGTCTCGGGGAAGGTACAGGCGCAGCACTGGGCATATTCCTGGCGGAAGCAGCCGTGAAAATCCTCAACGAGATGTCGACTTTCAGCGAAGCAGGCGTAAGCGATATTGAACCGGAATAATAAGAGGAAATAGTTAATTGGGCTTTTTTATCGCACTGAAATTTTTAACGGTATTTCCGGGACCTGAGCCGAAGGAAATGAAGGACAGCCTGTTCGGGAGGTCGCTGGCATATTTCCCACTCGTCGGGTTATTGCTCGGAGGAGTGCTGTTCGGCCTGTATTACGGCCTTATGTACATCCTGCCGGAGCAATTGGTAACTATACTGACACTGCTGGCGCTCGCAATAATGACGGGCGCTCACCATCTCGACGGTCTCGCCGATACGTTCGACGGTATTACCGGCAGCAAGCCCAGAGAGAGGCGGCTTGAGATTATGTCCGACAGCCGCACCGGCGCTATCGGCGTGGTTGCAGTTATCTTCCTTGTCATTATTAAGTATGTCGCATTGTTATCCGCTATCGACCCGCTAACAGCATTACTGCTCATGACGGTATTAAGCCGCTGGGTGGTAGTCTGTACTATTTTTTTCTTTCCCTATGCAAAACAGGCAGGCATGGGACTGTTATTCAAACAGGGAGTCAGATGGTACACACTGGTTATTGCCACCATTTTGTCGTTAACTATTTCACTTGTTCTTCTACAATGGTGGGGAATCATACTCACGATCGCATTACTATTGGTAGTCACAGGCATTGCCATCTTCTTCAATAGACGCCTGGGCGGACTGACCGGTGACTGCTATGGCGCAATCATAGAACTTTCCGAGGCTATCACACTGATTTCAATTATTGTAATTTCTATCTGGTTATAATTTACACACGGAAACAATAAAATAACGCCGGTGAAATTAACTCCGGTCTGTCGAACAGACGTTTCCCGGTATATATTCATCATATATATACCGGACCATTATATAGAGGGGATACCTGATAGCCAAACATGCTAAGACATAACAACGGGAGATTGCTTAATTCAATCGTTACATTTCTTAGCTTTATCGATACCAATCTGCTAATACCTGTCATTGCACTTTATGCATCATCCCTCGGCGCGCATGTCGGGCTCATCGGCATACTCGTCGGCATTTATTCGGTGACAAACTTTCTTGTAAATATTTTTGCAGGTCCCTGGATCGACAGGTTTGGTTTTAAGAAACCCCTTATTATCGGGATGTTCAGCGATGCACTGGCAATGTTCTTCTATTCATTGTGCAAACTCCCCTGGCAACTTGCATTTGTCCGGGCTTTTCACGGCGCCGGAGGAGGACTTACCGGCCCTGCCACAATGTCGGCCACCGGTAACTATGCGCAGGCGAGCGGCAAGGCAAAAGCGATGAGCTATTATGGTATCGCAATTGCTGCAGCGACCCTTGCTGGTCATGGCGCCGGAGGAGCAATTGCAACACATATGGGCTACCACTTCCTGTTCTATACCGGTTCGGGTCTACTGGCGGCTGGAATCGTTATCGCCCTTTTCCTCCCCTCCTTCAATAAAAAAGAGACAAAAGACGATAAAAAAACGGTAAACGTTCATTTGCGTGACTTCTTTTCCCTTTTCAAGAGAGATGACCTTTCTGTTTCCTATTGCTCAATATTCGCCCAGTATTTCTCTTTCGGCGGAGTAGTCGCGCTTCTGCCGCTTCATGTTGCATCACTGCATATGGAAGCGGTCCATGTCGGCATATTGCTTGTAATTTTCAGCATCATGTTCATTATCGTTCAATTCGTAGCGGGAGGTATGTCCGACAGAACAGGGAGATTGAAGCCCACTGCTCTGGCGCTTTCGTTGATATGTATTGCGCTGGTAGCCATACCGTTCACAACCGGATTTACCGCACTGGCAATCGTCATGGCTCTTTACGGAACAGGATATGGTATACTTTTCCCTGCTATATCAGCGTTGCTGATTGACCAATCTTCGGAAGATGAATATGGCAGAGTTACCGGCCTGTTTCATGCACTGATCACTGCCGGAGTGGCGATCGGAGCACCGGTAGCCGGGTGGATCGCTGCAGCGAGCAGTCTTAAGACAGGGTTGCTTATCACACCTGTAGCTGTTGTAGTAGCATTGGGGTTAACATTTATAAAATTGAACGGTATCAGAACTGATGTCTATGAACGATAAAAAAATTATCCTTTTACTGGGCGGTGCCCGCAGCGGAAAAAGCACGTATGCCCAGGAACTGGCGGAAAAGTCCGGCGATAAAGTGCTCTTCGTAGGAACAGCCGAACCGCTGGATAATGAAATGCGTTCCAGGATCGAAGCACATAAGAAAGCGCGGCCACAGAACTGGCAGACGCTGGAAGCGCCCTGTAATCTCGGCGCCGAGCTAAAAAAACAGACAGGCGATTTCAATGTCGTGCTCATCGACTGCATAACATTGCTTGTCTCCAATCTGCTCGGCAGCAGACCGGACAGTATGAAAACAGACAGGCGCGTACAGGAAGAAATAACACAGCTTATCGAATGTATTCAATCGATGGACAAAACTGTCATCATCGTGTCCAACGAAGTCGGGACAGGACTTGTGCCGCCCAACAAGGTCGGCCGCCTGTACCGCGACCTGCTGGGAAAAGCCAACCAGATGCTGGCACAGCATGCAGATGAAGTCTACCTGATGGTCGCGGGTATTCCACTCAAGGTCAAGTGACTATCAAAACTGATATTTTAGCAGCCGTCTATGAGCCGCTTACCAGTTCATAAGGCCACGTGACAATGCTTCCGTCCATGAACTTCACATTTGTAAAACCGGCACCGCTCAGTATTCGTTGAGCTTGATATGCACGAACGCTTCTATGGCACAGGATTACGATTTCCGCATCAGGCGGAAGCTCGCTATGCCTTGTACGCAGTTCTCCCAGCGGGATATGCCGGACCTGTCTGGCATTAATCCTGCACTCTACAAGCTCAGGCGCATTACGCACATCCAGCAGAATGAAGTCCGCATCATTATCTATCATGGTTTGTACTTCCATCGGACAGAGGGATTGTGCAATTCCTGCCAGTTTGTTTCGCATTATATTCGATGCGACGTGCAGCGGGTCCATTGCGCTGTTATACGGCGGCGCATATGCCAGGTCTAAATTCGCCATATCATTGATCCCGGCTCCAAAAGTAAGTGCGGTGACGATCACATCGGCACGTTTCGATGTATCGCCCGTTCCAACCACCTGGCCGCCTAAAAGCTTTCCGTTAGCCCTGTCGGCAACAAGCTTTACTACGACCTCTTTACCTCCCGGATAATAAGAAGCATATTCGTTGTTTGGAGCAATGGAAGTAACTACATCGTATCCCAGCTCTCGTGCCTGGTTTTCATTTAAACCTGTCCTGGCAACGTTGCAATTGAATACCTTTACTGCAGCAGTGCCCATTACCCCCGGGAAGCTTTCTTTTCCGCCGGTGATGTTTGCCCCTATAATCCTGCCGTGCTTGTTCGCTGTCGATCCCAGAGGAGCAAGCACTTTCCGGCCCGTGATCCTGTGTATATTTTCAATACAATCGCCACCTGCATAAATATCCGGATCGTTTGTCTGTAAATACTCGTTGACGGCAATGCCACCTGTTGCCCCTATTTCTATCCCGGCATCACGGGCAAGATTTACATTCGGACGCACACCGATAGCGATAATGACGAGGTCTGTTTCAAGAATATCCTCACCGGTCACAACACGGCATACTCTGTTTTTATCGTTTCCGTCAAACCGGGTAACCCGCTGTCCCGGTAAAAATGTTACGCCTTTATTCTTTAGATGCTTTTCTACATACCTTGCTATCTCAAAATCGAGCATTGCAGGTAATATAGTATTCAGAGCTTCGATTAATGTTACGTGCAATCCACGTTCAACGAGTGCTTCCGTCGTTTCAAGTCCAATCAGTCCGGCACCTATAACAACTGCACGTTTTGCCCTATCGGGCAATACCATTTCTCTGAGCACATCGGCATCTGAAATCCTCGTAAGGGTGTAAATTCCGGCAAGGTCAATGCCGGGTATATCGGGTAAGACGGGCATACTACCGGTCGCAATTACCAGTTTGTCATACGGAACAGATGAAGCCTTGTTTATATTCAAATCAATAACATCGATAGTACGTTCACGTCTATTGATGGCTGTTGCCCTTGTATGGAGCAATACATCGACATTCAATACATTCTTGAAAAATGTCTCATTTACAACCAGTAGATTATTACGCTGGCGGATCACACCGGAAACATAATACGGGAGACCACAGGTCGCAGTAGAAATATTCTTACCCTGTTCAATAAGGGTAATCCGGCAATGAGGGTCAAGCCGCCTGGTTCTTGCTGCTGTCTTTGGCCCGCATGCAGTGCCTCCGACAATAACTATATGACTTTGAGTATTCACTGATAGTCCTCCGTAATATAAACGTTAATCTCAAAAACTACCCCTAAGAAAGGGGTGGAGTCAAACTCTATATTATATACAGTTTAAATTAAAAAGATATAATAGAGTCCGGTTAAACCTGCATCTTAAAAAGTCATATAATATTAAGATCAATACCTGTAAGATGAATTTCTCATTTACTACCGATAGGATATAAAAAATGAACACAAATGAAGGAAAATTTAACTTTTTTCAAGGAATCACGAGAAATGTGATCGTCCTGGGCATTGTAAGCCTGTTTAACGATGTCGGCTCCCAGATGGTATTTCCTCTGATACCTCTTTATTTGGTTTCAGTCCTGCATACGGGAGCTTTCGCCGTTGGTATTACCGAAGGATTTGCCGAGGCGATATCCTCTTTCCTGAAAGTTATATCCGGCTACGTGTCAGACAAAACTGAAAAAAGAAAGCCTTTCGTATTAATAGGCTATTCGTTTTCTACGATAATCAAACCGCTTTTCGCTCTTGCTACCATATGGCCGCTCGTTGTGCTCTTCCGCGCAATAGAGAGAATAGGTAAAGGACTGAGGACTGCTCCCAAAGATACTATCGTAGCTGAATCAGTAGAGGATACTTTTCGCGGAAAAGCCTATGGGTTTCACCGTGCTATGGACGGTATCGGCTCAGTGTTGGGTGCTTTACTGGCATTTTTTCTGTTACCGCTTTTGGGTTATAAAAAAATATTTGTTCTTTCGGCAATTCCCGGAATAATAGCGGCGCTGTGTATATTATTAGTAAGGGAAAAAAAATCTATCGTCCCCGTAAAAGAGAACAGGACTCCGTCACCTAAAATCAGTTTCCGTCTATTGCCCCGCAACTTAAAGTTTTTAATTTTAGCAGCTTCAGTTTTTTATCTTGGGCAATTTGGATATGCGTTTATACTATTACGCGCCAAAAATATCGGCATAACAGATAACAATGTAATCCTCCTGTATGTATTGTTTTATGCTGTATATGTCATTGCTTCAATACCTGCAGGTGTGTTGTCAGATAAATACGGTAGAAAACCGATACTTGCAGGCAGCTACCTTTTATTTGCTTTAGTATCTTTTGGCCTGATATATACAACAAGTATTAAAAGTATCCTGCCGTTTTTTGCAATTTACGGTATATCGTTCGCCATGTTCGATGGTGTACAAAGGGCATTCGTTGCCGATTTCGCTCCTAAAGATCTAATGGCAACCGCCATAGGAACATTTCATACAGCTATCGGCCTTGTTGCATTGCCGGGCGGTTATTTTGCAGGGTTACTCTGGGACAAAGTGAGCCCGGAGGCAACTTTTATCTATGGCTTCACTCTGTCACTAATTGCGACAATTTTAGTATTATTCGTAAAATCCGAAAAAAATAACACTTCACTTCCTGCGAATTAACCTTGTAACAATATTACAAGCAGGTTTGACCGGCTCATACTAAAATATAGCCTTTTTAATTGCAGGATTTTAATTTACATCGGAAAACGCACACCTTATTGACAGAAATGCCCCGTTGATGTATTGTATACCTCGTATCCCGATGTACTACTCTATAAAGGTTTATGAGGGGGACGTGTGGATATATATCATACATTACTTCTCAGCATAGCGGCCTTCTGTCTGGGTGCCTGTCCTTTTTCCGTATTGATAGGTAAATTCCTGTTACATAAAGACATAAGAAATTACGGGGACGGCAATCCCGGTGCATTCAATGTTTTCCGGGCCGGAGGAAGAAAAGCCGGGATTCTTGCGCTTGCCTTGGAAATTGGGAAAGGAGTGCCCTTTGTTTTTCTTTCTCATTCTGCATACAACCTGGCTGGAATACCGGTCGCAGTAATAGGGATAAGCGCGATACTGGGACATGCTTTCTCGCCGTTTCTGAAATTCAAAGGCGGTAAGGCCCTTGCAGTTACCGGCGGCGTAATCCTGGCACTCCCGTTATATAACGTATTCATTGCATTTGCACTGCTTTTATTCCTGGGATTTCTTTTTATTGCAATCGACTCCTGGATAATAATATTCGGTGCCGGTGGAACATTGATCTATGTAATTACATCTACCGGATACTCCTGGGAAACCTTTTTCATGGCAAGCGTACTTGTCATACTTGCAATAAAACATTTTGATGATCTGCGTACCTTTCCTACCTTCAGAATAAAAGTGATGAACTTAATACATACATGGAGAAATAAAAACTAGCTGATATTACGGAACAGATGTATGTTATATCAAATAATCGTAGCAACCGGGCTTATATTGTTTGCATTCAATATCTTTCTCAACTTGCGAACGCTAAAAAAACCGGATAAAAAAAGCAAAGTACCGGACACAATACCACTGATTTCGATCATGGTCCCTGCCAGAAACGAAGAAATAAATATTGCTGCCTGTATAAATTCTCTCAGGAATCAGGACTATCCGAACTTTGAGATCCTGGTGCTCGATGATAGCTCCACAGACGGTACTGCTTCAATCGTAAAAAAATTGGCAAACGAGGACCGTCGTATCCGGCTTCTATCCGGCCAACAATTACCTGAAGGATGGGCGGGAAAGCCATATGCCTGTTATCAACTGGCTATGGAGGCAAAGGGAGACTGGTTTTTATTCGTTGATGCCGACACGGTTCATGAACCGTATATGCTACGAAGTGTACTGGATATATCTCTTAATAGTGGTGCAGCTATGCTTTCCGGTTTTCCACGTCAGACAGCCAATTCACTCCCTCAGAAAATAGCAATACCTGTGCTGTATTTCATTATTATAAGCTGGTTTCCGCTATGGTGGCTGCACGGCTCGGAGAAGCAAAGACCATCACTCGCAATCGGTCAATTTTTACTTTTTCCCCGTGAAGAATACTGGCGAATCGATGGACACAAGGCAGTATGCAATAAAATTATGGAAGATGTCTGGTTGAGCCTTGCGATAACCGCAAAAGGAGGAAAACATATCGCCATTGATTTATCCCCCGTAGTCTCCTGTAATATGTATCATACCGCGGCGGATATGTGGGAAGGGTTTGTGAAATGGATGTACTCTGTAGCAACGATTTCTTCGGCAGCGCTGCTTGCACTTATAACCGCCGGAGTAATTTTCTATCTTGGACCGTTTTACTGGTTATGGAACGAGTTCTTCGCCACAGTTGCTCCTAACGCCTGGAGATCGATAATTATTTTTCAGGTAGCAATTATTGTTGTCTCACGCTGGTTCGTTGACAGCCGTTTTAAAGAACCCCTTGTCTCCACCATACTTCATCCTGTGGGTTTTTCATATCTGGTGTCGGCGGTACTATACGGCTTTGTAAATAAACTTATGGGTAAAGGTATAAACTGGAAAAATCGCCTTTACAGTGAAAGATCGGGCATTAAATAGAACAGGAAAATAGCCGGCCAGGCCGGACATCATAAATACATAATCTCGAATTCAGGGCTCTTTCTTCTGTCTTTCCGCTTTTTTCATCTCCGGCGCCGCGCGTTCTACCTTCAGCCAGAGGAGAGAGACCGGCTTTGAATCCGGAGCAACAGGTTCCCAATCGATCCATTCCGTATCGGGAAGCGGATTCCGTTTGCGGAAATGACCGCCTTCGTCGATTAATACAAGATAGGCAATTTTCGCAACATCTTTTGCTACGTATTCTTTCACATAGTCTGCATCGGCCCTGATTCCCCGTTTATCCCAGCTTATTACCGGAAATTTTTCTGATGCTATATCAGTACGTTTATGCGACGGCTCGAATCTGAATTCAGCCGCTATAAGTACCGTATCGTTCGTATCGAGGACTACAAGGTCGATATAGTTCTTGCGCCTGTTGGTTTGTAGCGGTCCGTAGTCGTGAAACACGCGGAACGGTAAATTCTTCTTTTTAATTATCTTCGTCATGCTTGTCTGCATAATCCAGACAATATCCCGCGCAGTATAGAATGTAAATGTATGATAATTTTTATGCAGCCACTCTAATACACCTTCGAATAACTCTACCGATAGTTCCATAACACCACCGTATTGTTTTTGCCTTTTATTATATTGGTGTTTCTGTTCTGTTTACAATAGCCGGATTAATTCATACATACTACCCGGAACATAGTGAGGCAGGGAATTTCCGCATGTTATTGTTTTATATAGAAAAAGATCGATCATTTCATGTAAAAAATAAAACATATACACACGAAGAACTGCTATAATGACTGACGAAAAAAGGGTTGCGAAAACAAACGCAAACTATTTTCCCTGATTAACGCTTAATTATAAAAAAACAGGAGTCAATTAACCGTACAATATGTCTTATATACCTCTCATTGCGATCCCGCTTGCCTATTTAATCGGTGCGTTCCCTACCGCATATATCGTCGGAAGACTTACAGGACATATTGACTTACGTACTGAAGGTGACGGCCATATAAGTGCGGCAGCAATATACCGGCGGGTAGGTAAATATCCTTATTTCCTCGTTGTTTTTATCGATATAGGAAAAGCGGTTCTTACCGTCTTTATAGCCAGCCTCCTCGATGCTCCCCCTTTAATATTATTGTTTACCGGATTTGTTACTGTGATCGGCCATTGCTGGCCGATCTTTATGCGCTTCCATGGCGGGCTGGGGGCAACGGCAATTTGCGGAACGTTGCTCTATCTTTTTCCAGTCCAATTAATTATAGGATTGATAGTAGGAATTATTTTTTTTATTATTACACGTAAATCGGGGCTGTCGTCAGTTTTAATCGTCATCATCACCTCCATTGTTCTTCTCTATCAGCATCAGCCATGGATAGAAATCGTCTATCCTCCGGTCCTTATTCTTATTATGGCGTTAAAACGTTTTCAAATACGTAAAACGCGCACTCCGGAAAAAATTAAATAAGCCGCACCCGTTATCTTCCCCACAAATTCCAGCGGATTCAGGGAGATACAATTTACCCTCTTTTCACTATATTTTCTGGAAGTTGCCTGTTATAATCATAGGGTCTATACATCCTGAAATCATGACAGACTCCTTTGTTTCTCAAGATATACATGAAAGCCGCCGCTGGGGTATGCTTGGCGTCGTCCATTTCTGCTTATTCATTGCGGGTATGGCAATGCAGACCGTGCCTCCGCTCTTAACAGCAATTGTCACAGAATTCGGTCTACTATACGCCGAGGGCGGGCTTCTTATGGGCTTCTTTGCACTTCCTGCCATTTTCATCGCAATTCCCGCCGGCATGCTGGCTGATCGATATAATCAAAAAACAATATCGATAATATCGCTCATACTGATAATTGCGGGTACTATCCTGTTTTTTAACAGCACTACCGTATCTTTGCTGATCATCGGAAGAATAATTACCGGAATCGGTAGCGCGGGCTTGTTTGTACTTGCGCCTCAGATAGTTGCACAATGGTTCTCTAAAAAAGAACTGGGACTTGCTATCGGAATACTTAATACATCGATACCGCTCGGGGCAATCATTGTGCTGAACCTGTTTTCCCTGATAAGTGATAAAGCTGGATGGCGTACCTGTATATATCCGGGTATTGGCTTGCCTGTGATAGCAATTATTAGCATCTTATTTTTCTTCACCCGTGCAACGGAAACCGGTCAACACCATAAATCCTCTTCAAACTCTATGTTTAGAGAGATCAGGCAAACCGGTTTATTCATATGGCTCATTGCCATCGCATGGATGTTTTATAACATGGTTATATCTTCACTTATTACCTTTACACCTGATTACCTGCAAATGAACGGCTTCAGCATTTTATCAGCCGGATTTATCACGAGCGCCTTTATGTGGCCATCGCTTGTAATGAGTCCGGCAATTGGTTTTATTATGGATAAGATCGGGCATAAACATATGATCGTTATTTCAGCCAGTTTGATTTTATGCATAATGGTTGCAATGATTCCGAATGTAACCAACTGGATTATATGGTTAATAATCCTCGTTGGTATAGTACAATCCACGATCTCTGCTCCGCTATTTGCATTAGCTTCTGAAGTTTCCGAACCGCATAAGCAGGGAGTTGCATTCGGGATAATGGCTACCTTTCAAAATATTGGATCACTACTGGGGCCGTTTATTATTGGATTTATCAGAGATACCACCGGTACCTACCGGTTAAGCTATTTCGTTATGTCCGGCACTTTGCTTATCATTATCATGTTGTTTATTGTTTTAAGAAAAAAACAACGACAAATGACTTAGATTTAGGAGGTGTAATCGTTAAATAACGATACTGTTAAAGCATAAACGCTTTTTGATTGAACAGAGTAAGACAGGCATCAACTGCCGCGGAATCATATAGTATTCCCCTGTTCCCTGTAATTTCTTCAAGCGCCTTGTCCATACCTAATGAAGGCCTGTATGGCCTGTGAGAAGCCATAGCTTCAACAACATCAGCCACAGCCAGTATCCTTGCTTCTTCAATGATACTATTGCCTGACAGGCCAAAAGGATATCCGGAACCGTTCAGGCGTTCATGGTGCTGTTGTACGATCTCGGCAACAGGCCACGGAAAATCAATCGCTTTTAAAATATCGTAGCCAACAACCGGATGAAGTTTAATAATTCTGAATTCGGTTTCGGAGAGGATATCAGGATATGTCAGTATCTCGGCAGGAACACGAATCTTGCCGATATCATGAATGATTCCGGCCATTCTTATACCGCTTATTTTATCTTCCGATACATTCATCTCTCTGGCAATAGCACATGCCAATTGTGCAACACGCCGTTGATGTCCTGCAGTATAAGGATCCCGTGTTTCTACGATTGCTGCCATTGCCTGCACAGTGTTTTCCAGCCCGTTTCGATAGCGTTCGGCTGTTTTTTTCAGTTCATGTTCAGCTCTTTTTCTCTCTGTAATATCCAGTAATGAAGCAACGTTTCTATCTGTTCCCGGAATCCTGTCCACGGTAACAAAAATATCCTTGCAATTGCCCTGGCGATCATAAAACTGGTATTCATAATTTTCCGGAATATTCTTATTAGTGCAATTTCGCATACGCCAGTAATGCTTGAATTTTTCAACACTCTCAGCCGTAGCAAACTCGGTCCATTTTTTCTTTCCTTCTACTTCTGTCTTTGACCAGCCCGAAAATTTTTCGAACTCCGAATTCACTGTCACTATCGTAGAATCTTGCTCAACAATCATACTCACAGTACCGGTATTCTCAAACACAGCGCGATATTTATATTCTGAATTAGATAAAGCATCTTCAATATTTTTTCTGGCAATCGCCGTTTCAATAATCTCCGAAAGCACACGAAGCGCCAGAAGGTCTTCATTCCCCCATTCACCGGTCCTGGTCACGTTTAAAAAACAAACGATGCCGACAATATTTTTATCGATATGCAGAGGTAGAGCGAGGAGGGAGTGAACATTATGTCCATAGAATAGTTCTCGTCCGGCACCATGAAATTTTTTTATACAGGAGCTATCCGGTATATGGAGGATTTCCCCTTTATGTAACCTCGTCATACAGTACGGAAGTAATCCGGCTAAAAATGTTTTACCGGAATTATTATTGAAAGATGTATCATCAGTATGCCATTCATGCGTAACATTCCTGTCAGTACAGTCTCCGCTCAACATATAAAGCAACGCACTATCGGCTCCGCTCAGTCTGGCAATATCCCGTAATGAAGCGATAATTCCCGCATTAATATCGGAAAGACCGATAAACCTCGATGAGATAGCGGAAATAGTTTTTTCAAGTTTCAACCTGCGCATAAGCACCTGTTCAATCCGTTTACGTTCGGCTATTTCCGCACGCAATTGGTCATTAAGCTTCGATAGTTCAACGGTATGTTTTTCCTGAACAGTTTCGTTATGCCGGGGGGATAATTCCGGTTTATCGGAGAAAATAACACCGGGCGATACAGGTTCAGAGATATCAGCACCTGTTTTTGTGACCTGATAAATCAGCAGGTCGAGTTCGGTTGATATTTGTTCGTCAGTCTTAAACGACATTTTATCTCGAACGTATTCTATAATTGTGATCCCGCAAAAGGAATAGGAATTTAGTACCGAAACCTGTAGCACCTTTGTCTATTTATTGTACTGGAAGAGCATGAAATTGCGGGCTTACAATCAAGCCATAAAGTCATGATTTTGCGGATCGCGAACTTACATGGGTATCGCACAGTGGATTTATACTACATTCGTAATAGTATATCAGAGCCGCTCAGGACTAATTGGCTATTACTTTAAGTACTAATATGCTATATACTTGCCCGCAATTTCCGATAAACTCAGAGTAAAAGCTATTTCAATAATCGGGGGGAAAAGTCTACAGAAAAAGTGAAAATTTATAGAAGTTAGTTTAAAAAGCTTATTGTATATTGAGGAAATAAGATAATGAACGTTCCTGCCAGTGTAGAACCGAAAACGTGCGAAGAGTCAGTCGTAGAGAACTACCAGCTGATATTTAACGAACTTTACGATGCGTTATTAGTACACGTTCCCGATCCAAAAAACAAATTCAGAATAACACTTGTTGATGTAAATAAATCTGCATGCCGGATGCTGGGATATACAAAAAAACAATTGTTGTCACCCCCGTCGGTCGACTTTGTAAAACACGATAAAGCAGAAGAAGAGAGCATAAAAGACATTGTTAACAAATTGGTTACTGTAAAACATTCACGTTTTGAGAAAATATTTATCACCAGTGATGGCCGTGAAATAACCGTTGATTGTAGTGCTGTATCAATGGAATACATGGGCAGGCCATCGGTGATAACGATTGCCCGCGACATTACGGAGCAAAGAAAAATAACGAAATCGCTCGAAGAGAGCGAACGTAACTTCCGCATGCTGGCTGAAAATGCTAAAGATATGATTATGCGTATGACTTTATCACCGGTATACAAATACGATTATGTTAGCCCATCGGCGACTGCAATTACGGGATATACTCCCGAGGAATTTTATAACGATCCGTCTATAGGACTTAAATCTGTCCATCCCGAAGATATGAAACTATTTCGTGAATATTACGAATTAAAACGGTTCGACGATAAGCCGGTTACCATGCGCTGGATAAGTAAAGACGGAACTATCAAATGGTGTGAACAGCTTAATTCACCCATCTATGATGAACAGGGTAATATAACAGGCGTCCAGGTTATTGCTCGCGATATCACCGATAGAAAACAGGTTGAAAACGCGCTTGCCAACGAAATAACACAGCGCCGCATGCTTATAGAAAAGTCCAGGGATGGTATTGTTATTCTTAATAAAAACGGCTCTGTGTATGAAGCAAATCAGCAATTTGCCGATATGCTCGGGTATACGCTTGAGGAACTCTATAAGCTTCATGTTTGGGAATGGATAAACAAATTTTCACGTGAGCAAATGCTCGCCATGCTAAAGAAAAAGAAAACACCGAGCACATATTTCGAAGCAAACCATAAGCGTAAAAACGGCACCATTTTCCCCGTTGAAATAAGCATTAATAAAACGACGTCAGCCGGCAAAACACTGATATTCTGTATATGCAGAGATATCACGGAACGTAAAAAATCAGAAGAAGCGCTTGCCGATGAACTAACACGTCGTCGTATTCTTGTCGACCAGTCCAGTGACGGTATCGTCGTTATCGACCAGAACGGCAAGGTCTACGAGGCAAACCAGCGATTTGCTGAGATGCTCGGATACTCAGTCGAGGAAGCACAGCAACTTTATATATTTGACTGGGAATATAGAGACACCCCTGAACACACACTTGAGTGGATACGATCTGATAACGAGTCCGGAGACCATTTCGAGACAAGTCACCGACGTAAAGACGGCAGTACATATGATGTAGAAATAAGCACCAATGCTGCCATATTCGCCGGGCAAAAGCTAATTTTCTGCGTGTGCCGGGACATCACCGAGCGTAAACGGATAGAAGCTGAACAAAAAGCCCTGCTTGAACAGCTTAAAGATGTCAACAACAAACTGGAACAATCAAACCGTGAGCTTCAGGACTTCGCCTATATTGCATCCCATGACCTGCGGGAGCCGCTTCGTAAAGTGTCTTCATTCGGCTCACTCCTGGAAGAATCGTTGTCAGAAAAATTGAGTGATGACGAGAAAGAAAACCTGGAATTTATGATAGATGGAGCACAACGTATGCAAACTATGATCGACGACCTGCTCACTTATTCCAGGCTCACGACAAAGGCGCAGGAACCTAAAGCCGTCGATCTGAATAACATAGTCCGCGACCTTAAAAAACTGGAACTTGCCGTATTGCTCGAAGAGACCGGCGGCACAATAACATTGTTAAAAGCATTGCCGACTGTTTATGTTGAAGAATCACAGATGCGGCAATTGTTTCAGAACCTCATTGGAAATGGACTGAAATTTCATAAACCGGATGTGAAACCGGCAATAATAATAGACTTTATCGAAAAAACTGATGGAATGGTCCGTATTGAAATACGGGATAATGGTATAGGAATTCCCGAAGAATACAATGAGCAAATATTTACTATGTTTAAGCGGCTTCATTCTAGAGACAACTACAAAGGTAACGGGATCGGACTCGCTGTGTGTAAGAAAATCGTAAAAAGACACGGCGGTGAAATTGGCGTGGAATCTAATCAGAATCAAGGGTCGACATTCTGGTTTACACTTCCACGCCCCCGTGACCCGTAAGATGTTGGAAAGGGAGGAACAACGATGATCCAATTGGAGCCACTGACAATATTACTTGTTGAAGATGATCGTGCTGACCAGAAATTAATTCAGAAGTCACTCGAAGACCAGAAGATCGCCAATGACCTTGAAATCGTCAATGGTGGAGAAGAAGGACTGGAATTTCTGAACGAATGTATTCTTCATTCTGATAAGAAATTATTACCCGACCTTATATTACTGGACCTTAACATGCCCGGTATTGGAGGAAAAGAATTTTTAAGGCGTGTGAAAAACGATGACCGTTTTAAAATGATACCGGTGGTGATCCTTACTACATCGGACTCCGATAAAGACATTCTCGATACATACCGCTTACAGGCAAGCGGTTATGTGAAAAAACCGGTAACCATTGAGGAATTCAAGCTGGTTATGAAAGGAATTAAAGAATACTGGTTCATGCTCTGTAAACGTCCCTCGATGGAGGTGAGCTGTGAACGATCATAAAACACTGCTTAAAATTCTGGTCTGCGATGACGACCCTGCCGACAGAAAACTTGTCCGGGCATATATACGAAAAATAGAGAACAAAGAAATTGTACTGCTGGAAGCCGGAGACAAACAGGAAATAGAAAGATCTCTCGAAAAAGGCAGGATAGACCTGGTCCTGATGGACATAGAAATGCCGGAAAAATCCGGCATGGAATGGTTGTCCGATATCATGAAGACACATACGGCTCCGGTGATAATGCTGACCGGGCAGATGAATGTTGAAGTCGCTGCACAGGCAATTCAAAAAGGTGCTCTCGGATATCTGCCAAAGAACAATCTATCCATAGGCAAACTGGGAACAGCTATTGACGAAGCATTGAAAAAATGGAATGACCGTCAACTCAGCAAAGCCAATCAGGAAGAACTGGAAAGACTTGCCACGATGGACGTACTGACTGGCCTTTATAATAGACGTGCAATTCTGAATAAACTGGATGAAAAAATGCGGATTGCACATCGTTACAAAGAAGACCTCTGTCTTCTTCTCATGGACATCGATCATTTCAAGGAAGTCAATGACAAATACGGGCACATCGCAGGTGACGACGTACTTGAAACCGTTGCCTCGATTATACGGCAAAATATACGAGAGACTGATTATCCCGGAAGATACGGCGGTGATGAATTACTTATTATTTTCCCGCTCACTGATCTGAATACTGCCTCACAGATTGCAGAAAGAATAAGATATACAATTGGGGTAACTGTGATGAAAAACAGAGACGGACGTACGTTCAGCGTTACCGTCAGCCAGGGTATATCGAACTATATTCATCACGAAGACCAAGGGACGTTTTTATCACGGGCTGATGAGGCATTATACAAAGCGAAGCAAAATCAAAGAAATCGTGTAGAAATATCCCTTTAACTAACAGTTCCATTCCCGCATCCCGAATTGCAAGACCGTTCACTTTCTCTTCTTTGCACACTTTTGCGAGGAACTCCACACTCATTTGCCAGCTAGCGTTGGAAATAGTTCTAACACTCATTGATTTCCGGCCTCCGATATAATGCGGTAATTTGAAAGAAAATGAGCATTTAAGGTATATTGCGGAGTGTGTTACATTATATGGAGATCCCCATAGTCCGGTGACCGATAACATGATAAAACAGATTGATACTTATCACTGCAATGAAAAAAATAGATAGACTTAAAAAAGCTCTGAGCGTTTTTCTGAAGGAAAATGACGCATCAGCACTCGCTATCGTGCTGCATAAGGCAGAAGAAAGCGGTGCTATTTCCTATGATACTATTGAAAAACTGGTTAATGTTGATATCGATGACCTTTTGCTTTTGGCATTACAATGGAGATTACTGTTACCGGTCAGAGCAGCAAAAGCCGGAGATTGGGAAGACCGCATGTTTATTCCGGGAAAAGGAGAGCAGTACCGTATGCCCAATGTAATACTATATCTGGTGAAAAACGCATCGGCGAGCGGTGAATGGGATCCGGAAAAAGCCATAATCGACGTCTTTAATAACATAGGGGAGCCGGACGTGGAGAAGATGCCCGTCCTGTTTGAGAGAATAGCCTCGGAAATAAAAGGTCACCGGATAAACGGAAACCGGATTAAATCGATTTGCAGAGAACTTGGACTTGAAGCACGGGTTGACCCGCTTGTTTCAGAGTTTAAAGCATGCGGTATTTTAAGTCATAAATTGAGTTCGCTAACAGAAGTAAGCAGGGCAGGTACACCTATATATGAGGTCAATCCCGCATTGCTTGTAGGATAATATGATTAAATAAAGGTCTGGCGACTCTTATGCCCTGAGCACACCTCCCGTTGTCTATACTTTTTCTATTTTAATTGAACATACCTTGTATTCCGGTATCTTGGCTACCGGGTCCAGCGCGTCGATAGTCAGGAGATTTGCCGGTGATTCTTTGAAATGGAATGTCATGAAGGCTACTCCCCGGGGCGAATTATCCGTCACATTAACCCTTGCCCGGATCTTACCGCGCCGTGAGGAGAGTTCAACCACATCGCCATCAGAGCAGTTGAGTTTGATAGCGTCCTCAGGATTTATTTCTACCATCGCCTCAGGATAAATTTCCGACAGCCCGGGCGATTGTCGGCTCATTGTCCCGCCATGCCAGTGGTATAAGATCCTACCGGTGGTAAAGATAAACGGGTACTTATCATCCGGCAGTTCAAATGCCTCCTTATATGTGACGGGCTTGAACTTTCCCAGTCCAAATGTAAACATGTCCTTGTGTAAAAATTTTGTTCCCGGGTCATCACGGTGACGGCAGGGCCATTGCAGCCCTCCCTGCTCAAGCCGGTCATAATGTATTCCGCCGTAAATAGGGGTCAGGGCTGCGATCTCTTCTATTATCTCGGAGGGATGTTGATAGTCCATGTTGTACCCCATCTGTGTGGACAAAGTCGGGATAATGACCCAGTCCGGCTTGCTCTGGCCAAGCGACTCAATTGCCTTATGTACACGCTGGACGCGCCGCTCGGTATTGGTGAAGGTACCGTCTTTCTCAGCAAAGCTCGCTCCGGGCAGTACCACGTCAGCGTACTTGCCTGTCTCGCCGAGGAAAATATTCTGCACTACGAGGAAATCAAGATTCCGCAAAGCGTCCTGCACGTGTGTAGTATTGGGATCGGTAAGTGCCGGCTCTTCTCCCATGATATACATTCCTCTCACTTTCCCCGCTACAGCTGCATGCATCATCTCCAGCACGGTGAGTCCGGCTGTGCCGGGGAGCTTTACATGCCAGGCTTCCTCAAACTTTGCCCTGAGTGCAGCATCGGTGATCGCCTGATAACCAGGCAGAACATTGGGCAGCGCTCCCATATCGCAGGCGCCCTGAACGTTATTCTGCCCCCTGAGCGGGCAGACTCCCGAGCCTTCCTTACCAACATGCCCGGTCGCCATCGCCAGGTCTGCCAGGACCATGACGTTATCCGTGCCGGTGGTATGCTGTGTTATCCCCATAGCAAAGAGGATGCACGCTTTAGGAGACGTCGCATAGATGCGTGCAGCTTCAAACAGGTCATCAACCGGGACCCCTGTAATACGACTGGCAACATCAGGCGTATATTCTGCGACCAGTTCCTTTACTTTCTCAAATCCCTCGGTCCTGTTCTTTACAAATTCGCTGTCGATAAGTTCCTCGGCAATTATGATATGAAGCATGCCATTCACCAGGGCAACGTCCGTGCCCGGCCGGTGCCTTAGCCACAGATGAGCAAAGTCAACCATATGGATATGGCGGGGGTCGGCGACGATTAATTTCGCCCTGCCATGGCGGACCGCCTCCATCACCTCGAGAGCAATGATTGGGTGGTTCTCCGACGTATTCGACCCTATTATGAAGATGCAGTCGGTATCCCGAAGCTCATCAATTGAGTTGGTCATTGCTCCACTGCCGAATGTTGCGGCCAGACCGGCCACAGTTGGGGAATGTCAGAGGCGGGCACAGTGGTCCACGTTGTTTGTGCCTAATACCGCCCGTCCGAACTTTTGCAGGAGATAATTTTCCTCGTTGGTGCATTTGGCCGAGGACAGGCAGGCAAGGCTGTCCGGCCCGCTTTCCGCCTTAATTTCAGTCAGCCTCCTGGCTACGAGGTCGATCGCCTCGTCCCAACTAGCTTCCCTGAATTTCCCTTCTCCTTTTTCCCCCACCCGTAATAGGGGTGTAGTCAGTCTCTCAGGACTATAGACGTAGTCCCAACCAAACTTGCCTTTGACGCAAAGCCGGCCTTTATTAACCACGGCATTTGCCGGGGTAGTGACCCTGATAATCCGATTATCCTTCACATTAAGCTCCAGGGTACAACCAACACCGCAATACGAGCATATCGTGGGCACTTTTTCAAACTCCCATTCACGTCCCGCCAGGTGCCGGCTTTTCTCCTGCAGGGCACCGGTAGGACAGGCGGCGATGCACTGCCCGCAGAAGATACAGGTGCTCTCTTTCAAAGACCGGTCATAAGGGGCTGCCACCTTACAGTCAAAACCGCGATTTGCAAAGTTTATCGCCTCAACGAACTGTATATCGCTGCAGGCTGAGACACACCTGCCACAGAGAATACACTTATTATAGTCCCTGATGAAGAACGGGTTGGTCTCATCCACAGGATATTCGTGTTTTTCTCCGTCAAACCTGGAGGTAGCCACACCGAGTTCGTATGCATATTTTTGCAGGTCGCAGGCACCATTTTTCTCGCAGGTCATGCAATCAAAAGGGTGATCGGAAAGAAGCAACTCGATAATCGTTTTTCTCGCATTTATGACTCTTTCCGTGTTTGTTTTGACCACCAGATTGTTCGCTATGGGAAAAGCGCAGGACGCTACCAGGTTTTTAGCACCTTCCACCTCGACCACGCATAGACGGCAGGCACCAGTGGGTGGCAGGCTTTCCATAAAGCACAGGTGTGGAATATCGATACCGATGCTTTTTGCCGCCTGTAAAATAGTTGTCCCTTCTTCAACTACGATATCATAGCCGTCGATTTTCAGAGAAACCGTCGCCATATTCAATCACCTACCTTCTAAGGTCACAGCGCAAGCAACGCTTGGCTTCCTTAATTGCCAATTCTTTTGAATAACCCAGGTTCACCTCGATAAAGCTGTCGATACGCTCATCTACTACCAGTGAAGGCATCTCCAGACGCGCTCCCGTTTCCATTTCTTCTTCATTCCAGGCAATATCAACAGGTGTTTTTTTCTCCATGTACCGGTCCTTTTTCAAATCTACCCCACGGATGTATCGGTCAATCGAGACTGCCGCCCTCTCCCCACTTGCCAGGGACTCGACCACGGTGGCAGGTCCGGTGACACCATCGCCCGCGGCAAAGATTCCGGCACACCCGGTAGCCAGAGTAATATGATCTACCTCAATAGTGCCGTTCTTTGCCATAGTCAGGCCATCGAACCTTTTGAGGAATTCAGTATCCGGCGCCTGCCCGATGGCACCTATAACGGTGTCTACCTTCAGGGAAAATTCTGAACCGGGTATCGGCTTTGGCCGCCGGCGGCCGCTCGAGTCGTATTCGCCGGGCTCCGTGGAGATACATACCAGTCTTTCGACACGATCATCTTTAGCCGTTATGCGCAAAGGATTAGTCATGGTAAGAATTTTAATTCCTTCGTGTTCCGCCTCACGAACCTCCTCTTCATTAGCCGGCATATCCTCCTTGGCACGGCGATAGACAATCGTGACTTCCCGGGCACCCATACGCCGAGATGACCGGGCAGCATCCAGAGCGACGTTGCCGCCACCAATAACGGCGACTCTCTCACCGACAGTAACCTTCTTTTTCAAATTAATATTTCTCAGGAAGGAAACGCCATCGAAAATTCCTTTCGCCTCCTCCCCTTCGATACCCATCCGCATTCCACGATGAGCGCCGACTGCCAGCAAGATCGCTTTGTAGCCCTGCTGGAAAAGAATCTCGACAGACATCTTGTCGCCGATGGGAGTATTGAGCTTGATGTCCACGCCAAAGTCCGTAATGAACTTGATGTCTGCCCGCAAGACCTTGCGGGGTAAACGATACTCAGGAATGCCTACTGCCAGCATGCCTCCGGCTACCGGCAGAGCTTCAAAGATAGTGACCCGATAGCCCCATCTTGCCAGGTGATACGCAGCATTGAGACCGGCGGGACCGGAACCCACCACCGCCACACGTTCCTCCCGCTTTTTGGCTACAGGTATGCGGGTACGTACTTTAGCAGCGGCGCCGTAGTCTGCAGCAGCGCGTTTTAACGCTGAGATCGCCACCGGCTGGTCAACATCTCCCCTGCGGCATCGCCGCTCACAGGGATGGTGGCAGACACGTCCGCAGATACCGGCCAGAGGGTTACGCTGCCTTTCCAGATCAAGCGCTTCCGCAAATCTACCCTCGCTGATAAGCGCTATATAGCCTACCGCGTCAACGTTGACCGGACAGGTATGCTCGCAGGGAGCATATACCAGTGCCTCGCACATTGCTGCCGGGCAGCGTTTCTCTCTTATATGGGCATCATATTCATCGCGGAAATATTTTATAGTGCTCAATATCGGGTTGGGCGAGGTCTGCCCGAGCCCGCAAAGTGCAGTATCTTTTACTTCTTCCGCCAGCTCATTGAGCAAATCGACATCATTTTCAGTTCCCTCCCCACGAGTGATCCGGGTTAATATCTCGAGCATACGCTTGGTGCCCAGCCGACAGGGAGTGCACTTGCCACACGATTCATCCTGGGTAAAGCTCAGAAAAAAACGTGCAATATCCACCATGCAGGTAGACTCATCCATCACCACGAGACCACCGGAACCCACGATCGAACCGATTGCTGCCAGCGATTCATAATCGATGGGCAGTCCCAGGTATTTCGCAGGTATACAGCCTCCGGAGGGGCCTCCGGTCTGCGCCGCCTTAAAGCTCCGTCCCCGGGGTATGCCGCCGCCGATATCAAACACTAGTTCTCCCAACGACGATCCCATGGGTACCTCCACCAGTCCCGTATTATTTACCTTGCCTGTTAGGGAAAATATCTTGGTCCCTTTGCTGGTTTCTGTTCCAAGTCCGGCGTACCAGCTACTTCCGTTATTGATTATATGGGGGACAGTCGCGATGGTTTCCACATTGTTGATATTGGTTGGTCTACCCCATAGACCTGACTGGGCGGGAAACGGTGGGCGCGGGCGCGGACGGCCGATCCTGCCTTCGATCGATGCCATGAGAGCTGTTTCCTCGCCGCAGACAAAAGCACCGGCTCCTTCTTTGATCCTTACCTCTAAATTAAAACCTGAGCCTAAAATATTTTTACCCAGCAGTCCCATCTCTTCTGCACTGACAATGGCCATTCTCAGGTTCGTCACTGCCAGAGGGTATTCGGCACGGACATATATATACGCTATTCTTGCCCCGATAGCATATGATGCAATCGCCAGCCCTTCCAGAACCAGATGGGGATTACCTTCCATGACGCTCCGGTCCATAAAAGCACCGGGGTCGCCTTCGTCGCCGTTGCAGACCACATACTTCAGGTCACCACGAGAAGCCCTAGCAAGACGCCACTTCCTGCCCGTGGGAAAACCTGCGCCACCACGCCCCCTCAGCCCCGATTTCTCTATCTCGTCGATGATCTGCTCAGGGGTCATCGAGGTCAATACCTTGCTCAACGCCAGATAGCCATCATGACGTATGTAATCATAAATATCAGTGGGGTCCAGCCTGCCGTTGTCACGCAGGACAAGGCGCTTCTGCTTCGCGTAAAAGGGCACCTCATGGTCGTATACAATTTTTCGCCCCGAGTTCGGGTCGACATAGAGCAGACGGTCGACAATTTCATTTTTGATAACCGTTTTTGCAATAATTTCCGGTACGTCTTCCGGCGTGACCTGGGGATAGAATATTTCACTCGGTAAAATGACTACCACCGGACCTCGCTCACAAAAACCGTGACAACCGGTCTTTTTGATGAAGACCTTATCTTTTAAGCCTGCCTTTGCCAGCTCTGCGGCAAAAGCATCTACTACCGGTTGGCTGCCCAGCGCACTGCAGCCGGTTCCACCGCATACCGTAATGCGGACCGCATTCGGGTCTTCTTTTTGAAGTAATGAGTTACGAAGTTTGTCCAGTTCCTCAGACTTTACGATCTTGCCCATAAAATCTCTCCGTAATATTATCAAATTGTCTTCAGTAATGCCTCAACTTTATTAGGCGTCATTTTGCCGAAGTATTTTCCATTCGAGACTATTACCGGTCCCATTGCACATGCTCCCAGACAGGCCACCGTTTCCAGAGTATGTTTGTAATCAGGGGTAGTCTCACCATCGCTAATCCGCAGATAATTTTCGATGGCTGTTAAAACAGTTTTGCCACCCCGGACATGACAGGCCGTGCCACGACAGACGCGGATAATATTTTTACCCCGCCGGTTCAAATAGAACTGAGCATAAAATGTGGCTACAGAATATATCCGGCTCATAGGAATATTGAACTCACTGCTCAAGTGTCGTAAAACGGGTTCCGGAAGATAGCCGTAAATCTCCTGGATTTCCTGCAGTACTGTAATCAGGGCATCTTCCTGGCCACGGTATTTTTGTAAGACAGGGTCCATGAGCGATAAATTCACTTCTTCCATCATTGTGGCACTCCTCACAATAATAAACTGAAACCTTCTAAAACTTCAATTGGTTACGATTACGTTGTCAATAACAGTCATCGCTTGACCGTTACGTAGTCATCGATATATGCCACCGGTTTCACGTCACACGAGCCGCGCTACATTCAAGAGCTCCGGCATTACAATATTGCAGGTATGACCGGACCTTATATGATAATGCTGGTTGGAAGACATACTCCATTACCTGAAAACTAACTCTCGTAAAAATGCATTCTTCAGCGGCTCTCCCACTGCCAGAAGAACATTTTTTGCACATGCACCAGTACCCTCGATTAAATATAGGCAATTAACACAGCAACGATGATGGACCGGCTTCCGACTTATCTAAAATAGTAACTCAATATACTTATTTATGCAAGCATTTAGTCTTATTTTTTATTTAAAAAGGCGCCATTAAGTAAGTTGGCACTTGAAACAGACATAGTTCATCTGTCCGCCAGAGTACGTAAAACCTTCTGCCTTCCAATTATTACCATACTTTACTGTTAGTTCATTCAGCTAACTGCCCCGTATGGGAACTTTATGTCAAAATCAAAGTTAATGTTAGTCCAACATTGCATGTGGACCAGTTTTTAGTAGTTAGGTCATTGATAAACAGTGCGGGGACTTTTTCAATCTATTGGTCAACTATAATTTATTATGTTACCATTTTCTATAAAGCCGATTATTAACAATAGATGTTTTTCACTATGACTTATTTAAAAAAAGCTATGCTTTCACTCTTATGAAATGTTACAATTCTCTAAAGCACTTATCGATTCATTCTATGCAGTATCCATTTAATTCGTTAACTTATATGAACGTACAACCTTATCCGGTATAAATGAAACACTATATATAGTGCAGGGTAGACTAAAGTAAAAAATATCGGTCTATGATCAGGAGAGACAAGTATGAGTAAGATAAACGCAGTCCAGAAACGCTATCTGGAGCAAACATTCGGCAATCGTGTCAATTTTAATCCTACAGAACGTAAACTATACGGGCATGATATTGCTGCTATACCCACACTCATTAAACCGCTTATCGGAAATACCATACCGGATGCTGTAGTCCAACCGCAAACGGAAACGGAACTGGCAGAACTTGTGAAATGGGCAAACAACAATAAATTACCACTTACCCCCAGAGGCAAAGCCACTTCCGGTTACGGAGGCGTATTGCCGGTGGAAAACGGTATAGTGGTAGATTTCTATCGTATGAATAAAATCGTTAAAATCGACGCTGAAGCAAGAATTGCCACTATACAAGCCGGCGTTGTCTGGGAAAAATTGGACAAGCAACTGAAGAAACAAGGATTAACTCTGTTACTTTATCCCAGCAGCTACCCCAGTTCAACCGCAGGAGGATGGCTGGCGCAGGGCGGAACAGGTTTCGGATCATATGAAGCAGGTCATTTTGCAGATAATGTGATAAACGCTCGTGCCGTCCTGCCTGATGGTACTGTAAAAGAATTCAGCGGACCGGAACTCGATGTAATATCGGAAGCGGAAGGAATTACAGGGCTTATTAGCGAGTTGACAATCCGCGTTCAACCTCTGGAAGAGATACAGGTTGCAGCGGTGGGATGCCACAATCCCCATGCATTGCAGAAATTCCTGCAATCATTGATCGACGAGAACATACCGATCTGGTCTATTTCCTTCATCAACCCGCGAATGGCGGAGTTGAAAAACAAGGCACCTATGATGGAACATTTCGGCCATGTAGTAGGGGAAAGAGTGCTCCTTCCTGCAGCTTATATTACCACGATCGCATTCCGGTCAGGCGACCGTGAGAATGTCGTAGGAAAACTGCCTGGAATACTTAAAGCATGTCAGGGTGAAATTCTGGACGACCGTATCGCTGACGATGAGTGGGAAAACCGCTTCAAAGTCATGCAGGTCAAGCGTCTTGGTCCAAGCCTTATCCCATCCGAGTTCGCGATACCCCTTTCCGTACTCGGCGATGTCATGGAGGAGATTGAAGAGACAGTACATCAGCCCGTTGTGAAAGAAGCTGTGCTACTGAAAAAAGGAAAAAATGGATCCCCTGAAGTAACAGTGCTGGGATTCATCCCGGGAGACCAGCGTAAATTTTCTTATAATTTCGTGTTCGGCCTTTCTTTAACTATCTTTAAAATCGCCGAGAAATACGGCGGCCGTCCATATTCAACGGGACTTTATTTTGCAAAACAGGCAGATAAAGTGCTCGGCAAGGAAAAACTTGCTCTTTTAAAATCGCGGAAACAGCAGGTCGATCCGAATAGAATCCTCAATCCCGGCAAAGTAATCGGAAACAGGCTTATCGGAAATATGCTCCAGATTGCCAACTACTTCGAACCGCTTATCCGTCCTTTCGGCAACTATGTAATTACAAAAATCGGCGAAAAGCCGACGAAACCCGTGCGCTCTATTCCCGCCGATGTTGCATGGTATGCCTATGGGTGCTCTCAGTGTGGTTATTGCATCGATGAATGCGACCAGTTCTACGGACGTGGATGGGAAAGCCAGAGTCCTCGAGGTAAATGGTACTGGCTCAGAGAGTATATGGAAGGACGCGAAGAATGGGACCAGTTCATGGTCGATACCATACTGGTCTGTACTACATGCGAACTGTGTAATCTGCGTTGTTCTGCATCGCTCCCCATTGAACCATCATGGATGAAGCTGCGCGGGCAACTTATTGACGACCAGAAGAGAATGACGATCCCTCCGTTTGAAATGATGGCGGCAGCAGTCCGTAAGGAAGGTGACATCTGGGCAGCATATCGAAAGAACCGGTCGGACTGGTTTCCCGAAGAACTCAAGGAAAAGCATGGCCCGACACATAAAGCAACGACCGCGTACTTCGCCGGCTGTACTGCCAGTCATGTAGAGATAGATATTGCTATGGCGACGGTGAGACTGCTCGATGCCGCGGGTGTCGATTTTATACATCTGGGCAATGAAGATAACTGCTGTGGAACACCCATGCTCGTGTGCGGTAAGTGGGATGTATTCGAAGAAACAATGAGGTCGAACATACAGACGATGAAGAAGTTCGGCATCGATACAGTCGTAACCTCGTGTCCCGCCTGCGATATGATGTGGCGACAGGTATATCCCGCATGGACGAAGAAACTTGGCATAGACTACAACATCACTACAAAGCATTACAGTGAAATTGTCGCCGAAAAAATTAAGGAAGGAAAATTCTCATTCCCTGCCGGCGTCAAACAAAATACTACGGTAACACTGCACGACTCCTGTCATATAGGCAGGGTTTCATATGTTTATGATGCACCGCGTGATGTTATAAAGGCAATCCCCGGTGTGAACTTTGTAGAAATGGAACATCACCACGAATGGGCACATTGTTGCGGCAGCGTACTTACGCTGATTAAGGACCCTCCTATAGCAGCCGAGATCGGCAAATCACGTATCGAAGAGGCAATAGAAGCGGGCGCTGAGAAAATTCTGGCACTTTGTCCCTGCTGCCAGTTCCAGCTTCGTGTTACTGCGGACAAGAAGCAAATTCCCATGGAAGTTGTCGATCTTGCCCGTTTCGCTTCGTCGACACTGGGGTATGAATTTCCCGACCCGAACCCTGAAGTCCGTCGCCAGTGGGCTGTTTTCGAAGCGATGATCGCCTTAATGACTCCTCAGGGATTCGCCGGGCTCATGGGTACCATGTGGCCCGAACTCATCAGTGCGATGCCTTTCGGTATGGGCGGTATGATGCGCGTTATGGGTAAGATTCCGGGCGCACTCAGCCTTATGAAACCTATGTTCCCGGTACTTTTTCCGTTGCTGCTTCCTATGATGATGCCGAAATTAATGCCTGTAATGCTGGAGCGAGTTGCAGCACAAATATCAATGCCTGATTATATGCAGGAACAGATGCCTGACCTGATGCCGTCAGTGGTAAACAATCTGATGCCGCATATGATCGGCGACCTTGTGCCGCTGGTCACACAACCAATGATAGATTACCTGCGGGGGAAAAACAGCTCATAGCACATCGAAGTCTTTTATTATCATTTGAGGCGAAGAGATGCAGACATCTTTCACTATCCCGTATGTGAGATGCAATAGGGTAAGGTAAAATACAGCAAAAACAATAAAACCTATACTTACTTTCACAACAGGAGAAGACTTTTGAAAGTACTTGGAATAATGGGAAGCCCCCGTTTGAAAAGTAACACCGATCTTTTGCTCGACCAGGCACTTACTGGCGCTGAAAGTCAGGGCGCAAATATTGAAAAAATCGTTATCGATAAACTGAATATTACTCCATGTAAAGAATACTACGGGTGTGAACGGGACGGGAATTGCGTTATCAGAGATGATATGGACAATATATATCCAAAACTCCTTGATGCCGATGCGATCATTATCGCATCGCCTATGTTCTTCTACGGAATAACAGGGCAGCTAAAATCTTTCATCGACCGTTGTCAGGCGCTCTGGGTAAGAAAACACGTATTAAAGCAAGATATAAGCAGCCCGCAACGAAAAGGAATCTTTATAGGCGTTGGAGCCACCAGGGGCAAGCAATTGTTTGACGGCTCTATTCTCACAATGAAATATTTCTTCGATGCTGTCGGAGTTACTTTCGCCGACAAGCTTCTCATCAGAGGAGTGGATAAAAGAGCGGAGATTAAAGAACATCCGACTGCCCTGACAGATGCATATGAATTGGGCAAAAGAATTGTTACTAATAAGTCCTGAACTTTTAAACAGACGGGGATAATGTTATGTAAATTCCCGTAAAAATTTTTCTACTGATATCAAGTCCGGAATTTCTCGTAGCCCGAATTATTCTTACACAAATAAAAACCCTTGATAAAGGATATACCACCTGATACAATAGTCCTGGTACTAAAGTACCGGGGCTGGTATGAGACAGGCGATCACTATATTTAATACAAATATCAGACAAAGCTCTCTCTTCCTTTCACTTAACGTTGCAGACCTGGGCATCACAGCCTTTCTCCTCTCTATCGGAGCACAGGAAATGAATCCCATCTATTCGTCTTCGGAAAGTCTCCTTTCCCTTGCGGTCACAAAAATAGCCCTCGTTTGTCTCGTGATGGTTGGGCTCGTTGCGGGGAACAGGATGCATCTTCTGAAATGGTTGAATATAGGATTGGGGCTTATCGTAATCTGGAACATCGTGGCAATAGTCACATGGGTAGCTTGAATTCACTTCGTCTACTTTTCATTCTTCCCTGATTTTATTATATTTATTCCTTGTAACCATATTAAAGGTCTTCCAAAAAACCGGTTATTTATGTAATATAGTAATATCAAGGTTCTGTTTATTGATGAGTAAAGTAAGATAAAAAAGAACCAGGGATTTAAAAATGATTAAAAAAGAATCTGAAATAGGCTTTGCAATCGGCTTCGTAACAGGGGTTATTCTAGGGTTTGGTATTGCGTTTGTATCTGCGCCGCAGTCCGGTTTAAAGACGAGAGACTATATAAAAGATAAAGCTTCTGATGCTTCCGGCAAATTTAAAGAGATTACCGGCGACCGCAAGAAAATATATACTAAAACCTGGAAAGAGACAAAAAGATATCCGAGAGTAAGGGTAACCGAAGACGATTACTAATATTTTCGTGCTGCCGTTCGACTTCTTCATACTATTTATTCAGCTATTACTTAAAAGTGCGTTCTGCATAGAGTATTTATACCGTTTCCCCTCTTTCAGCCTGAAAGTAGGATACCGGAGAATATGAAAATTTATAATCTTTCCTCTGACTTAAACAGTATTTTCCCTCCTCGCATACTGGATATAGTCCGCTATGCGGGAGACCAGGCTGCCGGTACCGGAAAAGAACTCTTTTTAGTAGGAGGCGCCGTCCGAGATCTGCTTCTCGAACGGATGAGTCTGGATATAGACATGGTCATCGAAGGAGATGCAATCAGCCTGGCACGGCAGATAGCAGATAAAATGTCTGCAAGATTGACCTCGCATATACGGTTCGGTACCGCCACTATAGGTTTTAATGATTTCAGTATCGATATAGCAACAGCCCGCCGTGAGACATACGCAAAGCCTGGAGCCCTTCCCACTGTTCAACCGGGTACAATAGAAGACGACCTTTTTCGAAGAGATTTTTCGATTAATGCCATGGCTGTAAATCTTTCACCGAACAATTACGGAGCACTTCTTGATCTATATGAAGGAAAAAGGGACATTGAGCACAGGCTTATCCGTATACTACATTCACAGAGTTTTGTAGATGATGCGACAAGAATGCTTCGTGCTTGTCGATATGAACAGAGACTGGGATTCACGCTGGAATATGAAACAGCAAATCTTATCTATCGCGACGCATCTATGCTCAACACTATAAGCGGTGACCGGTTGAGACACGAACTGGAGCTTATTCTTAAAGAAGAGCGACCGGAAGATGTCTTAAAAAGAGCTGCGGAGCTCGGTTTACTAACCCGATTACATCATGCATTTAAAGGGAATGGTTGGCTTGCCGAGAAATACAATAAAGCACGGCAGATAGCAGACAAGAACAATATTACCGGGCTGTACCTTTGCCTTTTAATTTATCAATTATCCCGGGATGAACTTGAACAGTTCATTGTATATTTTAACTTCCCGAAGAATTCGGAGCGTTTTATGATCGATACTCTCGCACTTAAAGCACGGCTTTCAGAATTATCTCACCCCGAGATGAAACCGGGAGATATTTATACTCTGCTTAATACCTATACTATTACGGCTATACAGGCTAATTTGTGTGTAACTGAATCAAATATTGTCGCAGAACGTTTAAATCTCTTTATTAATAAGCTGCGTTTTGTCAGGACGTCACTTACAGGAAACGATTTAATAAAGATGGGTATTAGTCCCGGCCCGCAATTCACCACGATATTCAAGGCGCTGCATATGGCAAAATTAAACGGGAAACTTCCTACCAGAGATGACGAGGTCCTTTTCGTCTCCCGTTTTACCGTGAATCTATAAGAACCAGGTAGGAAAAATTAGCGGTATCAGACCTGCCCCAATATACGCCTCGACAAAAGAACGTGGTATCCGCCCCGCCAGACAGGCTAAATAAAACTTCCATACCGGTAATCGCAGCATTCCGGCAATAATACCAACGAGGTCGAAAAGCAGCACGGGGATCATTGCAAATAGAAAGACCGCCATCATACCATAGCGGTCCATCCATGACTTCGCCCAGCGATATGCTGCCATTTGTTCATCTATTATTATTTTCTTGCCCAGATAACCTGCATAATAAGCGGTCAGTTCACCCAGAGAACCGCCGATAGCCGCCACAAACGCGACTATTACCGGGTTCCATATTGAAGCTGCCGCCATTACAAAGGCGACACCAGGAGCAGGAAACAATATAGTGCAACTGCTCAATAACGTAACTGCGAAAACGATCAGATACGCCAAATATGCATATTGTCTCATCGAGACTCTAAAATGATTTTCGATAATCGCCATTAAATATACAAGGCCAACGGTAAGGAGGACAATGCCTGCAACCCATAGTACCGTATTTAACCATTTTTTCTTTTTCATATAATAACGTACCTGACTATATTTAACTTACCTTCGAAATACTATGGCGCAATAGCAGACACAACATACGAACGCAATCCTCCGGCTTCAAGTCGGCGGTGTACGTCTCCAGCTTTCATCTGATCCTCGAACGGGGCAAAAAGCGAAGGTCCCGATCCGGCCAGATGAATGTTATCCGCTCCGGCATCTTTAAACATCGATTGGTACCTTTCCAGCTCCGGGAAAACTTCGAAAGCCACCGAATCAAACACATTAAACAACTTGCGCGGATCGATCCGGTAGTCTACCGACCATGACTGCATTACTTCACTGGTATATTGGCCCTGTGTAAAATGTTGCTCATTCAACTGTGTATAAAGTTTTTTCGTCTTTGCCGGAATTTCTGGAATCGCCGGTGATAACACTACAAACCACGGAATAGGAGTCGAAGGCAAAGGTATCACATGTTCGCCCCTGCTTTTTACAAGCGCCATCCCTCTATAAAGAAAAAAGGAGACATCAGAACCGAGTTGTGCAGCGAGACGCAATAATTCCTCCCGTTTGACATGTAAGTTCCATAGTTTGTTGAGAGCCATAAGCGTTATCGCCGCATCGCTGCTCCCACCTCCCAGTCCCGCACCCGTCGGGATTTTTTTTTCGAGCCGTATTTTCGCTCCCCGTTTACAATTATATGTGGTTCTCATCAGTTCCGCAGCCTTCACTACGAGATTATCCGGTATTTGCAGCTCACTTATATTACATATAAATTCAAGTTCACGATCGGCCTCGAAATACATAACATCATATAAATTTATTGTCTGTATGAGGCTGCGTATCTCATGATAACCGTCACTACGTTTATTCAGTACTTCGAGGACGAGGTTTATTTTTGCCGGTGCCGGAACTTCAATCATTGGCATCCTGCCTGATCATTAATTATTAGCCATGACATAGAGACACTCCCATTCCTTTAAACTGAGCGTCTCCGGTCGACGCTTTGGCTCGATTTCTGCTTTATCCAGCAATATATCGATACTATGTGTATCAATTTTCAGCCCCTGTGCCAGTGAATTACGAATCTGTTTTCTTGGAGAACTGAAACCATTTCGTACAAAATCTATAAATCCATCTATATCAGCAACACATATTGCCGGTTTCCGGAAAAATTCGAACCGTAAAATAGCCGAATCAACCTTTGGCTGAGGATAAAAACTCTCCGAAGGAACGTAAGAAATAATGGACGGTGTACTATATATGCGGAGGCTAACAGAAAATGCTGTCATTTTCCCCGGAGTACCTGCTATCGCTTCAGCGACCTCTTTCTGCACCATAACAACCATAAGAGACGGTTTCGGAACAGCCCTCGTGAAATAGTGCAAAATCGGAGAGGTAATATAATAGGGAAGATTGGCAACTACTTTATACTCTATCTGTTCGTTAATAAGTTGCGATAGACTTGTCTTGAGGATATCTTCATGGATGATAGTGATGTTGTTATAGGAAGAGAACCTTTTCTTTAAAAATGAAACCAGTCCGTCATCCACTTCTACGGCAACTACTTGCCCGGCCTTTTTTACAAGCTCGACAGTCAGCACGCCAAGCCCCGGACCTATCTCAATGACGGTGTCTTTTGAAGTAATTTCTGCAGCAGCGAGTATAATATCAAGAAATTTTTCATCTGCGAGAAAATTCTGACCAAGCCTCCCGGTTGCTTTTAATCCAGCCCGTCGAAGCAGTTTTTTTACTTCAACCGTACCTTCGGTTTCCTTTGTGTGCACGTGGGGGTTTTATATCTCCCTGTATTTCACAATGAATGCGACCGTATGCTATTTTTCTTTATATAAATATGGGCCGTGCACCTTATGTCGATACCGCTTCCCGGCTTACCTTTATCATTAAGCTCAGACCAGGTTGCCTTGCGGCACCCGAAGTACACTATTTACCGCTGCTTCCTTCCGGATCTGACGGGATTCATAGCTCTTCGCCGCGCAAGACCCGACCCTCAACACCGCCTGATAAAAGCAGTCCCGAAAAACGGAACCTCGATTCGGAATTCAACCCCGCTATAGCGGATCTCGGGTACAGGGCACCGCTAGTTCCCCGTCTAGCACGACCCGGTTACATATTACTATGCAACCTCAAACGTTTCAAGGTTACCACCCGTACTCCAGCCTTTCAATAAGGAAATCAGGCAATTTCTTTTCCCTCATTTTTTCCTGTGTTGCTGCGATATCATAGTTCACACGATAATGATGGATAACACCTTTCTCACTGTCGTAAAGAGCATAGCTCGCTCGCGGATCATGGTCGCGCGGTTGTCCTACGCTGCCCGGATTAATAACAAGACGGTTATCGCCGAGTAAAACAACCGCATTGTCCGGAAATTTTTGCAAAATAACCGTACCATCTATATTTTCAAAAAACAAAGGAATATGGGAATGACCTATTAAACAATACGGTGTGGTGAAAACATTAAAATTGTCATTTGCAACATCCACAGATAACATATATTCCCAGATTGGTTCGCGCGGGCTGCCGTGCACAAGAGTGAAATATGACTCGTTTAAACTGGGAGGAAGAAATTCCAGATACTCTTTGTCATTTTCGGTGATGTTTTCACCGGTCCAGCGGTTCGCAACTGCTGCATCTGGATTAAAATGAGACACGTCGATCCGGTTCACAGCCGCCCAATCATGATTGCCCGCAACACATATGTGCTCATATTTTTGTAATAGTTCAACACATTCGTGCGGGTCCGGTCCATAACCGACGATGTCTCCTAGACACCATATAACATCAAAGCCTCCTCGCGCTTCCAGATCGCGAAGCACTGCTTCAAATGCATTTAAATTACTATGGATATCGGCAAGAATCGCATAACGCATTCGGATAACTATACCACCTGTAAGATAATTTGTTAAGTAACCTGCACCGGGTTGTGCAGGTATTATATGTATTCGGCTGGCTACGCCTGTAACCTGCAATTGTCCGACAATTTCAGGACAATCACTTTAACAGCATTTCGCGCTTATCAGAATAATGTACCATCTTACATGAATAGCGGTGAAAGAGTAAAATAGAGACAGCAACCGAATCTACGGGAGTACCATACTATGTATTATTTTGCTTATGGATCCAATCTCAACCGTAAACAGATGATAGACCGATGCCCCGGTAGTAAACCACTGTTCTCTGCCATGTTGCCTAATTACAGGCTCATTTTTACCGGTTGGTCAAGGCAATGGAAAGGCGGTATTGCAAGTATTAAACCGGTCAAAGGTGAAAAGGTCTTGGGTGCTGTCTACGATATCTCCGAAACTAATTTGAGACAGCTAGACGGATCTGAAGGATTTCCGGCAAGTTATAACCATCTTAAGATCACCGTATGGACCGATGACGGCGATCCGGTAGAAGCGATAACTTATATAAAAACAGAGCAGTCCCAGGAAAGTAAACCGTCTCCTGAATATCTGAAATCTATCGCACAGGGGTATAAAGACTGGGATATTGAATAGCTTTTAAAATCCCCTGAAAAATATCTCAATGAAATATGCATTTAAGCTCTTTACATGCCCCGTTGATAAAAATACCGGGAGCAGTTTGCTGCCCCCGGTAATTACATTCGTGCTATTCCTTAAAAGTACTTTTTATTTTTCTTCGATAGTTACCGAGATGAGAGTATCACCTTTAAAATTGGGGCTCTCCGTCGGGTCACGGGGAGTAAGTCGGTTTAGTACATCCATTCCTTCGATCACTTTACCGAATACCGTATGTTTCCCGTCGAGGTGAGGCTGAGGTGCATACGTGATGAAAAACTGGCTGCCGTTCGTGTTTGGGCCGCTGTTCGCCATCGAAATCACACCGGTTGTATGTTTATGATCATTGATTTCATCTTCAAACTTGTACCCCGGTCCACCACTACCGGTGCCCGTAGGATCACCGCCCTGTGCCATAAAACCCGGTATTACCCTGTGAAAAGTAGTATTATCATAAAACCCTTTACGGGCAAGATAGACAAAGTTGTTTACAGTTTTCGGTGCGTCTTTCGCAAACAGTTCGATCTTGATTACCCCTTTTTCAGTTGTAAGAGTGGCAATATATGTTTTATTTACGTCAATAGTCATTGGTGGTTCACCGCTGTTATTATCGGGGTTCTCAACCTGCGTTTCCAGTGTTGTCGGTGATTCCGAGGGTTGAGAATCCGAAGTGCAGCCGAATAATTGAGATACTGCAATTAACAGAACCACAAGCATTATTGAATATCTGGACACTAAGTAACCTCCTTACAAGTAAAAGTCAATATTATTATTTTATAAATATAAGCATAGACCATTTATTATTAAAAATGCGAATTTACGAGCGAAATCAAACGCCGGTCTAATTTAGACACTACGTTAATATATTTCGTTGCTTGGATATCAATTATTCGAGGTGGTGCACTATATCAACAATAGCATTACATATTCCGGCAAATGCCAGTAAGCCGAAACCGTACAGTAGTGAGAAGACAATCCCACCTAATGCAATACCTATCGCTGTCATTCCCGCCAGATTTTGTCCGCCTAATAAAGTGATAAAACTTCCTCCCATGCCTGCAAACACAGCCATTGCAATAGATGCCAGGATGCCACCTACAAGGACTATCCAGCCGAATATCTGGAAAATAACTGCTGCGACACGAAGAATATTATATTTTCGCCGAAATGGTTCAGTCTTGCTCATCATCGGTTCGCTCCTGCTGGCAAAAGCCATTTCTTGTTCTATAGGTTGACTTTGGTACATTTCCGGTGCTTGATTAACTGCAGATGGAGGTATCGCTGCTGACGGTGCAACTCCACTGATTGTAGCCCGCTCCTGAGCGGATGCCGGGGGTACCTGCGTGATGAGTGGGGGATTCTTCAATTCCACGGGCGGCACATCACTCTTCATTTGTGTAACATCTGCCGCCGTCTGCATCTGAGCAGGAGTAGCTTCTATATCAGCCAGCTTTGTACCACAAACACCACAAAAACCCTGCCCGGCAGCGATCGGTGTACCACAACCCGGGCACATTACTTCTTGTTTTTGCGCCACACCGGACAACTTTGTCCCGCAAATACCGCAAAACTGCTGCTCTGCAGTAATTTGCGTACCACAACCAGGACAAGTTAACCTTTGGTGCATAACTTCAACCTCCT
>CAZAIO010000008.1:0-14605 GCA_964485235.1 uncultured Dehalococcoidales bacterium
GATCTTTTAATTGATTCTTTCACCATTTATGATTTCATTAGAGCTGTTTACATATCTCGGGTAAATTATTTTTCAAATCAATATCCTGTGGGGAATAAAGATTACACCTATTTATCGGTACAGGTAATTACCTTAAAATCGGCAACAAAGACAACCTCAACGACAACTTTAAATATATTTTAGTATTCATAATACAACTTATAATTATATATATCAGAGTTTCCCGTCAATTATAGTCGATTTACAATCAATTTCGTCTGATAATACGCTATTTATCATTAAAAATATCTTGACATGTCGATAATAATTAATTATTATTACTTAATTTGATTATATATGTAATTTGCCCGTATTATTAGATCCTCCGATACTGATCAAGCTATATTCATTCAGGTAATCGAGTAGAACTGACGTTCGAGCAGATAGTGTGAAATAACAGAAAAGCTCTGGAAATAAAATAGTCATGTCTATCTGAACTGAAAAAATAAATTCTGAAAATGGTCACTTATGAATAACGAAAAGAATATTATATTACGGCTACAGAACATTTCTCTCAGTTTCGGTGGGGTTAAAGCACTTACTGATGTAAGTATTGACATTAAGGAGAACGAGATACTGGCTATTATTGGACCTAACGGCGCCGGTAAGACCTGCGTTCTCAATTGTATAAACGGTTTTTATAAACCGCAACAGGGCGAAATTTTTTTTAACGACAAAAGAATCACACGGATGCGTCCGGATAAAATTGCTGAAATGTGCATAGCAAGAACATTTCAGAACATCGAACTTTATACCGGACTTACGACTCTTGATAATATAATGGCTGCACGACATATATTCATGAAACAGAATTTCATTACCGATGCAATCTATTTCGGTTGGGCTCACAAGGAGGAGATCGAACATCGCCGGACTGTAGAGGAAATTATTAATTTCCTTGAAATAGAGTCGTCCAGAAAAAAGGTGGTAAGCGTTCTTCCTTACGGACTGAGAAAAAGAGTAGAGCTGGGAAGAGCCCTGGCTATGGAACCAAAAGTATTACTTCTCGATGAGCCAATGGCAGGTATGAACCTGGAGGAAAAAGAGGATATAGCCAGATTCATAATCGATGTATTCGAAGGACAGGGGGATACATATCCCCATACTCCCGTTCTCAGAGATGGCGTAAACTGTATCGTCCTGATCGAACATGATATGGGTGTGGTTATGGATATCGCAGACAGAATTATCGTACTGGACTTCGGACGCAAGATCGCCGAAGGAACACCCTCTGAGATAAAGAGCAATCCGGAAGTTATTAAAGCTTACCTCGGCCAGGAAAAATAAATCGCGGGAAACTCGACCATAACAGACATTGATTGCTAATGTAAGGTAACGGTGATAATCAGGAATTTCATTCTGGATTATCACTTGCAAATTCCGAAAAAGCTATTCTGATATAAGAAAAGGTGGCTGATTTTAAGAATGAGTGAAGTATCAATAACTACCAATACAGTGCAAATATATAAAGAAAAGGGTGATACCTGGCCAAAAATATTAAAATATAACTTTGAGAAATACGGCGATAAACACATTGCCATGCGTCATAAACAAAGAGGTATTTGGAAACCATTCACATGGAAAGACTACTATACAAACGTAAAGTATCTTTCACTCGGCTTTATTTCCCTTGGACTCAAACCGGGAGATAAGGTGATTATTATCGGAGATAACGCTCCCCAATGGTATTATGCCGAACTGGCTGCCCAGGCCGGTCATGGTGTAGCCGTCGGTGTATATTCAGATTTAACTCCATCGGAAATAAAATACCTGGCTGTGAATTCAGATGCAGCATTTGCCATAGTTGAAGACCAGGAGCAAGTCGACAAATTCCTTGAGATAAAAAACGACCTCCCTCTATTGAAAAAAGTAATATACTGGGACCATAAAGGGTTATCCCACTATGATAATCCAATTCTCATGGGGTATCAGCAGGTACTGGAAGTAGGAAAGCAGTATGATACTGAACATCGCGGGCTTTTTGAGCAAAATATAGCAAGCGGAAATGCAGATGATGTCTGCGCGCTTATCTATACATCAGGTACCACGGGACCTGCTCCAAAAGGGGCCATTCACACTTATAAGACCATGAAAGCCGGCGCTGAATGTTATTTGAACCTCGATCCCTGGTATGAAAGTGATAATATCGTTCCTTACCTGCCTCCGGCATGGATGACCGAGCAGTTATCAGGAATCGGCTGCCATCTTTTATCTGCCAGTATACTCAACTTTGCAGAGGAACCCGAAACACAACAGGACGATACCAGGGAGATAGGACCAAGTATAGTATTTTATGGGGCTCGTTTATGGGAATCTCAGGCAGCGACAGTACATAACCGTAACAACGAAGCCGATTCCCTGAAAAGATTTGTTTTTCGCTCGTTTATGCCGGTAGGCTACAAGATAGCGGATATGCGTTCCCGCAAAGAAAAACCGGGCATCTTACAAAGAATACTCTATGGTTTTACTCATCTTATCCTTTTCAGACCTATAAGGGACAGCCTCGGACTCACGAACGCCAGAATCTGCTATACAACTGATGCTATATTAAGTCCGAACGCCTTCAGATTTTACCATGCTTTGAATTTACCGCTTAAAAGTCTATACGGCTCAACAGAAGGTGGACCGGTAGCGGGCGCCGGCAACGACGATATAAGAATAGAGACTATAGGCCCGGCTCATCAGGGAGTCGAGGTAAAAATAACAGATAATGGAGAGATTGTATACCGGCAAGCCGGCACTTTTAACGGCTACTATAAAGACCCCGAAAAAACGGCGAAAGTGTTGAAAGATGGATGGTATTACAGCGGAGATAGCGGTTTTATCGCGGATAACGGGCACCTTGTTTTTACGGACAGGACAGAAGATGTGGTTACACTTGCAGGCGGCGAAAAATTGGCTCCTCAGTTCCTCGAGAGTCGCTTGAGGTATAACCCGCATATAAAAGATGCATGGATTGTAGCCGGACCAAACAATGAATATGCCTCGGCGGTCATTGTTATTGATTATAAAAATGTAGGCAGATGGGCAGGACATAACAGAGTATCTTATGATAATTTCGTTGAGCTTTCTCAAAAACCTGAGGTCTATCAGTTGATAAAGAGGGACATCGATAGCATAAATCAAGATTTGCCACAAGGTTTAAGGATAAGGAAATTTGTCAACCTTGACCGGGAATTTGAAGCAGATGAAGCTGAATTAACCAGGAACAGAAAACTTCGAAGAACCTTATTGAAAGACCGCTATAAAGACATTATCCACGCGATCTATAGTGATAAAGATAATGTCTCAATTGAAATCAATGCCGACTACAGGGACAAGCAAAAAGAAGAAGTGAAGACCACTGTAAATATTGAGTCTGTGTAAGCAACTAACTAATAATTGTGTATCCGGCACTGAACGGTGGTTGAAAATCAAGTGATATTCCAGCTTAATCGTTTGTTTGGCTTCCCGCATTTACAGCCTGCCTTCTGGCATAACCGACACGCTAGCATTCATACCTTTCTGTGACATTATTACCTGTCCGGGTTCTTGTTTTAAGAAGCCATAATCAATTGCAAGCACTTAGGTCAAATGAAAAAACTTATGCTATAATCCAGCCGTGAAAGTCTCGGAAATCGGAGAATTCGGACTAATCAAAATGCTGTCGGAAGAGATCGAGAAGACCGGCAGTATCAACCTGGATAATTGCCATATAATCACTGGTATAGGAGACGATGCAGCATTATGGCATTGTAAAAATCAGGTACAAATCGCCACCACAGACACGCTTATTCAGGATACACACTTCGATTTTGCTTATACGGGGTGGTGGGATATTGGTTACAAAGCCATTGCCGTGAATTTAAGCGACATTGCTGCAATGGGCGGTACGCCGCTTTTTGCACTCGTTTCGCTTTCCCTACCCGGACATACTGATGCTGACCAGGTATTAGAGGCTTACCGTGGTATGCTCCGGATAGCCGGTAAATTCGGTACCCGTATTATTGGCGGTAATATAGCGACTTCAGAAAAAGTGGTCATTAACGTTACTGCTATAGGTTCATTGGATAACAGCACGGCTCTCATGCGTTCAACCGCCCGGGAAAGCGACAAAATAGCTCTCACTGGATACACAGGTCTCTCTGCAGCCGGTCGATGGATAATGAAAAACAGACAATCCTTGAATCCAGAAGATGAGACCATATTTAAAAAAGCCCACCTTCAACCGCTTCCCAGAGTAGCAGAGGGGAAAAAGCTAAGGGGACTGGGTATAAAAACTGCGATAGATATTAGCGACGGCTTGCTCGCCGACCTGTCACATATATGCTCTGCAAGTAAAGTAAAAGCGGTTGTCAATAAAGACCTTGTGCCGGTCCATCCTTCACTTAAATCCTGTTTTTCGAAAGAAAAATATATGCAATTTATTCTGGCAGGCGGAGAGGACTATGAGCTTTTATTTACTGCACCCGGACATATCATTGAGCAGGTAAAAGAAAGAATGTCCTCCCCTGTTACAGTTATCGGAGAAATAGTCACAGGGACACCGGGACAGGTAGAGATAGTGGATAATGACGGAAAAATAAATACTTTTGAATTTAATGGATGGGACCATTTCAAGCATGAGTGACGGAAGAAACGTTATCACGCTTAAATTTATTTCACATAGCCCGGAACAAACACAAAGTTTGGGCGTTGAGTTGGGTAAACACGCCGGTAAAGGCGACGTTTTTTTACTTTCCGGCGATCTCGGAAGCGGAAAGACTTGCCTCACACAGGGTATCGCATGGGGACTTGAGGTTAAAGAGTACGCATTCAGCCCCTCTTTTGTATTGATGCGCGAATACCACGGACGACTACCTCTCTACCACGTCGATTTCTATCGTCTCGATACAATCCAGGAAATTGTCGACCTCGCGCTGGATGAATATTTATACGGCAGCGGTATCTGTGTAATCGAATGGTCGGAAAAAGGCATTGCGGTGTTACCCGAGGATAATCTACATATTACTCTTGAATATAAACCGGAGTGCGATTCAGACCGGCTTATCACGCTGCAGGCATATGGCGACAGGTACCGGGAACTGGTAGAATCTATAAATGTAGACTTGGAGATATGGAATTATCAATAGATACTTCAACCGAATTTGCCGGCATCGCATTATCCCGCGGTGGCGAAACGCTGGCAGAGCTTATGTGGCGGTCCGGCCAGAACCATAGCAAAGAGCTCCTCCCGAATATCAACCATTTGCTCAGCCAGTCCAGTACAGCCGGAGAATCTATAGACGCCGTATTCGTAGCGATCGGCCCTGGCAGTTTTAACGGAATTCGCGTGGGTATCAGCACAGCAAAAGGGCTTGCACTTTCGTTACAGATACCAATACTGGGTATAAGCTCTCTGGAAATCGAAGCATTTCCATTTGCATACACAGGTCTTCCCATATGCCCGATACATAGTGCCGGCCGCAATGAGATCGCCACTGCACTGTTCAAACAGAACGCTCGCTGGACCCGCATTAAACAGGAACACATCACCACTGTTGACACTTTATGTCAACAAACGAAAGAAAGGACTTTATTCTGCGGCGAACTACCGGACGAAACTGTCGGGACAATAAAAAACAGTTTGAAAGAACTTGCAGTTATACCCGGGCCTACTACCCGTCTTCGCCGTGCAGGCTATCTTGCGTCACTCGGATTTATGCGCCTTGAAAACAACGACCGTGATAATCCTGCAAGCCTTCAACCTCTCTACCTGCGCCCTCCATCCATTACAAAACGCAAGGTTAAATGACTTATTAGACAGGTGATCATAATACTAACTATCAAAATGAGATATATGATACAATCTAACTCCCTGGTTATACTATAAAGACTATGAAAAACGAATTATGGACCATACCCTATAAACTGTCGTTTTCGGTAGCAGCAATTTAAATATAAATTATTAAAACACCATTATTCTGAAGGAGCAAGACAATGGAACAGACCCTGATACTGATCAAACCTGACGCGGTACAGCGGGGACTTACAGGAACTATCATCGAGCGTTTTGAAAGGCGGGGACTAAAAATAGTCGCAATGAAATTGATGCAGGTCGACAAATCGCTTGCACAACAGCACTATGGGGTTCATAAGGATAAACCATTTTTTGACGACCTTGTTGGTTTCATTACCTCCAGCCCGATCGTTGCAATTGTGTTCGAGGGGAAAAACGCGGTTGAAATAGCGCGGCAATGCATGGGAAACACAAATTCAGCACAGGCTGCTCTCGGAACAATTAGAGGTGATTTCGGACTGGATATACAGAATAACCTGGTACATGGATCGGACTCGAAAGAAAATGCCGTTAAAGAGATAAGTCTTTTCTTCTCAAAAGAGGAAATTCTGAAATATTCAATGACAATCGAAAAATGGATTACTGGATCCTGACAACGGGAACCGCTTTGTTCCACAGTTCGTCAAGATTATAATAACTACGCTGCTGGGGCGAGAAGATATGTACAATTACATTTCCCAGGTCAAGTAGTACCCAACCCGACCCGGCAGCACCTTCACTATGATGAGGAATAACGCCTTCTTTCTTTAATACTTTGCTTATTTCCTCACGTATAGCTTCGATCTGCCTTTCACTATCACCGCTGCATATAACAAAATAATCTGCAAAAGAGCAGATATTTCTCATATCCAATAAAACGATATCATCGGCCTGTTTGTCAGACGCTATCTCAACAACCTTACGACCGATATCAATTGATTCCAGAATAAACTCCCCCGATTTATACTATTTATATTCACATTATATCATATTTATCGATAAACACTGATTGTTCAAATTACTTCCTGCCTGTATTAAGAAATATAGATATAAAGGACTATCATATGGAGAATAAGGGAAACCGTACGGGTAAAACCGGAATGGAGATATTACAATGTGTTGATGATGATGTCTGTTGATAACTGATATTTATTTTTATTATATAAAATCGGGTGTAATCGGGCTTGTTAAACTTGACAGAATGTGATTTCATGTACATACTTATATTTGCTATAATTAAAAATACAGGGAAAGTGAGTTTATGAAAGCAAAATGGTGGCAAGGTAGTCTATTTTACCTCGTCATTCTTGTAGCAATAGTAGCCCTAGCATTCAGCTTCCTGGACCTGTCTGACAAACCCGCAGAAGTAAGTTTCTATGATTTTGTTAGTCAGGCAAAGCAGGGTGAAATAGATACTATCCGACAAGATGGCAGTACTCTGATCGGCCTCAAGGCAGACAAGCCGATCAGCAAGACCTCTTTTGTTGGCAGTACTAAAGAATTGATGGATGCTCTTGGAGCAGCAGGGATCCAGCTTAGCGATAGCGGTATAAAACTGGATGTTAAAGCCAATGGTGTAGACTGGGGAGGAATCATGCTCAGCTTTATCCCGCTTCTATTATTCGGAGGTCTGCTCTTTTTCCTGTTTCGCTCCGCGAGGGGAGCAAATACCCAGGCATTCAACTTCGGTCGAAGCAGGGCAAAACTTGCCGCTGAAAACAGACCGTCTGTAACATTCGATGATGTAGCAGGAGTAGACGAAGCGAAAGGTGAACTGCAGGAGATCGTCGAATTTTTAAAGTCCCCGCAGAAGTTCCTGGCACTCGGTGCACGCATACCAAGAGGAGTATTACTTGTCGGTCCTCCAGGTTGCGGAAAGACCTTAATTGCGAGAGCAGTTGCCGGTGAAGCTGCGGTTCCTTTCTATTCGATCAGCGGTAGTGAATTCGTTGAAATGTTCGTAGGTGTAGGCGCTTCGAGAGTAAGAGACCTTTTCGATCAGGCAAAAAGAAATGCTCCATGTATTGTCTTTGTGGATGAGATCGATGCGGTCGGCAGACATAGAGGCGCGGGGCTCGGCGGCGGTCATGACGAACGCGAACAGACATTAAACCAGATACTGGTAGAAATGGACGGGTTCGACACTCAAACGAATATAATTGTACTGGCAGCGACGAATCGACCTGATATACTCGATCCGGCACTATTACGCCCGGGCCGTTTCGACCGCCATGTGGTTATCGATCAGCCGGATATCAACGGGCGTAAAGCAATTCTTACCGTTCACGCCAAAGGAAAACCGTTCGCAAAAGGGACAAGCCTAGAAGTAATAGCCAAACAAACACCGGGATTCAGCGGTGCCGACCTGGCTAACCTCATCAACGAATCAGCCCTTCTTGCTGCAAGACGGGACCTGAAAGAAATTACCGTAAAAGAACTCGAGGACTCCATAGATAGAGTCATCGCAGGACCTGAACGTAAGGGCAGGATCATCAGTCAGAAAGAAAAGGAAATCACTGCGTATCATGAGGCAGGTCATGCACTGGCTGCCAAAATGCTCCCGAATGCAGACCCGGTACACAAGATCACCATCGTTGCACGTGGAATGGCCGGAGGATGGACACGTTTTCTCCCTACTGAAGACCGCCATCTCTGGACACGTTCTCAATTTGAGGATATTCTAGCCGTCAGTCTTGCAGGGCGGACTGCAGAGGAAATTATCTTCGGTGAAGTAAGTACCGGAGCCCAGAACGACCTTGAAAAAGCAACACAGATTGCCCGAAAAATGATCACCGAATATGGAATGAGCGAGAAATTAGGTCCTCGAACCTTCGGGAAAAGGGAAGAGCTCGTATTTCTGGGACGCGAGATTCACGAACAGCGAAATTACAGCGAAAAGATAGCGTTGATGATAGATGATGAAGTGAATCAGATTATCCGGCATGCACATGATGTTGCCCGAAAAATAATGACGGCTGGAAAAGAACGATTGAAGCTTATTGCCGAGAGGCTTATCTCTGTAGAAACCATCGATGAAGAGGAATTCGAATCGTTGATGAATCAACCTCTTCCGGCAACGTCTTTTGAAGCGGCTCCCGCTTCATAACAATATTTCTTTTGTAGCGTATGTATGATTAATCTGACAACATCACCGATTTCCCCCGGCCAAATAATAGACAGCTTGAAGAAAGACAGTGCGGGTGCTTATATCTCCTTCATAGGCACCGTACGCAATACGTCACAAACAGGGGAAAAGGTTACTCATCTGCTAATCGAACCGAGCGGAAAAGATGCAGAAGCAAAACTTCGTGATATAGCGTCCGAAATCAATCAAAAATGGGGACTTAAGGACATTGTTATCAGCCGTCGTACCGGTAAACTGAAAGTAGGTGAAATCGGACTGGTAATAGTCGTTGCAGCGCCGCATAGACAGGAAGCTTTTCAAGCTTGCCAGTATGCGGTAGACAGGATTAAAGAGGGACATATCACAATCGAGAAAGACCTGTACGAGCCTGAATAAATACAATGATTAGAGTATAACCCCTGCTATTTATTCCGGTCGATTATATAGTGAGCCAGATCTACAAGCGATTGGTGGCATTCATTCGAAGGTAAATTGTCGATAGCCCGGCATGCATCTTCACAAAATCCCCTGGCGATTTCAAATGATTCTTCGATTACCGGAGATCTTTTAATCTTTCCAACAATCTCAGCCACAAGTTCCGGTGTGTGAGTTTCGATTACTTCTTTTATCATGACATCGTCAAGATGAGTTTCAGCATACAATATAGAAGGCAGGGTGACCGCACCTTCAAGTAAATCAGACCCGACAGGTTTTCCGAGTTCGGACTCTTTCCCGATAAAATCCAGAATGTCGTCGACAATCTGAAAAGCCATACCAAAATAATAACCATATTTGTTGAATGATTCCACAAATTCTTCAGGGGCACCGCACAATATCGCACCGGTTTCAACTGATGTAGAAAACAGCCGCGCTGTTTTGGCTCTGATCCACTTATAGTAGTTTTCCCGGGCACTTTTGATATTGTAATCGATATCGACCTGTTCCAATTCGCCGCCGGATATCGTCATCAATGTCTGTGAAAACAATTTGGTTACCCTGATATTACCTGTACTGGCAACCAGAACACCGGCGCGTGCAAAAAGATAGTCACCCAGTAAAAGTGCACTGCCCTTGCCCCAGGCGCTTACAATAGATGGCTTACCACGACGAAGTTCTGCATTATCCACGATATCATCATGAACAAGGGTAGCATTATGAAGCAACTCGACGCCGGTGGCCATCAACTTGAGTTTTTCAATATCATAATTGAAAAACTTTCCGGCGAGCAGGGTCAGCGCCGGCCTGATGCGTTTCCCACCGCTATACAGCATATATTTCAGTAACTGTGAAAGGAGAGGTGCATTTACACTGGTTTCAGAATGCAGGCTCTCCTCTACTATTTCAAGACCATCGTCTATCGGTTTATAGATTTCATTGAGATCCATCTTTAGTTCCCATTCTGTTCATTTCTTCTTCTATTATGCTCTCATCCAGTTTAGCGAACAGCGGTTGCGGCTCCGGCAGAGTACACCCGATTACCGGAGGAGTAAAACGCCATCCATCTTCTTCAAGCTTCCCGTCAAAGCCAAGGAGCGAATGAAGTTTTTGCGAAGTAAAAGGCATATACGGATAAAAAAGCGTTTTCAGTCCCGATATTACCGACAAAGCCCCGTAGATTCCAAGTGCAGCACTGTCTCTATCCTGCTTAATCGCTTTCCATGGAGCTTTATCATCCAGGTACCGGTTCGCATCCTGTGCCAGCGTCATTGCAGCTTTAATGCCTTCTTTAAAACGACATTCTGTCAGGAATTTGCTTACACTATCGAAAGTAGTCCCGATCCTGGCAACAAGCTCTCCGGTCTGACTGTCGATTTCTCCCGGTTCAGGGATAACTCCATTGAAATTTCGTCGTGTAAATGTAAGCACTCTATGTACCAGATTGCCGTAAGTAGCCACCAGTTCATCGTTATTACGGCGAAGATACTCACGCCAGGAAAAATCTGTATCGCCCGTCTCCGGCATGTTGATCGATAACATATAACGCAGAGCGTCGGGATCGTAACGTTTCAGGTAGTCCGGAAGCCATACCGCCCAATTACGGCTCGTAGAGAGTTTTTTCCCCTCGATAGTCAGGAATTCATTTGCAGGTACATTGCTGGGAAGGGCCAGCCCCTCATAGCCCATAAGCATTGCAGGCCAGATGATAGTATGGAACGGAATATTGTCCTTGCCTATAAAATAAAAGCTTTGTGCACTGTCATCCCAGAACGGACGCCATGCATTTTCATCCTTCTGTGATATAGCCCATTCACGGCTCGCCGAAAGGTAGCCGATGACTGCTTCAAACCATACATAGATCCGTTTATCCTCAAACCCGGGTTGCGGTACGCTTACTCCCCACGTCAAGTCACGGGTAATAGCCCTGTCCTTCAGCCCTCCTTCAAGAAATCCCCGTGTCATATTAAGCACGTTTTGCCGCCAATACGACTTGCCGTCCAGCCATGCCTTCAGTCTGTCTTCAAACGCGCTTAAACGAAGAAAATAGTGTTCCGACATTTTAAACGTCGGACTCCCCGAACAAATACGACATCTAATATCGATAAGATCGCTGGGATTTAAAGTATGTCCGCACTCATCACATTGATCCCCCCTTGCACCAGTGAAACCACAGTGGGGGCAGGTACCTTCGACATAGCGATCGGGCAAATAGCGCTGGCAGCTCGGACAATATGCCTGGGACATACTGTCTTTATAGATAAAACCTTTGTCAAGCAACGTGAGAAAGAAATCATGCACCACTTCAGCATGATTTGCTGTACCGGTGCTTGTAAACAGATCAAAAGATATACCAAGCTTTTGCCAGCAATCAAGAAACTCCTCGTGATATTGCCCTGCAATATCTGCGGGAGACCGGTTTTCCTGTTCGGCGCGTAAAGTGATAGGAGCACCATGTTGATCGCTTCCCGAAACCATAAGCACCCGATTACCTATGATGCGGTGGTAACGTGCAAAAATATCTGCCGGTAGATAGCAACCGGCTATATGTCCCATATGAATAGAGCCATTTGCATAAGGCCATGCAACAGCAACTAGAATACGCTCGGTCAATTGTTACTCCTCTTTACTTCAATCTTACTCGGACAAATCATCTGACGGGAAAAAGGAAAGGACTTTCTCGCCTTTTTCTACAACATAAGCGGCATAGTTTTTATCGAGGCAACAATTAATACAAATTCGCTGTTTAGATTCTTCATCATCGTCATTCTCGATGAGTAAATATCGGTCACCGTGTTCGATATTGTTTTTACAAATACTGCATTCAGTTTCACCAATCGCAATACATCCACGACGCATTATTTTTCTTCTCCTTTTACAATCTTCAACCACATTTGATAGAGTTTATTTCTGGGAATACCGTTTGTTTGTGATATCTCTGTAATAGCCCTTCTTGCACTATAGCCTTTCGTATGCAGTTCTCGTAGTTTCATAATGACGTGCTCGTCAACTACCGGTTTCTGTTCCACTTTCCCACTCAGGATGAGAGTGAACTCACCCCGGGGAACAGCAAAGTGCTCAATTGCTTGATTTACCGTACCTCTGAATATTTCTTCATAAATCTTTGTAAGCTCCCGACATACTGCCAGTTGTCGGTCACCCAAAATATCATTCACATCCTTCAACGTTCGTAATAGACGATGGGGAGCTTCAAAAAAAACAATCGTTCTCGGTTCATCGCTTATTGACTGTAAAAAACGCCTTCTCTCCTGATTTTTTCTCGGCAAAAAGCCAAGATATACAAACTGATCAGTCGGTAATCCCGAGACTACCACCCCGGCAAGCACAGCCGATGCACCGGGTACCGGCACTACAGGAATACCCTCTTTTATCGCTGCTGATATCAACTCATAACCGGTATCACTCAATCCGGGCATTCCTGCATCGGATACCAGTGCTACATCTCCTTCTTTAAGACAGGTCAAAATATAGCCGAGTTTCTCCTGCTTATTATGCTCGTGATAGCTTGTTAACGAAGCCTTAATATTATAGGCCTTTAATAAATTTCTTGTAGTTCGTGTATCTTCCGCTGCTATTAACTTAACCTGTCCCAGCAAACGTAATGCCCTCAGGGAAATGTCTTCCAGATTCCCTATGGGCGTTGCAATAATATAAAGTGCAGACACAATTAAACAGCAAGTATTATAACTTACTGACTTATGACGGTCTAGTATTCCTGCCCTCCAATTAACTTGACTTTACCAGATACCTCTGTTATATTCTGTCCCAATCATCTCACCTAAAGAGGTTAATATGGCCACACCTAAGCTAAAAAAACTTGAACGCGCATATGGATTTGATGAAGTAGCCATTGTGCCCGGCGATGTCACTGTGAATCCGGACCAGACAAATACCAACCTGAACATCGGTGAATTTACTTTCCCTGTTCCTATAGTAGCGTCTGCAATGGATGCAGTAGTTGATACAAATATCGCCATTCAATTTAATAAACTCGGCGGACTGGCAGTGCTCAATCTCGATGGAGTACAATCGAGATATGAGAATTCCGAAGAGATACTTGATGATATAGTCCATGCGCCCAACCACGACGTTACCGCGCTTATTCAAAAAATCTATTCCAGTCCTATTAAAGAAAACCTTATCGGTGAGCGGATTAAAACGATTAAAGATGCCGGAGCAGTATGCGCAGTATCTTTTATACCTGCCACAACAAAGAAGTTCGCGCCGGTTGCTCAGGAAGCCGGTGCTGATATTCTGGTCGTCCAGTCTACAGTTACCACTGCCCGCCATCTTTCAAAAAGCTATCACGGCCTCGTCTTTTCCGAGCTCGTTAAATCTATAAAATTACCTATTATCGTGGGAAACTGTGTTACCTATACAGCATGCCTGGAATTGATGAAAACAGGAATCGACGGCGTATTAGTCGGGGTTGGTCCCGGAGCTGCCTGCACTACGCGAGAAGTGCTTGGAGTCGGGGTCCCTCAAATAACCGCAACGATCGATTGCGCAGCCGCGCGTGACACCTTCTTCGAAGAGACAGGGAAATACGTTCCGATTATAACCGATGGTGGAATCAGAATCGGAAGTGATCTGTGTAAGAGTTTTGTTGCCGGTGCCGATGCCGTGATGATAGGTTCACCACTTACCAGGACCAAGGAAGCACCGGGCAAAGGGTACCACTGGGGTATGGCTCATCCGCATGCTGAATTACCAAGAGGCACACGTGTGAAAACAGGAGTCAATACAACTCTCCAACAATTGCTTTTCGGTCCGACATCCATGACAGATGGAAGCGAAAACCTTGTCGGTGCACTCCGGACATGTATGGGAGTTTGCGGCGCACTGACCATTAAAGATATGCATAAAGCCAGGATGGTTATCGCGCCCTCGATAAAAACTGAAGGCAAATATTTCCAGGCGATGCAGGGACCGCTGTCTCTATAGCTTTAGCTGCTCAAATTTACACTATTCAGATAATAACCGGTTCGTTTGTTCCACATGCTTTTGCGGGATAAGTCCGGAAATCAATCGTCTTCATCCTCTTCGTCTATATCTGTTTCCGGTTCATTTTTTATACCCGGGAGCATGACGTTTTCATGGCCCTTCTTTCGTGAACTCACAGGCAGAATGCCGACATGTTCTTTAAGTTCTTTTATAGATTCCGGAGATATCTCTTTTGGAAGCAAGAC
>CAZAIO010000008.1:14705-43209 GCA_964485235.1 uncultured Dehalococcoidales bacterium
CATGTTCTTTAAGTTCTTTTATAGATTCCGGAGATATCTCTTTTGGAAGCAAGACTGCACGTACACCGGCATCATAAAGCCCCTGTAAATCAGCCTGGGCAAGCGGAACATTTACCGCGGATAAAAGCGGCTTGCGCAGCATACCTGATATATAGTGACAGACAAGTAATCGTTCAATATTTATGGGCATATTGTCACCATCAACAAAAATACCATCAAACGATATACTGAGATCGTTAATAGCCCTTAGCACACCGGGAGCCAGCCAGGGTTCCACTCTGAGAATTTTATCGGAATCACCTTCCCCAACAAATGATACAGGCGTTTTCACATTGCAAATTATAAAATCAAAATTGATATCCGAAATTGCTTTGATGTTTTCATTTTGTTCATTGTCCACCAGCAGCCCCATTGGAACTTCCCCTATATTTTTTAAAATCTTTTCTGCAACGCTTTTGTTAAAGTTATCGCTTCGCACTATAACCGCGTCAACTCCGGCTCCAACTATCGCCTTTATTTCTTTTACATTCTTATCGGTCAAATCAGCCATAAGCAGTACCGGAGCTTTCTTCGACGGATCTATCTCTTTCCGGAACCCTATTGCCGGCATCGCAGAATGATAACTTTTGTTCAATTCTTTTATAAATTTACTCATGACTTCTTCCTTATCTTCGATTTTGCTTTTTATTTAGTAGAGTATCTATCGTCAGCACACTTATACGTGTAATCTATTATAATAAAAAATTTCATAGTTCATAGAATACGCGTGCATATTTTCTATAACGCTACCTATTTAAAGATCATGCTATCGAACAACCCAGCCACCGACTATCGATTTGTTTATCTCAAGAGAAGTAGCTATACTCGCAGCACCTGCAACCGCACGTGATAACCTTTCAATTTTAAAATCTTTTATATATCCATAAGCACCGAAAATCTGCCTTGCCTTTTCTACGATCTCCATAGTAGCAGGAACAACAAACAGTTTCGCCGCGGCCGCTTCATTCTGCCAGGTTTTCTCCTTTTGATCGAACAAGAATGCTGCTCTGTAGGTAAGCCATCTAGCGGCTTCCAACTTACATTTCATATCGGCAAATATCCATCGTATACCTTGCAAACCGGATATAGGCTTTCCTCTACTCATTCTAGAATTGGCATAATTGACCGCTTCATCAAGAGCAGCCTGAGCTATCCCTACATTCGCGCCGCACTGCATTATCTTCTCAATTGCAATCCAGTACAATAGTATTTTAAAACCCTGACCTTTTTCTCCAAGCATGCTGTCCTTATGCACTTTCATATCTTCGAGGTATACATCGACAGACTCCATACCTCCGCCTCCCATCAATTGCCATTCCTTATGTACCCTGTAGCCGGGAGTTTTTTTCCGTACCACAAAAGCGGTACACAAGTCTGATTCGTCTTTCGTATAAAGCACTGCATATCCGTCTCGTGCTCCAAAAGTGCTTAAACGTTTCATACCGTTTATGATATAGTTATCGTCTTCAGGCACAGCCCTGGTAGCAAGCGCATCCGCATCCGAACCGGTATCCTCCTCGGTAAACTGTATACTGGCATATGCTTCTCCGGTACAAAAACGATTTAATATATCCTGCTTTATTTTTTCGGAGCCGAACTGCGCGATGCTATCTGGGATACTATTATTAAATGCGGCAAGCCACCACGCACCGGTACCGGAATATGCAAGTTGCTCTATAGCAAGTACGCTGCTAAGCATACCTGCTGCTGTCCCACCGTAATTTACCGGTACGGACATACCGAGTAGTCCGATATCCGCCAGTTTCTTTATCATGTCATCGGGCAATCGCCCTTCACAATCTATCTGTGCAGCAACAGGCTCTACTTCACTTTTTGTAAAATCCCTCACTGTGCTCTGAAGCAGGCGCTGTTCTTCTGTCAGATTAAAGTCCATAATATACTCCTCAGTTATTTATTAATTGGCAACAGGTTTATCACTATTCGGTCTATTAAAAACCGTGCCTTAGTAAAACACATAACCGTTGATATGTAAAACTATTAACGGGAAATTTTTCGACTATTACAGTTCTTAAGTAAGTATCCGGTTCACGATACTCTGCAATTGTAACATGAATAAAAAGCTTCACTCCGGTTACTTGCTCAAATATTTGTCCATAATTTCAACGAGCTTATCGCTTTGCTCATCGGAAAGTCCTATATTATTTTCCAACCTGTCGATATAGTTCTCTATCTCAGGAAATTCCTGCGTTATCGTACGTATCTTTTCGTCCTGACCGGATATATTCTTATCCATTATCATAGTATCAATATCCAGATTTAATTTTATATTCAGAAAGTCAACGAGCTTTTTACAGCCGCGAGGGTCTTCACTCGATAATAGATAGAATGGCACCGGTACCCACAAACTTGCGGCGGGAATATCCCGTCTTTTTGCTACCCATATCAGATAACTGCTCAAAGTAGGTCGTTGTCCGGGAGGGCTCTCATAATCTACACCACGATTGATATCGAAATCAGCCAATAGCTCCTTCACCTGTGCAGAATTAACAGTTGCCATAATTGATCTGTTTGCCGTATGCGCTCCAAACGAGACCATGCTTCCAACAGTATAAAGCACATCGATACTGCATACTTTCTGGACCGCATCTAACACCGTATTCAGGAATTTATACCATTCGAAACGAGGAGGACTGCTCTTGAACAGGATAAGTTTTTTCTCTTTGCAAAAATAGAAATTACATTCAGGAAATTTTGCCACATCGTCCTGGACCACAATACCATTTAAAGGAAAAAAATCATCCGGTTCAATTTCGCCGAAAGGCTCACAACGTAACATTTTGCATAAGAAATCAATAGTTTGACAACCCAACCGGCTCCCGTCATCATTCCAGCCTACCATCAGTGTACAGCCGGATAACCCGGGTTCCTTGTGAATTATAAACGATCCTTCTTCACTCAATTTTCATCTTCCCTTTTTTCCCGCTTAAAGAAGGTATCAATATCGTCGAGAATTTTTTGTTTATCTTCTTCTGTAATTTTTTCGTTGTTCTTTGTACTTTGCAAAGCAGAATCTTTCAATTTATCGAGCGGTATCCTGACCTCTGAAGGCAATTTTTGGTAAAGCATATCAATTTCATCTTCGCTCCGTTCGGCAAGGCTTGATATTTCCGACAGGTCGATATCGAGATCGAGCGCATCTTTCAGCGTTTCAAGTACAGACAGGGATGCCTTCGGATATAACAGAGAAAGTCCCTGAAGATAAACCGGAACCTCCCCCATGACACAAATTGCATCCAGCCCTCGTTTTCGAGCAACGCCGAGAAGTAGCCCGTTTAGTCCTGCGATGTTCCCCTGTCCGCTCCTATCGTCAATATCGGACATTAATACGGTATTCTTTAACACTTTCACTTCTTTCAGTAAATCCTCACTATTTGGTACCGCCCATACCTTTGGTTTCTGCGAATGATGGACCGCAGCAACCGCAGCTCCTGAGGTATATAACCGGCTGCATCCGAAGTCCAGTGCCACATCAATAACAAGATTCGCCATTTGATATGCCCTTGTCCCTTCAGCATATGCTCTTCCACTCGATGAAGGTTGTTCTTCCCCCACAAAAATAAGCAAGTCCCTCTTTTCAGTCCTCTTTACATAGAACTTACTGCCGGGAAATTCGAGTCTCTGCAATACATCGTCCTTTATGAAAAGTTTACGTGGATAGAAGAAGTCCCATGGTTCGATCTCTCCGATCTCTTCTGCATCGAGCATATTGCGGAGCATTTCAACTACGATCAGTCCTATACTCCCTATTCCGGGCCAGCTTGCGACCATAATCGGATTGTCAAGTCTTGGTCTTTTATATAACTTTATTCCCAAACACTTACTCCTCGCATATAACCATTGTATATCTTGTCGTTCAACATATTATTTCCGGATATCGGAGATGTTAACACCACATAGGCATCCCGTTTTATAACTTTTACCTTCGGTCTTTTTCCGAGTCTATATCACACATTATCACGTCAGGACGTTTAGAATCAAATTGGAATGTTGCAATTAAAATGTATCAAATATTGTCATAGACTTGAATACACGTTACAATACATTTTCAAGTATAATGCGCTCTCAAGAGTTTAAAGACCTATCAATTTCAGCAGTCGTGCTTGCCATATCGTTCGGCATCGCGTTCGCCGGAGGTTTTCGCGCATTTCGAAATCTGCAAATACTCGGTATTTTTATCCTTATATCGCTTATCGCAGTCTCGCTAGGTTTTGTGCTTCATGAAATAGGACACCGTTATGTGGCAAGGAAATACGGCTTTTTCGCGGAATATAAAATGTGGCGGATAGGTCTGCTTATCGCATTCGCGGGCTCTCTCCTGGGATTTATCTTCGCCGCTCCCGGAGCAGTGAACATATATCCCAGAGCGAACGGCTACAATACCGCCATGACCACCAGCCAGAAAATGGGCATAATCTCTCTTACCGGTCCTGCGATGAATTTTATCCTGGCGGTCGTATTTCTGCTGCTCAATTTCATCTATCCGCACCTGCTTTTCTCTTTGGGTGCCCGTATCAATACATGGCTCGCGGTATTTAACCTTATACCTTTTGGCCCTCTGGATGGTATGAAAATATACAGATGGAGCTGGAAAGTGTGGTTTATCGCATTTATTGCGGGTGCAGGGCTATATATTATCGAATATTTCGCTCTTTAAAACTTAGTTCTTTCCTTGCCCGGGATGCAGTCATCACACTGAAATTATAGGAAGTATGGTAAACTACTACAAAAGTTACTTCGGATACATTTGCAGTCCTTTTTAAAGAATACTGTGCAAGCATTGTCCCCTTTTCTTCATATCTTATACTCAATGAAGCCGCACGTAGCTTTTCAGCGTTCTGAAAACGTTCGCCGTCAGTTGCGGCCGGACAGATACTGTTAAGCCGGATATTATGTTCGCCTGCCTCAATTTTAGAACGCATTACAATATGGCTTTATAAGAGACTCAACCATGAAAAAGGATTATAATCATATACAGGTCCCGTGGAACACTGCAGGGATTGAGTCCAAGTATCTCCATTTTAAATGGAGACCTCCGTCCCAGCGAAAACAAGTACGTCAGTATCTTTCGAACTTGTAATACCAGATGACAAAATCACTGAATGACAATCGGAAAACGGTATCAATAAGCAAGCCAGGATTATGGACCAGAGCTTTTATTAATCTTACACTTATCAACTTCTTTGTTGCCTTCAATTTTTACTTACTTATGGTCGTAATTGCCGGTTATTCAATGGATACGTTCGGCGCATCTCCGAGCATAGCCGGCCTTACGACAGGCATTTTTGTAATCGGTGGAATGGTTTCACGTCTCTTATTGGGAAGATGGATCGAACGAATCGGTCGAAAAAAGATGCTCTTCTGGGGACTGATATTCAGCATAACGATAACATTGCTCTATTTTGCTGTTAATAATATTTTTTTTCTTATCATCGTGCGTTTTCTTCATGGTGCATCGTTCGGAATTATTGTTACTGTTATAACAACAATCGTTACGGATATCATACCCAAAAACAGGTTAGGTGAAGGCCTTGCATATTTTGCACTCAGCACCACTATTGCTACGGCAATCGCTCCTTTTTTGAGTATTGTTCTCAACCAACACGGCGGATTTAATATAATTCTCATTGTCGCCGCAGTTGCTATAGCACTAGGTATTGTAAACGCACTACTGTCCACCATCAATGAAATTAAACTAACAGAAGAACAGCTAACAGAAATGAAAGGATTTAAGCTCAGTCATTTCTTTGAACCAAAGGTAATTCCAATTGCAATAATATGTATGACCTCCTATATTTGTTATTCAAGTATTATTTCTTTCCTTGCCAAATTTTCAGAACAAATACACGTGGTCGATGCCGCCAGTTTCTTCTTTCTGGTACTGGCAGTAGCAGCGCTCTGTTCAAGACCATTCATCGGGAAAATATTCGACTCAAAAGGAGAAAATGTAATAATGTACTCGGCAATTCTGGCATTATCGATTGGACTGGTTGGCGTTAGTCAGGCTCATCAAGGGTATTCGCTTTTATTCGCAGGCGCTATTTTCGGGTTAGGACTCGGAGCAATATTGCCCTGCTGCCAGGCCATTTACATTAAGCTGATTCCGCAACACCGTATCGCAGTGGGTACTGCAACTTTCTTTAGCTTTATGGATTTCGGAGTGGGAATCGGTCCATTTATATTCGGACTATTCATTCCCCTTTTTGATTACAGGGGAATGTACATGGCAGCGGCAATCCTGTCAACATTTTGTATATTTTTATATTTCCTTTTACATGGGAGAAACAGAGCTGTAATAAAATAGGTTGCAGGTACAGCTAATGAATTCTCCCGCACTGCCGGTTTCTTGTATTAATACTACTACTATTTAATCTCACTGGAATTCAGGATATGAAAGCCGCAACTCACTATAATATTCTGCCCGGTCACCGCACTGAAATCATCAGAAGCAAGACAGACTGCAACAGTAGCTATTTCCGATGCATTCGCAATTCTTTTTAAAGAATACTGTGCAAGCATTTTCCCCATCATTTCTTCATAAGTCATACCAAGTGAAGCCGCACGTAGCTTTACCGCATTCTGAAAACGTTCGCTATCGGTTGCTGCCGGACATATGCTGTTAACGCGGATATTATATTCGCCTACCTCGATTGCCAGCGTCTCGGTAAGACCGATCACGCCCCATTTACTGGCACAATAGGAGCTTCGCTGCGGGCTTCCTGATACGCCGGCAAAGCTACTTATATTTATTATGTTACCGCTTTTTCGTGGAATCATATCTTTGAGTACTTCCTTTGAACAAAGCATAGTACCCGTCAGATTAACCGACAATATCCTGTTCCATTCTTTTAAGTCCATATCGACGACATTATAATCAACACCCACCGGTGCAGCACTATTATTGACCAGTATATCGATTTTTCCATATTCCGAGAGAGTTTGCGCCACAAGACTCCGTACCTGTTCTTCGTCAGAGATATCAGCCTCTATTGCTTTTGCTTTTCCGCCTTTTAACCGGATCTCGCCGGCAACTTCCTCAAGATGTGAAAGCGTACGAGAAGCCACAATAACTGCCGCCCCTTCAGATGCAAAGGCCAGGGCAATCGCCTTGCCTATACCGCTTCCACCACCGGTAACAATTGCAACTCTTTCTTTTAATCTCATATATTAAATCCTCCTGATCTATTTTAAATTCTATTTAGATAGATATTGCGATAACCCGATATAAGCTCACCTATCATTCATCTTATTACCTTTATATTTGCCAGGGAACGCATATAATATTTACAAATTGCAGGTTATGCAATGAAACAATGGCGACCATAGAGGCAGCAAAATTGCATTTATTGTATCATAGTCATTTCATTTCGGGCATATTATTGAAACCCTTCTGCGATTTGACCTGGCTGATATAAATGCAATATAAATATAACGCTAATAAATTGTCAACATTTAAAATATAATACTCCGGAACGCTATTCCTTCTTAAAAGATGGAAATGTCCCGTTTGGTTGAAGGATTTAGTTCTTCCCTTCTATACAAGTAATGTCATTCTGGGTTATACTAAGGACGTTATTAGCGATTTTGAATAGTTTATCAATTAGATAGTATAATTTTATAATAAAGAAATAACCTATTATAATTCGAGGATAATCCTGCATTGGAAACGGTATAATGCAATATCACGACGGTTCAAGTAAAGTCCATCAGTCGGGACTGAAAAGCAAGGTTTTACCTCTTAAAAATGCAGTTGAACGCTATGTTAAACCCGGAATGACTTTACACCTTGCAGGTGGTATAGGTGGGCCCGGTGCCGCAACATGCGAAATTATAAGGCAATACTATGGAAAGAAACCGGACTTTACACTAATCCAGAGTACAGTAACCGGTCATTCTCTCAACCTCCTCTATTGTAACCTCCTCAGAAAACTCATTTTTGCAGCATGTATTGATATATCAACATCGTCACGCCCGAGCAAGATAATGCAAAAGATCTGGGCTGAAAAGAGCATGGAGCTTGAAAACTGGTCGCTTTGCTCACTGCAACAGAGATTAATGGCAGGGGCACTCGGGGTACGTTTTCTCCCCACACGTTCCGTTACGGGAAGCACAATAGCAACTGACAATCAAGCAGCATTTCAGGAAATCGATAATCCTTTCGAAAATGGAACAAAAATAGGTATAGTTAAAGCCCTTAATCCTGACCTTTCGATCGTTCATGGATGTGTGGCTGATTCACAGGGAAATACCATTATGGCAATCCCTTATGGTGACGATTTATGGGGTTCACTCGCCAGCACCCGGGGAGTACTGGTTACTGTAGAGAAAATTGTCTCTTCCGATTTTATCAGCCAACATGCAGCCCTGGTAAAAATCCCGAGCTATATGGTCTGTGCGGTTTCCGAGGTACCGTTTGGACTTCATCCTTTCTCGCTTGCCACTCCGGGCATAAGCGATTGTGATTCATATGAAACAGACAAAGACTTCCTTGTAAGCTTACACAAAGCATCTCGCGAAAAAGAACAACTCGATAGCTGGATAAAGGAATGGATACTTGATTGTCCGACACAAAATGCTTATCTGAATAAGCTTGGTAATAAAAAAATCTCTTTTCTCAAGCAGACCGATATTGTCGATAATGATGAATTAAAAGATAATGCGCCGGTCACTTCAACGTCCCGGGCAGAACCGGAATACAGCCAGGAAGAATTGCTGATCATCGTAGCAGCCAGGGAAATCATGCAGAGTATTGTTGAGTCAGGACTTAGAGTTATTCTGCTGGGAGCCGGTTCCCGGGCTATTTCAGGAGTAATGGCATATTTCCAGTTGAGAGCTCAGGGATATGAAATCGAACCTATCACAGGAAACGGACAGTTCGGCTATGAGCCACAGGCAGGAGAGATTGCAGCACAGAGTATTTCCAGCATTTGCAGTTCCAAAATGCTCACGGATACAATCACGACTCATGGAGTACTGGTCGGCGGAAAAAACAGCAAATGTCTCTGTGTACTCGGCGCCGGGCAGGTCGACAAACTTGGAAATATCAATTCAACGCTGGCCTCTGACGGTCAATTCCTGGTAGGGTCCGGCGGTGCAAACGACTCAGTCAATGCCCGCGAAGTTATCATTATTATCAACCAGACTCAGGACCGCTTTCAAGATTCTCTATCATATATTACTGGCTCCGGTGAAAGGGTAAAAAAAATAATATCGACTATGGGTGTGTTTAAAAAACCTGCGGGCAGCGGGGAATTGCATCTCGCAGCCTGTTTCCCGGACAAAAACCCGTCAAGTCTGGAAAAGAGAATAAAGCAAATACAAGACAACTGCGGATGGACGCTAAAGCTCACCGATGATATATGCGAGGTGCAAAAACCCACAGTAGATGAAATAAATCTGCTCCGGGAATTTATACCACCACATATGTAAATAATATTATTTCACATAAATACAGGTTGCGATAATTATATGAATTACGTGGAAAGGAGAGAACAATGAGTGGTCCCCTGAAAGGCATACGTATTATTGAATGTGGCGGTTATCTCAGTGCACCATCGGCCGGTTATATACTCGGCGATATGGGTGCCGAAGTAATCAAAGTGGAAGACAGGGTAAAGGGTGATCCTGTCCGCGGAATGTCAACCACGTTTGGCGGTTCAATGATACTGCCGGATGGCACAAACATCCAGTTCGAGACAGCAAACAGGAATAAAAAAAGCATAACGCTTGATCTGAAAACCGAAAAGGGGAAGGACATTCTTTTCCGTTTAATAAAAGTATCTGATGTATTTTTAACCAATTTTTCCCAACCCGCGATCAAGAAACTTGGCATAGATTATGAAATAATGAAAAAGCACAATCCCAAACTTGTCTACGCGATGGCAACCGGGTACGGATTAAAAGGCCCTGATACCAACAAACGTGCTTTCGATACTATTGCACAGGCACGATCAGGAATTATGACCGCACTTGGAGACCCTGACAGCCCCCCGATGCAAATAGGCGGCGTACTCTTTGACCAGACAACAGGGACCTTGCTGGCGCTCGGCATACTTGCCGCGCTTGTGGAACGGGAAAGAGAAGGAACAGGACAACTTGTTGAAACATCACTGCTCGGTGCCGGAATTCACCTTCAAGCATATAACGTAAACATGGCATTATTACGAGGCAAGCCTATGCCGAGGAATTCCAGATTTACTTTAAAAAATCCCATGGCGATCCACTATGAATGCAGTGACGGAAACTGGATTATTTTATCAGAACCCCAGTCTGACAGGTTCTGGCATGATTTCTGTATGGCACTTGGAATTGAACACCTTGAAAAAGATCCGAAATTTGCCACAGCAACAGACAGGCGAAATAATTATGTCGAGATAAGAGAAATACTGGATAAAGTATTCGCCACCAAAACACAGGCAGAATGGGTAAAGATTCTGGAAGAAAAAGGTGCAGGGCTTGCTTTCTCTCCTGTACGCAGTCTCACAGAACTTTCATCGGACCCGCAGGTGATGGAAAATGAGTACATCATTGACGCCGAGCATCCCAGTCTGGGTCCGGTCAACTTAATAGGATATCCCATTAAGTTCAGTGAAACGCCCGCAAAAATGAGTAGTTGTGCACCGATGTTCGGCCAACATACGGAAGAAGTGCTGATGGAACTACTGGGTTATGATTGGGATGTTATTGGACAATTAAAAGAAGAAGAGATAATATAACTTTTCCCTAAAGTATACCTGTTGTATTGTTTATTATTATCATGAAAAAGGTTTCCTTGATATAATATATCATGTAACATAACTATATAAAACGTACCTGAGAAGGAGGACATGAATGGAGCCCGAAGTTAGACAAAAGCGCATAGACGAAGATGTATTCATGGAAATGCGTAAAAAAGAACTGGCGCTGTGGCCTACGGGAAAAGAAGTAGACCTGGAAGAAGCGGTAGAATACCACAAAAAAATGCCGGATACTAAAAATGTTAAGAAGGTGCTGGAAAAACTGAAGGAAGACGGTAGAACCCGCGTCTGGCCAAGGGCTGGTGCGGCAACGCTCGAAGACGAAATCAATCTGGTAAAGACCTTATATGATGCCGGAGTACGCACAATTCCGGTGACCACTGACAGCTATAGCCGTAATTATCGTTTTGACAAGATAGAAGAAGCATTGGCAGAACAAAAAAAGACCGGTGTCCAGAAACTCAATGGTTATCCGGTGGTGAATCACGGCGTGAAAAATACCAGGAAGGTGATAGAAAGTGTCGATGCTGCATTTATGCCCAGAGGGCATGTAAAACTGGCAATGGAAATCGCACTTGCATCCGGTATGACTGGAGCAGGAAAAAGCTGCCTTTTCGAATTCGGCAGCTACGAGAAAAAAGCTACACTTCCAGATTGTGTCGCAAATACTCAGTATACGAATAGGCTCTGCGGATACTATGCAGACCACGGTGTCATCATTACCACCGACATACACGGACTTATCCCATCCGGCACTTTTCCGCTCACCGTCAATATTGCCACGATTGTTATTGATTCGTTAATAGCAGCAGAACAGGGAGTGAAAAGCATCGTGCCTCAACTTCACTGCATGGGTAATTTAGCGCAAGACGTTGCAACGGGGAGATTGACACCACGGATGATGAGAGAATATCTCGACAAATTCGGCTTCACAGATGTGGCTATACCAGGTACGTTTAATAACAAAACTCCTCTCTACCCCGTTCCGATGTCCATAGGCGGAGCATTCGCATTTATGTGCTATTCAGCTGTTGAGGCTGTACTGGCAGGAACACAGGCTTCTTACGTAAGCACTGTTGACGAAGGTGCCGGAATCCCCACTGAAGAAGCTCACAAGATCAGCTACGAAGCGGCGAACTGGATGTTCAATGTCCTATGCACTCAGAACATCAAGATGGAAATTGAAGGCGTTGATATAGAAGAGCAGATGGCTGAAAAAGAAGTTAAAGCCATAGTCGATAGAGTAATTGAAATGGGCAATGGTGATGTCGTTATCGGTGCAATAAAAGCTGTTGAAGCCGGTGTTATTGATTCACCGTTCAGCCCCAACATCCATATGAAAGACGAGGTTCTCGGAACTAAAGATGCCAGAGGAGCCTGTCGTATCCTTGAATTCGGTAACCTGCCTTTCTCTGAAGAAATTAAGAATTTCCACAGAGAAAAAATCGCCGAGCGAGAGAAGAAAGAGGGAAGGAAAAATGACTACAAGGTAGTCGTTGAAGACTTCTGGGCTTTTAGTAAAGGAAAGATTATCGGTAACTATCCCGCAGACTAATAATTTAACGGATAACCGACCCTATAGATAAAAGGAGGAAAAATGACGCGCAAACCTACTATTATTACCGGTACCGTTGGGGGTGATGTGCATGTGATCGGTACCAAAATACTATCTCGCGCTTTTAAGGATGCCGGATTCAATGTGGTATCACTGGGATCTCTCACGCCACCTGAAGAATTTATTCAAGCGGCACAGGAAACAAACGCGGATGCTATTCTTATGTCTTCACTCTATGGCATGGCTGAACTTGACCTGAAAGGATTTAAAGAAAAATGTGTTGAAGCCGGTCTCGGAGATGTGCTTCTCTACATCGGCGGCATTCTCGGCGTATTCAGACATGATTGGTCAATCGATGAGAAGAAGTTTAAAGACATGGGTTTCGACAGGGTATACCCGCCTGAAGCCGACCTTGAAGGTGCTATTCAGGACCTCTGGAACGATCTGAAAGCAAAAGGAAAAGCGTAGCTCTATAATAGAGCAGCGCCAGACACGTTTACGGGTATATATGTCCGTACATTTAATTGAAATGAATAACACTACTTATCCTTCCGGTATAAAATAAATGCCGGGCGCTTATCTAAAGAAAGAATTTTCCTGTGCTCAATCGTTGATTGAGCACAGGTTTGTACCACACTTCAGTAAAATTAACACAAACCTGACTGACTTTCATGTAATGAGAGGAGCATATGCTTAAAGGTTGCCGTGCATTAGATTTAACGAATCAGGACGGTTTTCTATGCGGAAAAATCCTCGCCGACCTGGGGGCTGATGTTATAAAGATTGAACCCCCTCAAGGAGACCCCGCACGTAAAACAGGACCGTTCTGGTCGGATATCCCCGATCCTGAAAAGAGCCTGTACTGGTTTGCATACAATTCCAATAAACGCGGAATTACGTTGAATATCGACACCAAAGACGGTAAAGATATCCTGACCAAACTGATCAAGACAGCGGATTTCGTAATTGAATCGTTCCCTCCGGGATATATGGAGGAAATAGGACTGGGATATTCCGCACTCGATGCGATCAAGAAAGGAATAATACTCACATCGATCAGCCCGTTCGGGCAAAGCGGCCCGTACAGAGACTTTCAAACTACAGACCTGGTAACGATGGGAATGACGGGAATTCTCTACCAGACCGGTGACCAGGACAAGCCTCCGGTCCATATGAGCGTACCGCAAGCCTGCCTTCATGCCGGAGCAGACGCGGCAGTCGGCACTTTGCTCGCCTATTACTACAGGGAAAGAACAGGAGAGGGCCAGCATGTAGATGCATCCATGCAGCATAGCGCCGCATGGTTTCTTGCAAACGCCGTACCCTCATGGGAACTTTCTCAAGTGATAATGAAAAGAGCCGGTTTATTTCGCTGGGCTAACAAGTCCTATCAAAGGCAAATCTGGCAATGTAAAGACGGATATGTTTTCTTCTTTATGCTAGGCGGCAAACAGGGTGCCAAGACCTTCCATGAGCTGGCCAACTGGATGGACAGCGAAGGTATGGCAAACGATTACATCCTCTCCATGGACTGGGAAAACCTCGATATCTTCAATGCTTCCCAGGAAATGATAGATAAAATTTCAGAACCTATACAGGTATTTTTCCTTACTCACACAAAAGAAGAAATCTCGCAGGGTGCAGCGGAGCGACAGATATCGATGTGCCCCCTGTCCAGTATGAACGACCTTCTTCATAGCAAGCAACTCGCTGCAAGGAATTTCTGGACGACGATAGACCATCCCGAACTCGGCACATCAATTACTTATCCGAGAGAATTTGTAAAATCGTCTGAAATGTCCTGTGAAACACGGTTCAGAGCCCCTCTGATCGGTGAACACAATAAAGAAATTTATGAGGGTATAGGTCTCTCCGGAAAGGACCTGATCGTCCTTAAAGAGGCAGGGATCATCTAGAAGACGTACGGAGTGAGAAATGAACGAAAAAGAAAAAGTATTCAGCGGTTTGAAAATCGTATCCTTTTGCTGGGCGGTAGTCGGTCCTCTGACTATGAAATATTTTGCAGACTATGGAGCTACAGTAGTCAGACTGGAAACCAACAAAAGGACATGTGTTGGACGAGTTTCCGCACCGTATAAGGATAACAAACCGGGAATCAACCGCAGTGGCTACTTCAATCATTTCAGCAGCAATATGTATAGTATGGCGCTGGATATGACCAACCCCAAAGCAATCGATGTAGTGAAAAAAATGGTAGCCCAGGCAGATGTAGTAATGGAAAATTTCACTCCCGGAACAATGGAAAAATGGGGACTGACCTATGAAGAACTAAAAAAGGTCAAACCGGATATCATTATGCTCAGGCAAAGCGGGTTCGGCCCAATCGGCCCCAATGCAAAACAGCCGGCATTCGGCATGATACTGGCAGCTGTTGCCGGTCTCCCCAATTTTATCGGCTGGCCCGATGGAGAACCGCTGCCTCTGGGCGTTTCGGCATATACAGACTGTATCTCGCCGCGATTCGCTTCCGCTGCGCTTATCGCTGCTCTCGATTACAGGAACAAGACCGGAAAAGGTCAATTGCTGGACCTTTCACAATTCGAATGCGCGCTTTACTTTATTTTACCTTATCTACTTCAGTACAACGCGAACGGAACGGAACCTTCGAGAATCGGTAATACCTGCCCTTATGCTGCGCCTCACAGCGTGTACGCCTGTAAAGGCGAGGACCGCTGGTGTACTATCGCAGCTATGAATGATGAGCAATGGGAAAGCCTCTGCAAAGTAATCGGCAAGGCTGAATTGATCGAAGACGCCCGTTTCAATACACTACAGAACAGAAAGAAAAATGAAGTAGAACTGGATAAAATCATTACCGACTGGACAATTAAACTCAGGCCTGAAGAAGTAATGCAAAAAATGCAGGCTTCTGGTGTACCCGCAGGTGTCGTTGAAAACGCCGCCGATATTTACAATGACCCGCAACTCAGGCATCGTAATCTCTTTTGGCCGATGGAACATCCTGATATGGGAGTATTCAGCCACCTCGGTCCGAGCATGGAATTGTCAAAAACACCGGCAGAGGCACTGATGCCCAGTCCACGACTGGGTGAGCACACCGAATACGTCTGTACAAAACTTTTCGGCATGAGTGACGAAGAATTTGTTACCCTTCTTACTGAAGGTGTATTCGAATAAAAATTCTTCTTGAAGCACTTAAACGAGCTTCGAAGTTATCTGCCTTGCTTTATTGACAACCTGATTGCACGTCTGTTGGGCCCTGCAACAATTTCTGAACGCATTACCGCAAATTATATGCTACGTACCTGATGAAACCCTATCATCAGGTATAAATTCCTTATATGTTTTTGACAATCATACATCAAAAACATATATGAAATGACAGTAAAATAAAGCTACAGATTCATAAAACTATATTGTAAATTCATTATTTATATAATAATATATATATGTAATAAAAACCCTTGATATCCGAGTTTCTCTAACCTGTGCAATATATCTGTTTATTCTATAATATAATTTATAAAATACAATTGTACGAAGGGAGGTGAATAGTTACCGGATAATTACAAGCATAGCTTTCCCATGCGTAGTAACTCAGAATAACATGACACAATTCAGCAAATAAAGTCTTATCAGTTCGGGACTTCCGTCCCGGGCACGGCAAGGGGGATCAATAATGAAGAAAGTATCCTTACTATTTTCTGTTCTTATTATTTTTGTATTACTATTCGGGACGGTATTTTCCTGTACCGGTAAAACCGAACCGGCAAAACCGTCCGAACCAACTTCACCGTCCACTCCTCAAAAAGCCATTCCAATTAGACTAGTCATTCCTTCACCCGCCGGAGACGACCTCACTACAAAAGATGAGAAAATAGCGGAACGCTTCAATAAACGTGCCGGCGGTAAATATGAATTAAAGGTATACCCTGGTAATTCACTGGCACAAGTACCGGAGTATCTGGATGCAGTAAGAACAGGCGCTGTAGAAATGGCTGATATTGGATGGCCTATTTTTGCAGGCATCGACCCGAAGCTGGGTCTTATGGAACTACCATTTTTATTCGATACTGTAGAAGGCTTTGCGTCCATCACAGGTGGATTAACTGAAATGTACGATCCGCTATTCCAGGAGAAATTGAACCAGAAGGCACTGGGGGCTTTCACTACGGGTGGAATGGAACTCATTGGCAACAAACAAATTAAAACACTTGCCGACTGGAAGGGCAAACTCGTAGGAGCTATCAGTCCGCCTCTTGCAGTACTGGCAGAAAAGCTGGGTGCCGGTTCTCAGATAATTATGTGGACAGACTTGTACTCCGCACTTGAGAAAGGTGTCGTCGATGATGGAATAATGGGTTTGCATGGAGTCATTCAATTAGGGATAACTGATGTTATTGACTATGTCACCAAATTCTACGGTACAAGCGGCATGAATGGATATACAATCAATCTTGATGTATGGAACAAAATGCCCAAAGACATACAGGATGCCCTCACAGAAGAAATAGCAACCACATGCAAAGAACAGAACGAGCTCTTTATTCAGTACGACACAGAAGATATTAAAGTGCTTCAAGATAAAGGCATTGAAGTATATATTCTTCCCAAAGCGGAACGTGATAAGTGGGTACCATTGGTAATGCCGTATACAGATGAGCAGCTCGCAGCCGCAGGAGATTTCGGTGCGAAGATCAAGCAATTGGCTGCAGAGGCAAACAAGAAATATCCATATAAAGATTAGGTTAAAATTACATTTAATTCTTTTGAAAATCGTAAAAGCCGTATAGAAATAATATAGAAAGAGATAGAAGAATGTAATTTTCTTCTATCTCTTTCATTCTGGTATCTTGAATACAAACAATTATAGTACTTCGAAAAATATAGATAATTATCGTTCACTACCCTTGAATAAGACTTCAATAGTTATATATAATTGTGCTGTTTCAAAGTCATCCGGGGTACAAACCCTGTCAAAGTAACGTGTATATAGATATATATTTGTAATAAAGTCAACACAGTATACGGTTATAAAAACTATGATTGTCCATTACCGGATTATGGTAATCGTAAGTAGTACAGGATAAACAGAATTTTTCTCAACTCGTCAACCGTTATCTTATTCCCTTACCAGGTGTGTTATTTCTGAAAGGGGGTATCCGATAGATGCGCAACTTCAAATACAACCCCGATTATATTATCGATCGATTGAGCCGATTTTTCCTAGTATTGAGCGGAATATTGACCCTTCTCATGGTCTTCACTGCAACCTACGGCGTATTCAGACGATATGCGTTCAATAGCCCGGAGCCTTATTCATATGAACTCAGCACCATGTTTCTTCTATGGTCATTTGTATTAGCCGTTGCCTGTGTAGAACGTTATAACCGGCACATCAGAGTAGATTTTATCAGCAGCCGCGTTCCAAAAATCATAGAACATATCATTCTCTATATCCTCGGTCCCCTCGCGGGGCTCTTTGTCAGCGGGATGTTCACATGGAAAGGCTTTGATGTAGCGATGTTCTCATTGAAAATCGGGGAAGTGAGCGCTTCTACATGGGCAGTACCTTTGTTCCCCATAAAAATAATTGTACCGATAGGTTACGGCATGCTGTTCCTTGTACTGATAGCCAAGCTCTATTTTGGCATTGCTTATCTGTTCCGGAGAACGAAAACAGAACCGGAATAACCTTTTTACAGCTATTCAATCAGTAGATAAATAAAGGAGAACATGACCATATATTTGTTCGATAAGCAAATCAGGTAAAGAAATTACCATTTTACTGAATCCTGCGCACCCAGCAGTATAAGGGGGAATTATGGACTATACCACTGCCGCTACACTTTGTGTGTCAATCATGCTTGTTATGCTTTTTATAGGCATACCCATTCCATATGCGTTAGGTTTTAGTTCTATATCTGTCGGAATACTAGCCTTCGGCCCGATATGTCTTGAAAAAGTCGGATGGACGACATTTGTTTTGCTCTATAACCTTACATGGACACCTCTTCCCCTATTTGTATTGATGGCGTGTATAATTGCCGAAACTACGATTGGTGAGGACCTTTATAAAGCTGCCAGAAACTGGTTGTCCCGCATCCCCGGTGGTCTGGTAAGCGCAAGCATTCTGGGAGAGGCAGGGATGGCTGCTGCACTCGGTGCAAGCGGACCTACCATACTTGCAGTAGGCAAAGTGGCTGCACCGGAATTTGAGCGATATGGTTATAACAAGGGATTCGCAATGGGAGCATTGACCTGTGGCGGTGTGCTCGGTCCCCTCATTCCTCCAAGTGCGACAATGATCATTTATTCAGTTCTTTCGAATGTTGCACTCGGCAGGCTTTTTATCGCAGGAGTCATCCCGGGCATTATCCTGGCATTCATGCTCGCTATTGTACCTGTGATCATATGTGTCAGAAATCCGCAAATGGGACAGAGCGCCGGTTCAGTCTCCTGGTCTGAACGTTTTTCATCCCTATGGAGAGTCTGGCCTGTTGCCGTAGTCTTTATGTGTATTCTCGGATCTATCTATCTCGGGATAGCCACTCCTACAGAGGCAGGCGGTATCGGTTGTTTTGCCGTGCTCGTTATCGCCGTTATATTTTATCGTTTGAGATGGAAAAAGTTATACAATGCATTGCTTGAAACAGCATTGATAAATGCTATGCTCATGTTCATTTTCGTCGGCGCTCAATTCTTTTCATATGTAATCGGCAGCTCGTCACTGGCCGAGAATGTTACCAGTATTGTTACCAGCTCAGGTCTATCTCCCCATCTGGTAATAGTTGCCATTATGTTTCTCCTGCTCTTTTTAGGATGCTTCATTGAAGGTATTACGATTATGATGCTGACAATACCGATTTTCATTCCATTAATCACCTCCTTGGGATTCGATCCTCTATGGTTCGGTATCCTCTTTGTGGTAAATATGGAGATGGGTCTTATTACTCCTCCAATGGGAATAAACCTGTTCCTGGTAAGGAATACGTTCGATGTACCAACCGGCGCGTTAATAAAGGGAATCCTGCCTTTCATGGGAGTGCTGGTGCTCTTTCTTTTAATAATGATCCTTTTCCCTGAACTCAGTCTCTGGTTACCAAGATTAATGATCGGAAAATAACTGTTATAGCGTCAATTACACTCATAGATTTATATTATGTAACATGAAAAAATACGTATATAGACGTCTATCGAGTTTTAGAAAATAATTGCGGCGGAGTTGTCTCAATTAGCAATAGTAATTCTCCTGACCGCGGGAAAATCTATAATATGGCCGTATTTTAGATCGCCCTCTGATAAAAACATCCTATCGTAATACCAGTTCCAATACCACGGAAAGCTGTAAACACTGCAGCCGATGCTGAAGATGAATCGTCCAATCCTGCTGCAATCATCGATATGAAAGTAAGAGTCAAGCGTATTGACATTATATCTCGTCAGAGGTAATGACCTTGGGATTTAAATAGTATGCTTGATTTTCAGAATATGGAGAATACAATTTAAACTAGATATTCTGGCAGTAATGTTTCTCCAAATACCTTTATAACCACATATAGATTTGGACTTTCCGGTAATATATATCGAAATGACGAATGCACACATCTTATTTCTCATTATTGGATTTATGTTAAAATATAAAATACTTATATATTAATCCTTAGAACAATTATTACATTTAATGCAGAACCAGCGTTTAAATTCACAGTTTAATCTAATAAGAATCGTTCTTGCAGACCATTTATACATCGAATGCGGGCTGTTATTTACCAGTTTTAATATCAATCGGCATATTCCTGATTATTAATCAAAACTGAATATAATTTTTTTAAGCCGGATTCTACATAGTAACCGGCATAATTTATACATATTACAGGAGGAATTATTTGATGATACAGGATAATCTTTGCGGTTATAACGGAAAAATATTGAGAGTAAACCTCTCAACTGAAACGCTCACAACTGAAACTATTGATAATTCGTTCTGCCGTCAATATATAGGAGGCGCCGGGTTTATTCTATATTACCTTTGGAAAGAGCTAAAGCCGGGAATCGATCCGTTAGGTCCGGAAAATAAACTTATCTTCGCACTGGGCCCACTATCAGGAATGATGTTACCGGGCAGCGGCCGAAATTGTATCGGTGCCAAGTCCCCCCTGACAGGTGGGGTTGCCAAATCAGAAGTCGGGGGTTTCTGGGCCGCTGAACTTAAGCGGGCGGGCTACGACGCTGTTATTATTGAGGGCAAAGCAAAAACACCTGTTTATCTGTGGATACACGACGGTGAAGCAAGTATCAGGGATGCAAGCCACTTATGGGGTAAAGAAACAAAAGAAACCGAGTCTATGATTAGAGAGGAACTGGATGATAAAGGCATACATATAGCAATGATCGGTCCCGGCGGGGAAAACATGGTACGGTATGCCTGTATAATGGAGGGGCTTCATGATGCCGCTGGTAGAGGCGGACTGGGCGCTGTAATGGGCTCAAAGCAACTTAAAGCTATTGCAGTAAGAGGTCATACACTGCCCGCGGTAGCTGACCGTGAACATATTAAACAAATAAGACAACAAATATCCGCAATTCCACATCCTGCGTCTGAATTCGGTACCGGTGGCCCCGATATGATGTTTTTAGAAACAATAAGTAATCTTCCCGTACGCAACTTCCGTGACGGTCTATATCCTGATGTTGAAAAAATACACGGGGCTGTGATGAAAGAGACCATGAACGGATATATGGAAGGTTGTTTCGGTTGCCGTATACGCTGTAAGAAAGTATTACACTTCGATACACCTTACCCTGTAGATGCCGCCTATGGCGGACCGGAATATGAATCAATAGCAGCACTGGGATCGAACTGCGGGATAAACGATGTAAAAGCTATTGTAAAAGCAAATGAACGCTGCGGTGCATATTCCCTTGATACGATATCGACAGGTGTAACAATTTCTTTTGCAATGGAATGTTACGAAAAGGGCCTGCTTAGTGATGAAGATACCGGCGGGATCGAACTGAAATTCGGTAATAGTGAAGCGATGCTGAAAGTTATCGACCTCATTGCCAGACGCGAAGGTATCGGCAACCTGCTTGCCGAAGGTACCGCCCGGGTATCCGGCAAGATAGGCAAAGGCACAGAAGAATTTGCCATGAATGTAAAAGGACTGGAAGCAGCCATGCATGAACCAAGATTGTCCGCCGGTCTGGGACTCGGTTTCATGGTCAACCCACACGGCGCCGATCATTGCAACTGCGTCATCGATGCACTATTCCTGGGAGGACCTATGTTAATGGGACTGGGCCACCTGGGCATATACGATCCTCCTCCTCCAAATGATATCGGTCCTCAAAAAATAGCCATCTCAAAATTGGTGCAATTGAAATCAATTGTCGAAGACTGCCTGACTATCTGCGCATATCTGCCGTATAGTGTTGATAAAGAGGCTGAGCTACTTTCAGCAGTCACCGGATGGAACACCGGAGCCATGGACCTGCTTAGAGTAGCAGAAAGAGTTCTGACAATAGCAAGACTATTTAACATTAGAGAAGGTTTTTCTGCAAGTGATGACGTACTGCCCGAACGTTTTTTCCAACCGAAGACCGACGGGCCGCTGAGCGATCAAGCCCTTGACCGGACTGAAATGGAAAATGCTAAAAGTTACTACTATACTCTAATGGGGTGGGATTCAGAAGGAGTACCATTACCGGAAAAGGTGGCTGAACTGGGGATAAAATAGACTTAAAATATACAGGATAATTTCGTAGTTTAGTAAAAATACTTCGTAAACAGAATTATTGCACCTTTTATTGAAGGGGTAAATTCGATTGTGGAAATTACCTATGAAACGATCGTAAAATTCATGCAGGACTATTGTAAAGATTTTGTGGCATACGCGCAAAATCCCGAGACAGTTCATTATATGCATCAATATTTTGCCCCGGATGTGGAATTTATCCCTTATACGGCTGAAGCATTGGCTCCGGTAAAAGGACGTGACCGGTTCCTGCATATCATGACGTTGCATCCGTCAGTAAAAGAGTCCATAGAACCGGAAGATATAATAGTAGACGAAAAACGCAGGATGGTTGTACTCCTTCTTGATGCAAAACTCCTCGATGCAAAGTCCGGTAAACTCCTGGGAGAAAAACACTATTTCCCCCTCTATCAGCTTGTAGTAGATGAAAACAACACATTAAAAATAAAAAGGATCCTGTTCTGGGAAGAGGTGCTTCCCAAAGGAAGCGTCGATTTCGGCGAAATTTTCAGACAGGACCCTGAAATGAGAAGAGGGTTTACTGCATAAACTCAGCTTCTTTTATTGGATTCATAAAACTATAAGTCTTTGACTATAATACGTCATCAGACTGAACATAGGAGGAATTAATCTCAATGTATAAAATCTACGGTATTTTTCAAGGTGCAAGGGAAGTCGATTATGCAGAATTTTTGCCCAATGTGTTCGAACAAAGTACACCTGGGCTTATTTACTATCCGCTGTGGTGCATAAAAGGTGAAGACACGACTGTACTGGTAGATACAGGTTTAAATAATAAACATGCAAATTTTTTATTAAACAGGAAATCCTTCGGTGGTGAGGATTATATTGTGAATAAGTTAAAAGAGCTTGGTGTCGACAACGAGTTAGTTCAGACCGTCATCCTGAGCCATCTCCATCTTGACCATTTCTCTGCATATCATTTATATCCTCGAGCTACTTTCTATATTCAAAAAAAGGATATTGAATTCTTTGCAGGACCGGCTTCACAATTTCGTCAGATATATATACCTGCGCCGGATATGCCCGGTCTGATGAAACTGGCCTATGATAAGCGTATCCATTTCCTTGACGGCGATACACAAATCCTTCCCGGTATTCGTGTGGTATTAATCGGCGGACATACTCCCGGAAACCAGGTAATAGTGGTATCTACGCGGAAAGGCGATGTAGTACTCTGTTGTGATGCTATGCATCTTTACCGGAACATGGAAGAGGAATCCGTAGGTGTTACGATAAACCTGCTCGATGCACTGCTTGGATTTAAAAAAATAAAGTCACTTACTACGTCACCGGAGCTTCTTGTAGCCGGACACGACCCCTGTCTGCTTGACCGTTTTCCGAGCCCGCTTGAAAATGTAATCGAAATTGCATAGCCCCTGATATTCATTTACGGGAAGTATAATATACTTAGCTAATATTCATAAGGTATATCATACTCAAATACAAACGAAAATCCGTTAACAATCTCCAGACGTCGCTTCGAAATAATACCAACCATAGAAAGTATACCAACCAATGACCGATTTATATGTACTACAGGATATAAGCGGATGCTTCTTGTATCAGGTCTCATAGTGAGTTAAAATCGCACAATCATTAACGATTTACCTGAAAAATACAGGCGGAGTTGAGATATATTTTGTTGCCCGTAAAATGGCAGCTTAATGTCGTTTTAATCGGACATTGTTTAAGAGAAAAGACTATCAAGAAATGAAATAGCCGGTAAATAGAAAGTACAAAAACGATATTATTAACTGTGCTGAAATCAGCAATATAGAGGAACCCGCGAGTATTATCAGGGCATTCTTATAATTCAATAAATAGATAAATATTATTTTATATTAATTTTACAAGTATATATTTGGATTTGATATTAATATTAATATATAATAAACAATGTGTAAACGGTTAATAAAATTATAAATTATTTTATGTTTTATACTACTACTTTCCACTTCTTATAAAAATAATACAGGGTAATATTATTTATTAGGGAGGTAAAATTATATGCTGTAAAGGTTCGAAATCCTGTAAAGCACATTAATTTTTCACCGAAAAGGAGGTATCAATTGAAAAAGTTTAAACTATGTATGCTGTTAGTTGCTGTAATACTCCTTGCACTTCCGATCCTCAGTGTTGCCTGTGCAAAAGAAGCACCAACTACACCAACTACTCCTACCACACCCTCCACTCCTTCAGAACCTGCAAAACCGGAACAGAAACCTGTAGAGCTTTCACTTGCCAGTATGATGCCACCGGGAGCACCGCCTACCGAGAGTCTCGAGCGATGGATTAAAAAAGTGGAAGAGGCAAGTAATGGTCTACTTACGATCCGTCATTACCCTGCAAGTACCTTAATTGCCGGTCCGGATATGCGCGTCGGTGTGAAAGACGGCGTGGCTGATCTTGGAAATTCTTTTATTTACAAAGTTGACCCGGGATTTGAAGTTGGCCAATATCTTACACAGCTGGTACGCGGTCTTACTGTTCCTGAGGGTGTCAGTATTTTTGACGACATATGGGCAAAATTCCCGGATCTCATGGCAAGCCAGTGGAAAGACTTCAAAGTAATATATATAGTTCCTACTCATCCTACAATAATATACACGGTAGAGAAACCGGTTCGTAAAATGGAAGACCTGAAAGGTCTTGAGCTCAGAGTACCTAATGCTATTCTTGCAGATTTCTTAAAAGATCTTGGGGCAACACCGGTATCAATGTCAACACCAGACTGGATTACTTCGCTGGACAAAGGAACGACAGACGGCGGTGCAACGACAATCGGAAGTATGTTAGATTTCCAAATTGCTGAAAAATTCAAATATGCAACATACTATGCTATGGGATCCTCTATCACATTCCTTATAATGAATATGGACTCATGGAACAACCTGTCACCGGAATTGCAACAAGCCTTAGATAGCACTATTGATTGGGCACGACAGGATATTATAAAGACATGGACAGATTCTGAATCATTAGCCATTCAGTTCAGCAAAGAAAAAGGTATAGAATTCATAAACCTCCCCAGCGATGAATACGCACGATGGGATGCTGCAGTAAAACCTGTGTACGATAAAATGGCAGCAGATATGAATGCTGCAGGATATCCCGGCACGGAACTTGTGAATTATGCTATGGAACGCAGCACTTTCTACGCAAACAAATAGTTAAACATGTGTTAATCTGGCAATAGTAATTACTGCCTGGGCTGTATCTGCAATTCATATGGTATAATACGGCTCAGGCAGTTATAACAATAGAGGTATTATTCTGGTTTATCCCTATAAAAGACCTCCAAAAATATAGAGAGGGGAACCCTTATGAATGGATCCAAGTTCGTTCAATATTTTACCAGAGTACTATTAGTAATCGGCTCTATTGCAGTCCTCGCAATGATGATAGTCATTACTGCAAATATTGCGGGACGTATCTTCTTCAAGGCACCGATTCTGGGCGCCATTGAAATTGCCGGTCTTACCGGTGCCGTCCTGGCGGCTGTGGCGCTACCATATACGGAATGGGAACACCGTAATGTAGTTGTAGAAGTAATAGCAAACCTTTTTCCGCCCAGGGTAAGAGGATTTATGGATGCATTAACACTTCTCATCAGCCTGCTAGGCGTTGGTGTTCTTTCATGGGCAATGTTCAATGAAGCATTTCACGCAGCAAGCTTCGCTGAAAAGACACTGGTATTACGGGCCCCTACCCCTCCATTTAAATTCATCTGGGCAATCGGCACCCTTCTCCTGTTTATAGTAATACTCAGAAATATCGTTGCTGCAATTAGAAGGGGGGTGAAGAGATGACCCCAATAATGACAGGCATCGTCGCGATATGCGTTCTCTTCATCCTTATGGCGCTTGGAATGCCCATCGGATTCGCTATGCTCCTCATAGGTTTTACCGGTTTTTCATATCTTGTCAAGCTCAGTGGAGCACTTCACATTCTTGCAACCACACCTTATGACCTTATCACCAATTACGACTATTGTGTTTTACCCCTTTTCTTGCTCATGGCTTCCATATGTCTCAATGCGGGCCTGGGGAAAAGCCTCTTTCGCCTTGTATATGTATGGATAGGGCGGATGAGGGGCGGTCTTGCTGCGGCGACTATCGGCGCCTGCGCTTTCTTCGCCGCTGCAAGCGCTTCCAGTATTGCCTGTGCAGTAACAATGGGCCTGGTAGCGATACCTGAAATGAGACGGTATAACTACAATACCGGCCTTGCTACAGGATGTGTCGCCGCCGGCGGCGGACTTGGAATATTGATTCCACCCAGTGGTGTATTAATTATCTATGGTATCATTACACAACAATCGATCAGCAAACTCTTTATAGCAGGTATTATCCCCGGAATAGCACTCGCCTGTCTTTTTATTTTAATGATCTACCTGCGTGCCCGGTTCAATCCTGAACTGGCACCCGCCGGACCAAAGACAAGCATGAAAGAAAAGCTTCTCGCGATCGCCGATTCGGTTGAAATGGTAGTCCTGCTGCTTCTGGTGATAGTAGGTCTCATCATCGGCTGGTTTACACCGACGGAAGCAGGAGCAATAGGAGCTTTTGGCGCTATCGTTTTATCGCTCATCAGAAGAAGACTGAGCTGGCAGGGTTTTAAAGAATCCCTGGTCGATACTATCCGGACTACAGGCATGATATTCACTATCTTAATAGGTGCATTTGTTTTCAATACGTTCCTTGCAGTAACCACTATTCCCATGGAACTGGCCGGCTGGATCGGCGGGCTCGGATTCCCTCCTCTTGCAGTTATTATACTTATTATGTTGTTATACCTTGTACTCGGTTGCTTTATCGATGCACTTTCAATGATCCTGCTTACCATCCCGATTTTCTATCCTCTTATTACCCAGCTTAACTATGATCCCATATGGTTTGGAATCATTATCGTGATGGTAGTGGAAATGGCAATGATCACTCCACCGGTGGGAATGAACGTGTATGTCATCAGCGGTATTGTCCGGGATATACCAATGCAGACAATATTCAAAGGGATCGTTCCGTTTCTTATAGTTGAAGTCATTTTCATTGCAATACTCATAGCTTTCCCGCAGATCGTCCTGTTCCTCCCGAGTATTTCTGCCGGATAAGCGTTTAAAAACAGGAGAAAGAATGAAATCCGGAAACTCTTCTAGACTCGAAACTCAGGTTGTCGTTCTCGTCGCCGGTGGAGCCGGTATGGCTGCGGCCGTGGCAGCGGCAGAAAAAGGCGCCGATGTTATCGTACTTGAAAAACTCCGCAATCTGGGTGGTAATTCTGCAAGAGCCGAAGGTCTTCTTGCTGCGGAAAGTCCTGCACAAAAACGTTTAAAGATCGATGCACAAAGAGATGATGTTTTCAATATCGCTATGAGCTATGCACACTGGAGAATTAATCCCCGGATTGTCCGTGCATTCGTTGATAAATCCGGGGATACCATCCGATGGCTGGAAGACCAGGGGCTGTTTTTTGACTGGGTGCCGTATTACTATCCCAATCAACGCGTCAGGACCTGGCATTGTCTTAGAGGCAGGGGGATGGAACTCATAGACGTACCGACTAAAACCAGTGAAAAGCTCGGTGTAAGAATTTTACGTGAAACAGCGGCAAAGAAAATACTGGTCGATGGCAAAGGCAAAGTAACCGGCATTCCTTGGCACCATTGGCGGTATAAGAATAAATGAAAAGACCGAGGTGCTGAACAAGGATTTCGATGCAATTCCCGGTATCTATGCTGCTGGAATCGATACAGGTGGCTGGGAAATAGATACGTATAACGCCGTGCTCAGCGGAACTACATTTGGTTTTGCCGTTAATTCAGGGCGAATTACGGGAGAAAACGCGGCCGACTACGTTCATGAAAAATAAAATCGATTAGCAATATTCTCTCAAATATTTCAAACATTCGAAGGAGGTATTATGAATACTGCATTGAATCTTGATCCATCCAAAACAGCGCTTGTCCTGTTACACTGGCAAAAAGAGATTGCCTCTCCGGAAGGGAGAAATTCCGAAGGACTGTTAGAGCGTCTGCGCGTTTCCGGTACTATCGAACATACTCAGGCAGTACTTAAAGCAACAAGAGAAAAAGGAATGCTTGTCGTATATGTTAATGGAGTTCACAGGCCGGGTTACCCCGAACTGGCAACCAGAAACATTCCTCTAGCAAAAATGATGATTGAAAATGAATTTATGCTTAAAGGTACAACAGGAGTAGAGATTATTGACCAGTTAAAACCTGTGGAAAGCGACATCGTTATGGACAATTATTCCACGAGTGGTTTTTGTTACACTGAGCTTGATCTGATCCTTCGTAATAAAGGTATTACAAATATAGTCCTTACAGGAATCGCCACAAATATGGCAGTTGAATCCACAGCTAGAGACGGTTT
>CAZAIO010000009.1:0-35005 GCA_964485235.1 uncultured Dehalococcoidales bacterium
AGTAGAGCCCGGTATCATCGAGGCGCTGGCCGGTGAAGAGCCTGTCCGTAGCTACGTCACCCTGACTATTTCGAGACTCTCCGAACGGGAAGTACTTCATCATACCGGCAGCCTCGCCCGCCTCTGTGATTGTTAGTGCCGTGCCGGTTTGTAACCTGTGTGCCCGGTCTATTTGTTACCATTGTACCCGGTTTATACCCAAGGAGTGGGTTCACACGGAGCGTGTGACTCCCATAAAAAACGTCATTACGAGACCATCCCGACTTCGTCGGGAGGCGAAGTAATCTCTGCTTGAATTCCATGAGACTGCCGCGTCGCCCCGATTTACCCGACATATCGGGGCTCCTCGCAGTGACCCGAAGTAACAAGCACTATGTTCTAAAGTGCGCCCGGTCTATGGATCCCATTATATCTGGTTCATACTCCATTATGAGGTTACTCCGATGATATCGGAGCGCGTGACTCTCACCAAAAGTCCCTTTTCAACAGATTGAAATTCCCAGAGACACCGAGAGGCTACACTGCTTGACAGTAGTACAAGTGTTCTATTATAATGGGGTACCTCTCAAGCAAAGGGCGGTGTGGTGTCCAGGCTTATTGATGAACCTATTACAGTACATATCGGTAAAAGTTCCGTGCTGAACGCTTTTATCTGGCGCCGCCGGCTTTACCGGGTGAACGGAGTCCTCGGCTGGTGGCGGGAGCCGGGGAAATGGTGGAAGGGAGAAGCGGTACGGCTTTTTGTCAGGGTCTCCGCCGCTCACGGGACAGAAGGCACTTATGAGCTGTGCAGGGTCGATGGTGTGTGGCACATGCATAAAGTGCTCGATTAGAGGGGACTAAAAAGCCTGCGGGTAAACAGGTCCCGCAGGCTTTTTTACCTTTTCAATTAAAACAGAGGCTTTATTCTTCTTTAGAAGCTTCGCCCTCAGCACCGGCCCCTTCAGCCTTCGCCTCCGCACCGGCCTCTTCAGCGCCTTCCTCTGCCTCTTCATGTATCATCTCACGTCGTGTCTCTGTTACCTTAACTACCATTTGGTCCGGGTCGCTCAGGAGGGTAACTCCTTCTCCCATGACTATATCCCTCACGTGAATTGCCTGGTCGGTCTCTTCGAGCACGGACAGGTCAATTTCCACGTTATGAGGTAATGCGTCGGGCAGCGCTTCAATATGAAGCGTGTCTATCAGGTGAAGGAGTGAGACATTCTTCTTTTTCAGCACGGGAGCTTCGCCAAAGAAGGCAAGCGGCACCTCGGCTTTCAACTTCTCGGTCATTTTTACCTGGTAGAAGTCGACGTGGATCGGCTCATCGGTGAGCGCATTTCTCTGTATATCACGGGCAATCACTTTTTTAGGCGATTTCGAACCGTCTATTATAAGGGAAATAAGGTCGGTTTGGCCCGCGTGCGCCAGTGTGAGATTGAGCTCCTTTGTATCAATCTGAAGCGGCAAAGAATCGACGCCGTGTCCGTAAAGGTTGGCTGGCGTGATGCCGCTTTTGCGCAACAAACTGGTCTTTTTTCCTTTGATTTCCCGTATGGAAGCCTTTAACTCAATTCGCTCCATTGTAGTCCCTCTATTCACATTACGTTATTTTCAAGAGATACAGATTAGTGTTTTTGCCCTGAGAAGTCAAATTTTACGCTCAAGCCCCGGATAATCGAAGTTATTGCGCAGGTGCCGCCGGACCGGACCTGTTCCGGCAATCTGTATGCCGGAGATGCAGCCCGCAACCGGAGCACGGCCCGGTACGGCAGTCCTCCGTTACTTCTTCCTGCCATATTCGATGGAACTCTCTTTGCAGAAAATCGATGGTGACTCCGGTATCTATGTGGCCCCAGGGCAGCGTTTCGGACAGGGAACGGTTTCTATTGGCGTAAAAAACCGGATCAATGCCTGAAGACCTGAATGCTTCGGTCCATGCCTCGTAGTTGAGATGTTCTTTCCATGTATCGAATTTACAGCCGGCCTTCCACGCTGTATAGATTGCATTGCCGAGCCGCCTGTCTCCCCGTGCAAATACGGCTTCAAGCAGGCTGACACGGGGGTCCTGCCATGAAAGGTGCGCCCCTGTCTTTTTCAATCCCTGCCTGAGCAGTTCCTGTTTTGAAGCGATCTGCGGTTCCGTATCCTGCGCAATCCACTGGCACGGCGTGTGCGCTTTGGGAACGAACGTCGAAACGCTCACGCGGATTGCCGGAGCTCTATTTTTTATTTTTTTACCTGTCAGATGGATCTTGTTGACAAGCTCAACGATGCCTTTCACGTCGTCTATCGTTTCGCTGGGAAGCCCTATCATGAAATAAAGCTTGAGGTTCATCCATCCTTTTTCGAAAGCCGCTCCGAATGTATCGAGGATGACTTCTTCCGGGATAATTTTATTTATCGCCCGCCTGAGCCTTTCGGTACCCGCTTCGGGGGCGAAAGTGAGCGTGATTTTTTTTCTTTGCGGCAGAGATTCGATTAATGCGAGCGATGAGGTGTCCAGTCGTAGACTTGGCAACGATATGGAAAGGTTGACAGGAGAATATTTCTGCGCCATTTGCTTGATAAGCATATCGATCTCGGGATAATCACCCGTGCTGAGCGATACGAGGGATACCTCATTGTAACCGCAGCCGTCGATTATTTCCCCGGTGCTGTCGAGTATTTCCTGACTGGAGATCCTTCTGACAGGACGGTAGATGATGCCTGCCTGGCAAAAGCGGCATCCTCTGGTGCAGCCCCGCTGGACCTCGATGGCACCGCGGTCGTGTATCACTTCGATAAAGGGGACTACAGGGTTCGTGACAGGATGCGGCAGACTGGTGACGAACTGCCTTTTGACCGGCAACGCGGCTTCCGGTCCGCAGGGAGTGATACCGGCGAATGTGCCGTCTTCATTGTAATGCGGCGTATAGAAGGCAGGCACATAGACCCCGGGAAGCCCGGCTGCATGGCGGAGCAGGTCCTGCCTGTTTTCTTTATGCTTGCGATAGATATCGATAAACGGGGCAAGCGTTACTTCGGCATCTCCGATTATAAAAAGGTCGATGAAGTCGCTTACCGGTTCGGGATTGAGAGCACAACTTCCTCCTGCGATCACAAGGGGATGACTTTCGTTCCGCTGCTGCCTGAACAGCGGTATACCGGCAAGATCGAGCATGTTCAACATGGTAGTATAGGTCAGCTCATAGCCCAGAGAGAAGCCGATGATATCGAACTCGCCCAGTGGCTTTCTGCTCTCGAGGCTGAACAGCGGAATGTTATTCCTGCGGAGCAGGTCTTCCATGTCGGTCCAGGGCGCAAATACCCTTTCGGCAAGGACGTCGGGCAGGTCGTTACATATTTTATATAATATAGGCAATGCCATATTTGACATACCTATTTCATATGTATCGGGATAGGAAAGCACAATTTTTACCGGAGTGGCGTTCCAGTCTTTACGTATGCTGTTCCATTCACCGCCGGTATAGCGACCCGGCTTCGATACCTGATAGAGGAGGTCGTTCAGTCTTTGTAACATATATACCTTTCCAGACCGTCAATTATAACGTTCGGATTTACCGGCTTTCAAATTAACGAATGTCTATGTTCTTAATACTATACTGTTTTACTTTTACCTGCCACTACGAGTAATATGTAGTCGGTCCGGCGGCACTATACCGTAACGGAATTCGCGGGGGAAGAGGATACGATTAAAAGGGCAGGATTTTACCAACAATAATATATGAGCAAAATAATTGCAGTTATCAACTATGGCGCGGGAAATTTAGGCAGCGTGGTCAATGCGGTCATCTCTTTGGGATATAGTCCGGCTGTGACCGACAGGCCGTCCGACGTATTAAAGGCCGATGCGGTGATTTTTCCGGGAGTGGGCGCAGCGGGCGATACTATGGCGAGCCTGGAAACAATGGGAATGGCCGACGCGGTCAGGCGGCTGGTGAGCGATAACCGTCCATTATTTGCCATATGCGTGGGACTGCAGGTGCTTATGACGGGGACCGACGAGGGAGGCTGGCATAAATGCATCGATATTATACCCGGCAGGGTGAAGAAATTGCCCGGCGGGCTGAAAATACCGCATATGGGATGGAACCAGGTCAGGCAGGTCCGGAAGCACAGGATTTTCGATGATATCCCCGATAATACGAATTTCTACTTCGTTCACAGTTACTATGCTGCTCCTGAGGATGCTTCGGTGGTCGCAGGTACGACGGACTACGGGATTTCGTTTTGCAGCATGGTGATCAAAGGAAATCTGTTCGCAACGCAGTTCCATCCTGAAAAGAGCGGCCTGTACGGACTGACCATGTATTCCAATTTTCTGCACATGGCGCTTGAAGAATAAACAGGGATGTCAAGGACGGAAAAAGCCCTGTAAGAAAAAGGACATAGTTCGACGATGTTGACGAAAAGGATTATACCCTGCCTCGACGTAACCGCAGGACGTGTCGTGAAAGGGACCAGTTTTACCCAGTTGCGCGATGCCGGGGACCCCGTCGAGCTGGCTGCTTTCTATTATAAGGAAGGTGCCGATGAGCTGGTGTTCCTCGATATTGGAGCTACGCCGGAAGAGCGTGCTACCATGGTCGATGTGGTGAAAGGGGTTTCGAAGCAGGTCTTTATTCCATTAACCGTTGGCGGAGGTTTGCGGAGTATTCAGGATATGCACCGAATGCTGGAAGCGGGTGCCGATAAAGTGAGCATAAACACGGCTGCCGTGTTCAATCCGGCAATAATAGAAGAAGGGGCAAAACGCTTCGGCTCTCAATGTATTGTGATTGCGATCGATGCAGGACGGGTAAAAGGCTCGCAGGAAGACAAATGGGAGGTATATACACACGGAGGCAGAAAGCCTACAGGTATAGACGCAGTCGGATGGGCGAAAGAGGCTATCGACAGGGGTGCGGGCGAAGTACTGCTTACAAGCTGGGACGCCGACGGACATAAAGAAGGATATGATATAGCGTTGACCAGGGCAATCAGCGAATCGGTCACGGTCCCGGTGATTGCAAGCGGTGGAGCCGGAACCCTCGAACATCTTTATGACGCACTGGTGGACGGTAAGGCGGATGCCGTGCTTGCAGCCAGCATATTCCACTACAGGGAATACAGCATAAGAGAGGTAAAAGAGTACCTGGAGGGACGGGGTATACCCATTCGTATTTCCTGATAAGACCGGTGCGGGAGAAACAAGACAAACCGTAAAAAACCCTGTATAATTGAAGGGTTGTCTGAAAATTTCAATGAGAATGGTTAAAGATTTATACAATCGAGTGTGGAATAGAATTATTTACTATTGACATTCAAATTCAGATTGTGATATAGTAGTTTTTTGTGTTTACTAGCCATTAGATAGGTTGTGAAACCTAAGTAAGCCGGCTAGTTAAGCCGGGTTAAAATCCGGCAAATAACTAGGTGGCTTTTTTGTTACTAAGGATAAAAAAGAAAGGGAGTGTAAGGGTAAAAATGCCTACGGTTAACCAGTTGGTGAGAAAAGGTCGTCGGAAAGCACTTAAAAAGACCAAAGCGCCGGCCCTGGGCGTAGTGTATAACACGTTGAAGAACAGGACGCGACGGGATACCAATTCGCCTCAGAAGAGGGGAGTGTGTGTTCAGGTAAAGACGATGACACCCAAGAAACCTAACTCCGCACTGCGGAAGATCGCACGCGTTCGGTTATCCAACCAGATCGAGGTTACTGCATATGTACCCGGCGAAGGGCATAATTTACAGGAACACTCCGTTGTATTGATACGGGGCGGCAGGGTGAAAGATTTACCGGGCGTGCGTTATCACATTGTACGCGGTACGCTTGATACTGCCGGAGTAGAGAACCGTCAACAAGGTCGAAGTAAATACGGAGCCAAACGGGGAAAATCTGCATAGTCCATAAGGGAGACTGAATGCCAAGGCGGACAAAACCATTAAAAAGACATATTCAACCTGATCCTGTTTACGGGAGCGTTGTGCTATCCAAGATTATCAACAAAGTAATGTTGAATGGCAAAAAGGCTAAAGCCGAAGGGATTATGTATGAGGCCTTAAAAGTGGTCGAAAACCGTATGAAGAAGGACCCGATGGAAGTCCTGACGCAGGCGTTGAGAAATGCCACTCCCACAGTCCAGGTAAAAGCACGGCGTGTCGGCGGTGCCACGTATCAGGTGCCGGTGGAAGTCACGGCGGACCGCGGTCAAATAATGGCCATCCGCTGGATTGTCGGATTTGCACGGCAGAGGTCCGGAAAAACTATGGCAGAAAAACTTGCGGCTGAAATAGTCGATGCGGCCCAGGAAGAGGGCGCAACGATCAAGAAGCGGCAGGACATGCACCGTATGGCTGAATCAAATAAAGCATTTGCGCATTACAGATGGTAACAAAGCTTAAAATACGTGAGAATCAGCAGAAGCCAGGCGCTGAGACGGGGAATAGTGTTAAGGTGAGGACGTTTCCGCTCAATAAAGTAAGAAATATTGGAATCATTGCACATATTGATGCCGGTAAAACGACTGCTACCGAGCGGATCCTGTTTTATACCGGTCGTACCTATAAAGTCGGCGATGTCGATGATGGAACGACGGTAATGGACTGGATGCAGCAGGAGCGCGAACGGGGTATCACTATTACCGCTGCGGCGACGACCTGTCAGTGGCATGACTACCGGATCAATATTATCGATACGCCGGGGCATGTCGACTTTACTGCTGAAGTGGAACGCAGTTTGCGGGTACTTGATGGAGGAGTGGTTATTCTCGATGCGGTGGCCGGTGTCGAAGCACAGTCGGAGACAGTCTGGAGACAGGCGGACCGGTACAAAGTGCCCCGTATATGTTTTATAAATAAAATGGACAGAATCGGTGCGGACTTCCAACGCACTATTGATATGATTGAAGAGCGTCTCAAGGCAAACACACTGCCTATTCAGCTTCCGCTTGGTAAAGAAAGCCAGTTTAAGGGAGTGATAGACCTTATCCATGAGAAGGCGCTGGTCTTTGCGGACCAGGCAGGAGTGCCGCCGGTTGAACAGCCCGTTTCCGAAGAAGATGCTGATTCGGTGAGGCTCTACCGGCAGAAAATGATCGAGAAGCTCGCAGAAAATGACGACCAGCTAATGCTGCTCTATCTGGACGAGAAAGATATTTTACCGGGCGACATTATTGCGGCTATACGGAGACTGACACTGGCAAACAGGATCGTGCCGATTTTATGCGGGACCGCATTGAAGAATAAGGGTATACAACCGCTACTCGATGCGATTGAATTGTATTTGCCTGCACCGACTGATGTGCCGCCTGTGGCAGTTATCGATTGTAAGACCGGTGACCAGACGGTCAGAGAACCAAATGACGATGCCCCGTTTTCAGCGCTGGCTTTTAAGGTAGTCGCTGACCCGTTCATGGGCAGACTGGTCTATTTTCGGGTTTACTCCGGCAAAGTGAAAGCCGGGACCCAGATATTTAATTCTAGTAAAGGGGATAAGGAGCGCATCGGCAGAGTAGTACTCATGCATGCGAACCGGCGTGAAGAAGTTGAAATGGTTGATACGGGCTGTATTGCAGCAACCGTAGGCCTTAAGAATACCTTTACCGGAGATACGCTTTGCGATATCACTCATCCGGTCCTGTTGGAAGCGATAAAGTTTCCGGAACCTGTGATCTCACTGGCAGTCGAGCCGAAGAGCAAAGCCGACCAGGACAAACTGAGTGAAGCTTTGACCAAGCTCTCGGAAGAGGACCCGACGTTTAAAATTCACGGGGACAAAGAAACGGGTCAGATGATAATATCCGGAATGGGCGAACTGCATCTTGAAGTGCTGATTGATCGCATACTGCACGAGTTCAATGTCAGCGTGAGGGTCGGGAATCCGCAGGTAGCCTATAAAGAGACCATTACAAAACAGGTGGAGTCCGAGGGTAAGTTTATACGCCAGTTCGGCGGAAGAGGTCAGTACGGTCACGTATGGCTGACAGTCGAGCCCGGAGAAAGGGGCAGCAAGTTCCTTTTCGTGAACAAGGTAAGGGGCGGCGCAATACCCAAGGAATATATACCGGCTATTGAAGTAGGAGTGAAAGAAGCGCTGGATAGCGGCATTATTGCGGGATATCCGGTTGTCGATGTGAAAGTCACATTGACCGACGGAAGCGTTCATGAAGTTGATTCGTCGGATATCGCTTTTAAAATGGCAGGATCGATCGCGGTGAAGGAAGCGTTACGTAAAGCGGCATCCGTACTGCTGGAACCGGTTATGGAACTGGAACTGGTCACGCCTGCTCAGTTCCTGGGTGATATAATCGGCGATTTGAATTCCAGAAGAGGACATGTAGATGGTATTGAAACGCACGGGGAGACCTGCGTGGTACGTTCGTTCATACCTCTTGCAGATACCTTTGGCTATGCGACCATGTTACGGTCTCAAAGCCAGGGGCGGGCGACTTATTCGCTGCAATTTCATCATTATCAGCAAGTACCTGTTGATTTGACAGATCAGATCACCGGTCGAGTACGAGGACGATAATATGCCGAAGCAAAAAATACGGATAAAAGTAAGCGGTTACGATCACAGGTTGGTTGACCAGTCGTCGCTGCAAATCGTAGAGACTGCGGAGCGTACCGGGGCGGTTGTCGCCGGACCAGTTCCGCTGCCCACGAAGATTGAAAAATTTTGTGTGATCCGTTCGCCTCACATTGACAAAGACTCGAGGGAGCAGTTTGAGATTCGCACGCATAAACGGGTCATTGACATTTTAGGCCCGACCACGAAGACAATCGATGCGCTTACACAGCTGCAATTGCCTTCGGGAGTAGAAGTAGATATCAGGTTGTAAGAAGAGATGGTTTCAGGATTACTTGGAAAAAAATTAGGTATGACCCAGCTCTATAAAGAGGGCGCAGAAGTAGTGGTAACTGCTATCGAGGCAGGGCCGTGTTTTGTGGTGCAGGTGAAAACTCAGGAGAAAGACGGCTACAGCGCGGTGCAGCTTGGTTTCGAGGATTCCAAGCGTTTGAACTCGCCGCAAAAAGGGCATCAGAAGGATGTCGGCCGGTTTAAGCACCTCCGTGAGTTCAAGGTAAAAGAGGGTGACGCGGTCGAAAAAGGGATGAAGGTGGATATCGATATGTTTAAAGCGGGTGATGTGGTCGACGTCATCGGTATTTCAAAGGGGAAAGGTTTTGCCGGTGGAATGAAACGCCATCATTTTAAAGGCGGTCCGAAAACGCATGGTCAGTCCGATCGTCATCGGGCACCGGGCTCGATCGGTTCAGGAACCACACCGGGGCGTGTAATCAAAGGGCTCCGTATGGCGGGACATATGGGCAATGAAAGGGTAACAGTACGGAACCTTCAGATTGTCGATGTCGACCCGGAAAATCACATCCTCTTAGTGAAAGGCGCAGTGCCGGGCTATAATAAAGGCCTGTTAATGATAAATAAAGCTGATGAGGTCTAGTCGCTGGTGAAAGTTGACGTTTATAATACTACAGGAAAAGTCGTAAAACAGATAGAGATACGCGATGACGTGTTCGGTGTTACACCGAATGAAGCGGTGTTACATCAGGCTTTGGTAAGGCAGCTTGCCAACCGCCGTACAGGAACAGCGGATACAAAGACCCGCGGCGAAGTCAACAAGAGCGGTAAAAAGCTCTTTGCGCAGAAGCATACCGGTAGAGCAAGGCGGGGAAGTGCGAAAACACCGTTATTGAAAGGCGGTGGAGTGGTATTCGGTCCGCATCCCCGGAGCTATAATCAGGATATGCCCAGGAAAATGCATCGTATTGCCCTGCGGTCGGCGCTTTCGGTTAAGGTTGCAGACGGCAGGTTTAAAGTAATTGAAGAACTTGAATTTGCCGAACCTAAAACAAAGCAAATGCTCGATATTTTGATCGCGTTGGAGATTGGTGATTCGGTAATCGTCGCCACAGAGGGAGTGGACTATAATCTGGTAAAATCGGCGAGGAACATTCCGGCTGTAAAGACTATGCCCGCTAATCTTCTTAATGTAGCGGACTTATTTTCACATAAAGTGTTATTGATAACCGAAGAGGCGATAAAGCAGGTGGAGAAGCTGTGGGGAGAGCAAACTGTTCCGGAAAAAGTAGCGGAATAAATCATAATATAATTATGGGAAGCGGCTAAAGTGCATTTATATGAAGTATTAAGAAGACCATTGATCACGGAGAAGACGACTTTTCTCGCGGAGCGCAGCAGCTACGCATTTGAAGTGGCGCAGAAATCAACCAAGCCGCAGATCAAACAGGCGGTCGAGAAGTCGTTTAAGGTAAAAGTGCTAAAGGTGAACGTGATGACCGTGCCCGGCAAATTAAAAAGAGTGGGCAAACGGTTTGTTACGACTCCTTCATGGAGAAAAGCGGTAGTCACCCTGTCACCGGGTGATAAAATTGAATTCTTTGAAGGTGTATAGAACAGGGGCATTATATTGGGTTCCGTAGTTAAGAAACGTAGAAAAAAGATGGCCAAACATAAGCATCGGAAGCTTATCAAAAAGAACCGATGGCAACGAAGGCATCCATAAGTAGAGGAGTTTTATTTTGGCTTTGAAAACTTATCGTCCGACCTCGCCGACAAGAAGAGGTATGGTAAGTCCTTCGTTTGAAGAGATAACGAAGAACAAACCGGAGAAGTCGTTGTTGAAACCGCTCCGCAAGTCGGGCGGGAGGAACAACAGAGGCGTAGTGACCGTACGTCATATCGGCGGTGGATCGAAAAGACAGTTACGAATCATTGATTTTAAAAGAGATAAGATCGGCGTTCCCGGTAAAGTGGCGGCTATAGAATATGACCCGAACCGTTCTGCGAGGATCGCTCTCATTCATTATGCCGACGGCGACAAGAGATATGTTCTCGCGCCGCTTGGACTTAATGTAGGGCATACGGTTCAGACCGGTGATAATGTGGAAGTAAAGCCCGGGAATACATTACCGCTGGGCTCGATACCTTCGGGAACGCTTATACATAATATCGAACTTCAACCGGGTAAAGGCGGGCAGATCGTTCGGAGCGCGGGAGTGGTAGCACAGCTGCTGGGAAAAGAGGGCAATTATTCGCTCATCCGCCTGCCGTCGGGAGAAATGAGACGTTTTCTGGTCACCTGTATGGCTACGGTCGGACAGGTGGGCAATCTTGAGCACAGAGGGACCCGGCTGGGTAAAGCCGGCCGGACCAGGTGGTTGGGACGGCGGCCCAAGGTCCGCGGTTCAGCTATGACTCCCCGGGACCATCCTCATGGTGGTGGAGAAGGAAGAGCACCGAGAGGTATGGCACCGAAGACACCTTGGGGCAAACCTGCACTGGGATATAAGACCCGGGGTCGTAAAGCGTCAGACAGGTTGATCGTCAGACGGAGAAAAGTAGAGTAATACCCGGGAGGTAGGTACGGTATGTCACGTTCGGCAAGCAAAGGTCCGTATTGTAATGAGAAATTACTGAAAAAAATTGAAAGGCTGAATAGTACAGGAGAGAGAACGGTAATTAAAACATGGGCTCGGTCCTCTACTATTATGCCTGAAATGATTGGGCATACGCTCGGTGTCCATGATGGGCGACGGCATGTGCCTATTTATATCACAGAGAACATGGTTGGGCATAAACTGGGAGAATTTGCGATAACAAGGACGTTTCGCGGTCATGTCAGTAAAGCCCAGGTAACCGTGCAGGCAAGAAAAAAGAAGTAGTTAGAAGACGATGAAAGTAAAAGCGATAGGAAATGGTATAGGCATTCCACCCCGTAAGGTTAAATTAATTGTCGATATGGTACGGGGTAAGCCGGTCGAACAAGCGCTGGCTATTCTAAAGTTTGTCCCTTCTCCTGCAGCGCGTGCTGTAGCAAAGGTGATTAAATCGGCGGCTTCAAATGCCGAGAACAACTATGAAATGATGCTGTCCGATCTGAAGGTTGTGGAAATTCATGCCAATGAAGGGCGTACATTGAAACGGTTTCGCCCGCAGGGCAGGGGCCGGGTAAGTCCGATCCTGAAACGCTCCACAAATATCTTAGTATCTGTTTCCGAGGGGGAAAAATAAGTGGGTCATAAAGTACATCCATACGGTTTTCGAATTGGGATTACGCGTGATTGGCAGGCGAAATGGTTCGACAGGAAACACTATACTGAATTTTTACAAGAAGACCTTAAGCTGCGCGCTATTGTGCGGAAATCGTGTCGTGACGGTGGTGTAGCCAATGTTGAAATCGACCGACAGGGAATAGATATAGTGGTTACTATTTTCTCATCGCGTCCCGGCGTGGTCATCGGTCGCGGCGGTCAGCGCGCAGAGGAATTACGAAAGTTGCTGGAAGAAGCGTGCGGGAAAAAAGTACGCCTTTCGGTAAAAGAAGTTGAACAGCCTGAGCTGGAAGCAGTACTGGTGGCGCAGAATGTCGCCGACCAGATCGAACACAGAGTAGCATTCCGGCGTGCGATGAAGCAGGCTGCGTTCCGTACCATGCAGGCAGGCGCAAAAGGGATAAAGATAATGTGCAGCGGCAGGCTGGGCGGCAACGAAATCGCGAGGACAGAACATACGCGGCAGGGGCGGTTACCGTTACATACGATAAGCGCTGATATAAGCTATGGGCTTGCCGAAGCTCATACAACCATGGGACATATCGGGGTGAAGGTGTGGATCTATCGAGGAGATGTTCTTCCTGAAGTAAGGAGAGAAAGTGTTACAGCCGAAGAGAGTCAAGTATCGCAAGACGCACAAGGGTAAGCGTCGAGGTAAAGCGCATGCAGGAAATACTGTAGTATTCGGAGAATTCGGACTACAGGCAACGGAAACATGCTGGATGACTGCGAGGCAGATAGAATCTGCCCGGCGTGTTATGGTGCGTTATTTAAGACGTGGCGGTAAAATGTGGATACGTGTCTTCCCCGATAAATCTGTTACGAAAAAACCGGCGGAAACGAGGATGGGAAGCGGAAAGGGAGCTCCGGACCACTGGGTAGCAGTAATAAAGCCGGGGAGAATGTTATTTGAAATAAGCGGTATCAGAGAAAGCATGGCTCAGGAAGCAATGCATCTGGCATCGTATAAATTACCGATTTCTACAAGGTTTGTGGTGAAGGAAGGTTTCGGTAGCGGAGGGCAAAGTTGAAGATAGAAGAGATCAGATCGCTTGGTAATACGGAATTAGTAAAACGCCTGGAAGAGGCACATAAAGAGCTCTTCAATCTACGTTTTCGTGCATCGACAAGGCAACTTGCAAACCACCGTGAAATACCGAGAGTAAAAAAGACGATTGCAAGAATGGAAACGGTACTAAGAGAAAGGGAGCTTGGGATACGATAGGCTATGGAGAACGTACATAAAAAAGTAAGGACGGGTACAGTAATAAGCGATAAAATGGACAAGACCGTAATAGTCCTGGTTCAGAGCTTGCGGCGGCATCCGTTATACAAAAAAGTAGTCAAACATACATCCAAATTCAAAGCTCATGATGCGGACAATGCCTGTAAGATGGGCGATCTGGTAAAGATAATAGAGACCCGGCCGCTGTCCAAAGACAAGCGGTGGCGCGTAGTTGAGATAATCCGGAGAAAAGAAGTGGCCGAGATTAAACCAACAGAAATAGATGAGATTTCATCAGAGGTAACGTAAAGTGATTCAGCCTTCTACTCGACTTAAAGTAGCTGATAATACAGGAGCGCGACAGGTAATGTGCATCGGGGTTCCCGGTGGGACGAGGCGAAGATACGCTTATGTCGGCGATATCATTATGGTAACGGTAAAGCGGGCAATACCCGGGGGTATGGTGAAGAAAGGTGATGTCACCAAGGCGGTTGTCGTGAGGGTGGCCAATAAATTTCACCGCCAGGACGGCACATTCGTGAAATTCGACGAAAACGCAGCGGTATTGCTTGATGATAAGAATAATCCCAAGGGCACCCGTATTTTCGGCCCTGTGGCACGGGAACTGAGGGATAAAAACTTTGTAAAAATAGTATCGCTGGCGCCGGAGGTTCTGTAAGATGAAGATCAGAAAGAATGATACTGTACTGGCGATTGCCGGCAAAGACAAAGGGAAAAGAGGCAAAGTGCGCAGAGCATTGCCTGTTAAGAATAAGGTAATCGTTGATGGAATGAATGTGCTCAAGCGCCATTCACGGACGAAAGGGCAGGCTCGACAGGGCGGTATTATCGATATGGAAATGCCGTTCAATGTATCGAACGTGATGCTTATTTGCAATAAATGTGATAAACCGACTCGTGTCGGATATCGGATCCTTGATGACGGTAAAAAGGCAAGAATATGCCGGAACTGTCATGAAAATATAGACTAAGAAAAGGATGTAGACAGAGGATGTCTCGTTTAATAGAGAAATATCGTAAAGAAACGGTGCCGGAGTTGATGGCAGAGTTCGGATATACCAGTGTAATGCAGGTACCGAAACTGGAGAAAATCGTCCTGAACATGGGGCTGGGCGAGGCGATACAGAACCCCAAAGCGCTGGAAGCGGCGGAGAAGGACCTGGTCGCAATCGCAGGGCAGCACCCTGTTATAACGCGAGCGAAAAAACCGATTTCAGCGTTCAAGCTCAGGCAAGGGTTACCGATCGGCATGATGGTAACGTTGCGCGGCAGAAGAATGTACGAGTTTTTTGATAAACTGGTGAATATAGTACTGCCACGTATCAGGGATTTTCAGGGTGTACCGATCTCATTTGATGGACATGGTAACTTCACGATGGGGATGAAGGAGCAGGTAGTCTTTCCGGAAATCGACTATGATAAGGTAGATAAAATACGGGGATTTCAGATAGTAATCGCAACTACCGCGAAGAGCGATGAAGAAGGAAGGAAGCTCCTCTCGGCGATGGGTATGCCTTTTGTAAGAGAGCAGCAAGTCGGAGCGAAGAATGGCTAAATTATCGAAAGTAATCAAATCACAACGGCCGACGAAATACAGGGTACAGCAACATAACCGCTGTAAGTTATGCGGAAGGCCGCGGGCATACATACGTAAGTTCGGCCTGTGTCGTATCTGTTTCAGGACACTGGCTTTAAAGGGAGAAATACCAGGCGTGAGGAAATCGAGCTGGTAGAGAGAATTTAAGGGAGAACTGTAATTTATGGTCACCGACCCAATTGCTGATATGTTAACCAGAATACGTAATGCCATTCTTGCGCGGCATGATAGCGTGCTTGTACCGTTGTCCAAGGAGAAACTGGCAATTGCGAGGATTCTCAAAGACGAAGGATTTATATCGAATTATTCGGTGCTGAGGGGAAAACCGCACCGTGTTGTAAAGATAACATTGAAGTATATGAATAACCAGCCCGCTATTATCGGGTTGGAGCGCGTAAGCAAACCCGGACTACGGGTCTATGTGAAGAAAAAGGAAATTCCGAGGGTGTATGGCGGTCTGGGCATTGCCGTAGTGTCGACATCTAAAGGAGTAATGGTAGGAAAGGATGCATGGCATCAGGGGCTCGGTGGGGAATTACTCTGTTATGTATGGTAACTTTGTAGTATGAGAGGTTAGACTTGTGTCTCGAATAGGATTACGTCCAATACCGGTACCTTCAGATGTGAAGGTGAAAATAGAAGGTGAGAAAGTAACCGTCGAAGGAAAGAACGGAAAGCTGGAGCGTACGTTCCCGCAGGATATTTCCATAAAACAGGAAGACGGTAACCTGATAGTCTCACGCCCGAGTAACGGCAGGATACACCGTTCTCTGCACGGTCTCAGCCGGACGCTTCTATCAAATATGGTTGAAGGCGTTTCGAAGGGATTTGAAAAGGTCCTGGAGTTGAGCGGTGTGGGATACCGGGCGCAGAAAACGGATACGGGGATAACGATGCAGGTCGGCTTTTGCCATCCGGTAGAATTTGCGGCGCCTCCCGGAATAACGTTCATCGTTGAAGGGAATAACCGTATTAAGGTGACAGGAATTGATAAAGAACTGGTAGGGCAAACGGCCGCTGAAATAAGAGCAGTTCGCCGGACCGATTCATATAAAGGAAAAGGTGTGAAATATCAGGGCGAGCGGCTACGTCTAAAAGCCGGTAAGAGCGGTAAGACTGCACTGAGGAGATAGTAGAGAGAGATGGCCAAAACAACCCAAAAAGAAGCGAGAGTGCGTCGCCATGCACGAGTAAGAAAGAAAGTAACCGGCTCGGAGGCACGGCCCAGGCTGTGCGTATACCGGAGCACACGATATATTTATGCTCAGGTTATTGACGATTCCGCCGGTCATACATTAGCATCGGCAAGCAGTATTGAAACGGATGTAAAATCAAAGACTGAGGGAAAGACCAAGATAGAAAGCGCCCAGGTGGTCGGCGCTCTTGTAGGAGAGCGGGCAATCAGTAAAGGGGTGAACAAAGTGGTCTTTGACAGGGGTGGATACAAATATCACGGGAGGATAAAAGTGCTGGCCGATGCGGCGCGTGAAGCAGGACTGGAATTTTGAGGATGACTTTATGAAAAAACCGATTACCAGAATAGTCTGGCAGACGAAAAAAATTGACCCGAGCGAACTGGAACTCACTGAGAAACTGGTATCGCTTACCAGGGTGGTAAAGGTAGTGAAAGGTGGAAAGAACCTCCACTTTCGTGCTCTGGTAGTGGTTGGGGACGGACATGGATATGTGGGAATGGGGCTTGGTAAATCGAAGGAAGTCCCCGAAGCGATTCGTAAGGCAGGTGCAGTCGCACGTAAGAATTTGATCAAGGTTACAATGCGTGAAAGTACGATTCCGCATGATGTGTTCGCCAAGTTCGGAGCAGCCAGAGTGTTCTTGAAACCGGCGTTGCCTGGCACCGGTGTAATAGCCGGTGGCGGAGTGCGTGCCGTAATCGAAGCTGCAGGCGTTCAGGATGTGCTTACGAAGTCTCTGGGAAGCGCAAATCCGGTGAATGTTGTGAAAGCGACTCTTCTGGCACTGGAATACCTGCGAAATCCCCAGGATGTGATAAAAGCCCGCAAGGAGAGGGTAGAGGTCGGGGAGGAGAAAGATGTCTAAGCTGCGCATTACATGGGTAAAAAGCGGGATCGGCTATTCGGAAGACCAGAGAAGGACTATACGGGCACTGGGATTGCGCCGTTTGAATCAGGTGGTTGAACATGATGACTCTGCCAGTATTCGTGGCATGGTAACAAAAGTAAAACATTTAGTACAGACTGAAGTGGTAGATAATGGAACAGTATGATTTAAAGCCTCCTGCGGGGGCAAATAAAAAGAGAAAACGGGTCGGTCGAGGTGACGGAAGCGGGCATGGTACCTATTCCGGACGCGGTATAAAAGGACAGAAATCGCGTGCCGGCGGCGGTGTGCGGCCCAGCTTTGAAGGCGGTCAGCTACCTCTTGTGAAAAGGTTACCGCGCGTTAGAGGATTCACCAATATTTTCAAGACCGAATATACTGTTGTGAATATAAAGAAACTTTGCGTATTCGAACCGAATACTGAAGTGACACCGCAGACGCTGCATAAGGCGGGGATTATTAAATCTCTCAAGCAGCCTGTGAAGATACTGGGTGATGGAGAAATCGATCGACCGCTGATCGTGAAAGCACAAAAATTTACCGCAGTCGCCGGGGAGAAAATCGCTGCCGCCGGTGGAAGGGTAGAGGTCATCTAGCATGAAGCAGAGGGAGTCCCGTCCGCGGTTAATTCAGGCGTTGATCGATGCGTTTTCCCTGCCGGACCTGAGGCAAAAGCTCATTTTTACGCTTTTGATGCTCGTTGTATTCCGGTTTGTCGCGCATGTTCCGCTTCCGGGTGTGGACCTTACCGCATTACACGACCTTTTCGATAAAAACCAGTTAATGGGCATGCTCGACATGTTCAGCGGCGGTGCGATGAGGAATTTCAGCGTTGCTGCGCTCGGGGTATATCCTTATATCACAGCTTCGATCATTATGCAGCTGCTGGTCCCGGTGATCCCTGCGCTCAGAAGCATGTCTGAAGAAGGTGAAGCGGGACGACACAGGGTCAACCAGATCACACACTGGATAACGGTACCGCTGGCAGGACTGCAGGGTTATGCGCAACTGGCACTTCTGAGGAGTCAGGGTATCGTTGCCGGTTCCGATGCATTATCGACCGTAGCAATTATCGTCTCAATGGTTGCCGGAACGGTATTCTGCGTATGGTTAGGCGAGCTTATTACCGAGCGCGGTATTGGAAACGGCGTATCTATTATAATTTTCGGCGGTATTATGGCCGGTTTACCGCAGACGCTGGGACGCGGTTTTATCGCAAAGGACAATTTCCTGGGCCTGTTAATATTTTTCATTATTGCGATGGCGCTTATCGTGCTTATCGTTATATTCACGGAGGGGCACCGGAGGATACCGGTCCAGTATGCCAAGACTGCGTTTCGAGGAGCTCGAATGTACAGGCAGTCAGGTTCCACGCATATTCCGTTGCGTGTTAACATGGCGGGAATGATACCACTTATTTTTGCCATGTCTTTAATGATTTTCCCTGCTACGGTAGCGAGCTATTTTGCCAACCCGGCAGGGCAGGACCCTAACTTTGCAAACTGGATACAGAACTGGTTCAGCCCGAATGCTACATTGCCGGGGGGCTTATTATACTGGGGTCTGTATTTCTTACTGGTCGTTGGATTTGCTTTCTTCTACACTATGGTTATATTTGAACAGATGAACCTTGCACAATCGCTTCAGCGTCAGGGCGGTTTTATTCCCGGTGTACGGCCGGGGAAACCGACTACCGATTATCTCGATAAAGTAATCAAGCGTATTACCTGGGGAGGCGCGCTCTTTCTTGCGTTTGTAGCGATTATGCCGTTTTTAGCCCGGGAAATAACGAACATCGCGGTATTGACACTGTCGAGCACCGGAATACTTATCGTGGTCGGTGTCGCACTGGATACCATGAAGCAAATTGAAGCGCAGCTCACAATGCGCCGGTATGAAGGATTCTTGAGGTGAGCATATGTATATAGTTTTACTTGGTGCGCCGGGTGCCGGGAAAGGGACTCAGGCGGCGATTATTTCCCAGAAAACAGGTCTTACGCATATTGCGTCGGGTGATCTGTTCCGGCAGGCCGTACAGAAAGGGACGGAGCTCGGTAAACTGGTGAAGTCGTATATGGACAAAGGCATGCTGGCTCCTGATGAAGTAACCATTAAAGTAATTATGGAACGTCTTGCGGAACCGGACTGTGCAAAGGGATGTATATTTGACGGGTTCCCTCGTACGCTTGATCAGGCAAAAGCGCTGGATAAAACGTTGAAGGAACAAAATAAGGCTATAGATAAAGCGGTATTCATAGATGTACCTGATGAAGAGCTTGTGAAAAGGCTCGGCGGCCGGTGGACCTGTAAAAATTGCCAGGCTGTTTATCATGAAGTTGCCTCACCGCCGAAGGTCGCCGGCATATGCGATAAATGCGGTGGAGAGCTTTATCAACGCCCGGATGATAATGAAGCGACTATACGGGAGCGGTTGAAGGTGTATTTCACCCAAACGACCCCGGTACTGGACTACTATAAGAAAGAGGGCAAGCTGATTGCCGTTGACGGAAAACTCAGCATAGACGAGGTTGCCGAAAAAGTGGTCCGTATACTGGAAGTGTAGAGGGGAACGTACTTTGACAATAATAAAATCCTCCGGTGAAATAGCTCTGATGCGAAAAGCAGGGAGAGTGGTAGGGGATGTGTTACAGAAAGTAAAACAGGAAGTGAAACCGGGAATCAAGACCAGGCAACTGGACTTGGTCGCAGTCAGGGAACTGGAGAAACTGGGTGCGAAAGCCTCTTTCAAAGGGTACAGAGGCTTTCCGGCGAGTTTGTGCGTATCGGTGAATGAAGAGATTGTTCACGGCATTCCCGGGGACAGGATATTGAATGAAGGAGATATCGTCTCTCTGGATTTCGGAGCGTATCTGGATGGATTTCACGGTGATGCGGCGATAACAGTAGGAGTGGGAAAAATAGATGAGGGAGCGAGAAAATTGCTGGAAGTCACTGAAGAGGCGTTGATGGTAGGCATTGAGGCGGCGCAGAGCGGGGCGAGGCTTGGTGATATCTCATATGCCATACAGGATTTTGTTGAGGCGAGAGGGTATGCCGTGGTCCGGGAATACTGCGGGCACGGGATAGGGAGGAGTTTACACGAAGACCCGCAGGTACCGAATTTCGGTACCGCCGGCAAGGGGCCGGTGCTGCAAAAAGGAATGGCGCTGGCGATAGAACCGATGGTTACCACCGGCGGCTGGAAAACAAAAGTAGGCGATGATGGATGGGCGGTGAGTACGGCTGATAATAGCCTTTCCGCTCATTTTGAACATACAATAGCGATAGGTGATGGAAAGCCTGAGATACTGACCGTGTCTTAGGGAGAGCTTATGCCGAAAAAGGAAGTGATAGAAGTAGAAGGTACGGTGGTTGAATGTTTGCCTAATGCGACGTTTCTGGTTGAATTGCCAAACCAGCATAAAGTGCTGGCGCATATTTCGGGCAAGATGAGGCGGCATTACATCAGGATTCTACCGGCGGACCGTGTACTGGTTGAGCTATCACCCTACGATTTAACGAGGGGCAGGATAACTTATCGTTTAAAATAGGAATCTACCTTTTGACATAATACTTGGTAAAGGGTTATTATAAAAGGCATTTTAAAACAGGATAATTGGAAATGAAAGTAAGAGCTTCTGTAAAGCGTCGATGTGACAAATGTAAAATAATAAGAAGGCACGGGGTAATCCGTGTGATCTGTGAGAACCCCAAGCATAAACAGCGACAGGGATAACGGGGGATTATTGAAATATGGCACGTATAGTCGGTGTAGACCTTCCCAGAGATAAACGGATAGAGGTATCTCTTCAGTATATTTATGGGATCGGACCAAATATAAGCAAGAAAATTCTGGCTGCTGCGGGAGTTAATCCAGATGTAAAGGTGAAAGACCTTACAGAGGATGAGGTTTCCCGTATCAGGGAAGTGATCGATAAGGAATACAAGGTCGAAGGAGACCTCCGGAAAGAGATCAATTTAAATGTAAAACGGCTTATTGAGATAGGAAGCTATCGTGGGTTGCGGCACCGGCGCAGTTTACCCGTCAGGGGACAGCGGACACGTACCAACGCGAGAACGAAGCGCGGTCTCCGTAAGACGGTTGCCGGACGCGGTCAGCGGCGCGGTATGAAGAAGTAAAAGGAGTAGAGTATATATGCCCAGGAAGAGAAGAACACGGGTCAAGAGAAGGGAACGTAAGGCTATACCTGAGGGAAAAGCCTACATCCAGTCGACGTTTAATAATACCATTATTACCATTACCGATTTGAAGGGAAATGTCATATCGTGGGGTAGTTCCGGTACGGCGGGGTATAAAGGTTCCCGGAAGGGAACGCCGTATGCAGCCCAGTTGGCGGCTCAGGGAGCGGCTTCACGGGCAAAGGAACATGGACTGCGTGAACTGGAAGTGTTTGTAAAGGGACCGGGCAGCGGACGGGAAGCGGCGATCCGGGCGCTTCAAGCTTCGGGTATTACCGTGAAGGCCATACAGGATGTTACTCCTATTCCTCATAACGGTTGCCGGCCGAGAAAGAGAAGGCGAGTGTAAATATGGCGCGATATATTGATGCAAAATGCAGGGTGTGCCGTCGTGCCGGCGACAAGCTCATGCTTAAAGGTGACCGGTGCTTTACGTCGAAATGTGCGGTCGAGCGAAGAAACGCAATACCCGGCCAACGCGCTAACGCGAAGCGTCGTTCCAAGTTGTCCGAGCGCGGCGTTCAATTGAGGGAAAAGCAAAAAGCACGGTATTCATACGGTATACTGGAGCAGCAATTCCGCAAGGTATTTGCAGAAGCTGAAAGAATACAGGGTGTAACCGGTGATAACCTTATTGTTTTATTGGAAAGACGGCTGGACAATGTTTTGTTCCGGCTTGGTTTTGCCTCATCGCGCGCACAGGCACGACAGCTTGTCCGTCACGGACATATAGATTTGAACGGAAGGCGAACGAATATCCCGTCCTGCCTGGTGAAACCGGGTGACGAGATAAAATGGCACCCGCGGAGCGCCAAGAACGAATATTATAAAATATTAACAGAAACTATTGATGAAAGAATTATACCGGGCTGGTTAAGTCTGGATACGAAAGATATGGTCGGTAAAGTCCTTGCCTTGCCTGCACGTGAAGACGTGGAGGTTAAGTTTGATAGCAAGGCTATAGTCGAATATTATTCTCGTTGAGGGGATCAGTTGGCAGGTTTAATATTACCGAAAGTAGAATGTATTGAGAGCAGCGAAAGCTACGGGCGTTTCGTTGCGGAACCGCTTGAAAAAGGGTATGGCATAACACTAGGTAATGGTCTGCGGAGAGTGTTGATCGGCTCGCTCACCGGAGCAGCGGTCACCTGGGTTCAGGTCGAGGGGATTCAACATGAATTTTCGACCATACCGAATGTGAAAGAGGATACGCTGGAATTTCTATTGAACGTTAAAGCATTGCGTATCCGCCCGCTCTCCCAGCGCAGCGGAAAGCTGACGCTGACCATAGAGAATGAAGGGCCTGTATATGCCTCGGACATCAAAGCGACAGCTGATTTCGAGATCGTGAACCCCGACCTGTATTTGCTCACGCTCGATTCGCCTGATGCTGTATTACGTGTCGAGATGAATGTAGATATAGGCAGGGGATATATGCCCGCAAGTTCCAGTGACGGGCTGCCTATAGGGGCAATCCCTATCGATGCCGTATTTACACCTGTCCGAAAGGCGAATTGCACGATTGAAACGAGCGGATCGGGTGAGGGTCAGGTATATGAGAAGCTTACCCTTGAGGTATGGACGGACAAGACTTTGTCTCCGACGGAAGCGGTAACACAGAGCGCTGCGATTTTAATGGAACAGTTTGCATGTTTCCGCGAGCTGGCGAAAACGCTGACGGAAGAAGGTGCAGAACTGGCGTGGCAGCGGTTGATACCGCCGGAGCAATATGATATGCCGCTGGACCAGCTCAATCTGTCCACGCACACCTATAATAGCCTGAGGAGGGGCGGTATAACTACTCTGGGCCAGCTTCTTGAGCGGACAGGCGAGGGATTGACATCGCTTGCCGGTTTTGGAGCCAAGTCTCAGGATGAGGTTGAAGTAGCGCTCCAGGGGCTTAATTTGCCTTTTGTGCCTGAGATCAAGAAACAGGCGAAGAAGACGAAGAAGGATAAAGGCGAAGACGACAACGATAAGGACGAAGAACAAAGCGATAATCAGGAACTTGATGCAGAATGAAACATCAGATAACAGGAAGAAAACTGGGCAGGCGGAGCGCACCGAGGAAGGCTTTATACCGGAACCTGGTCACCGATTTTCTTAAACATGAAAAAATGGTGACGACCGAGGCAAAGGCGAAAGAGATCCGTCCGATTGCCGAGAGAATGATCACGCTGGGCAAGGACGGAAGCCTCACTTCAAGGCGTGCGGCGCTTGCCTTTATTACAGAAAAAAAAGTTGTGGACAAGGTATTTGCCGAGCTTGCGCCCAGGTACAAGACGCGCCCGGGCGGCTATACCCGGCTGATTAAAATTGGTCCCAGGGTTGGCGACGGGGCACCTACGGCGAAGCTTGAACTGGTAGAATAAGCAATAGCTGTGTGAGGTGAAGCTCTTTAACAACTCCAGAAAAATCGTGTTGGTAGTAGAGTATGACGGGAGGCGTTATTACGGGTTCCAGTGGCAACCCGGCCTTCCCACTATACAATCGGAGCTGGAACACGCCATACGCAAGCTGACGCGGGAGCGAAGGCGTGTAAGGGGCTCCAGCAGGACCGACACGGGAGTCCATGCGAAAGGACAGATGGTCAGTTTTCGAACCGGAACGGGCTATCCGACGGAGACGTATGTAAGGGCATTGAATTACTATCTTCCGGAGGATATCGCGGTGAGGGCTGCGGCATGTGTGGACGATGACTTTGACGTTCGACATGATGCGCTGAGCAGGGAATACGAATACCGTATTCTTAACCGGGCGACACGATCGCCGCTCGATGCGGGGACAGCAGTTCTGATCACCGGCCCGCTGGATATAGACCGCATGAATGAGGCGTGCGAACTGATGAAGGGCACGCATGATTTCTCATCATTTGCGGCATCGATGGGGCAGAAGGGCAGTATGGTGCGTACCGTGCATAAAGCGGTGATGAGCAGGGATGGAGATATGGTGCTATTCCATATCATCGCCAGCTCGTTTCTCCCTCATCAGGTGCGCAATACGATAGGCTTGATGATCCGGCTGGGGCAGGGAAAAGTGACAGTAGATGAATTTCGCGAGATAATGGAGCAGAAGATACTGGGACTGGCAGGACCGGCGGCTCCGGCTTATGGTCTCTGTCTTATAAGAGTAAATTATCCCGAAAAAGTGGAGTTACAATATGAAAACCTATTCAACTAAAGCAGGCGACGTGGAACGGAAGTGGCATGTGTTCGATGCCTCCGGGCAAACGCTGGGAAAACTGGCGACCCAGGTGGCAACGCTGCTCATGGGCAAACATAAGCCATACTATGTTCCTCATCTCGATACGGGTGATTATGTCATCGTATTGAATGCGTCCAAAGTAAAGGTCACCGGGAACAAGGCGAAAGCCAAGATGTACCACCGCCATTCCGGTTATCCCGGCGGATTGACCTCGGTGAACTTTGAGAAAATGATCGCAACGCACCCCGAGCGGGTGATTGAGCACGCGGTAAAGGGCATGCTGCCCCATAACAGGCTGGGACGGGCTATGTACAAGAAACTGAAAGTATATGAAGGAAACAGCCACCCGCATGAAGCCCAGGTACGCGGTTCAAGTGAAGCGAAAGAAGGGAGTGAGCGCTCGTGACGACAATGCAAACCTACGATCGCGGTACAGGAAGGCGTAAGTGTGCTATAGCACAGGTGAAGCTTTTCACCGGCAGCGGAGAAATTATCGTAAATGGAAAACCGTACAAACAGGTATTTCCGCGAATGGTGCACCATTTCTGCATCGAAATGCCTTTCAAGGTAACCGATACGGTCGGTCGATATAATGCCGAGATAAAAGTCAAGGGTGGCGGCGAGACCGGACAGGCACAGGCGATCCGCCATGGTATTGCGCGTGCTCTGGTCCAGGTGAATGAGCATTTCAAGACGCCGCTTCGAAAAGAAGGGCTCCTGACGCGCGACTCACGCGTGAAAGAGCGCAAAAAGTACGGCCTCAAACGTGCTCGCAAGGCGCCTCAGTACACCAAGCGTTAATCTTTCGCCGGTAAGAATAATAAGCCTGAGATACGAAATTATCTCAGGCTTTTTTTATTGGTAATAATTTCTCCCCCGGTGGTATGCGGGGAAGCCCGTCAAAAGATCAGTCCCTGTGTTCGGGCTGAGTGCTGTTACTGTCCCCGGCATTACAGGACAGAAGACAGTCATCGCATTCGGCGGCGCACGGCTCAATGTGGATGGTCAGGTCCGCGCCGGGAAGGGCTTCCTTTATATCTTCTTCCAGATGGTCGCAAAGGGCATGAGCATTGTTTACATTCGCTTCATGCGGTACTACGAGGTGGAGGTCTATATAACGGTGACTTCCCGCTCTCCGGGTCCTGAGTGCATGAAAGCTTACTACCTCTCCCTGATGTTCCATGATAACCGAGCGAATGACGCGTTCTTCCTCGTCGGAAATCCGGGTATCCGTCAGTCCGGTCAATGCCTTTTTGAACGTGACATATGCAGCCCTTGCAATAAGCACTGCCACGAGCAGCGCTACAATGGGGTCGAGGATGGACAGCCCGGTGAACCGTACAGCCACGAGGCCGACCAGTACGGCGACAGAACTCATAACATCCGCCTGCATGTCCCTTGCTGTCGCCTCCAGTGCGATAGATTCCGTTGTGCGGGCTACCCTCATCGCGTGCCATGACACGAGCAGATTGATCACGATTGCCGCAGCAGTGACATAGATGCCGATATTGACCATCTCTATTGTTCCGCCGGAAATCAGGCGGTTGACTGCCTCGTAGGCAATGGTGAAAGCGGCAATGAAGATGATAATGGCTATTACGAACCCCGAGACATCCTCGTTCTTGCCGTGTCCGAACGCGTGTTCCCTGTCTGGAGGCTTACCGGCAATCTTTATGCCGATATAGCCTACTATAGCGCCGAACAGGTCTATTCCGCTGTGTATCGCATCAGCCTGTATGCCAACGCTGCCGGTGACAAAGCTGGTGATCGCTTTAATGACGATCAGCACGCTGATGGAGGCTATAGAGAGCCTGGCGACCGCCTCCTTTGTAGAGAGGAAACCCGCTTTGCCTGTCGTATTTTGTTTCCTGTTATCCGTCATGGTACAGCTCCTGAAATTAAAAAAACCCGCGAGACACCCGGTCCCGCGAGCTTCTCTTTGTCCCGCTGCTTCCATGAAAGCCCGGCACAACCTGAACATATCAGGTTTGCCTGCTCCAGGCCCGTTTATTGTAACCGCATATCCCCGTTATGTCAACAGCCCGGCGATAAAGACAGTCTCAAGCCCGGTCCCTGCGAGGTTTCATTTTATCAATGTGTCGTGACAACCATAGTATTGAAGCCGAAAGGTAATTCATGTAAAGTAACAGGCATGGACAATAGCGGCATACCCTGGCATACCCTGACCTCCCAGGAGGCGTTGGCGAAATCAGGTTCCCGTGCTTCCGGACTTACGGGCGAAGAGGCAAAGGAGAGGCTGGAACGCTACGGCGCGAATGAGCTTATTTGCAAGAAGAAGACCCCGCTTGTTGTCGTCTTTCTGCGGCAATTCCTGAGCCCGTTGATATATGTACTGCTGGCTGCCGGTGTGATCTCCCTGGTGTCCCAGTTTTTCACCGGCGAGGTGCACTATGTCGACGCGATCGTGATTTTCGGGGTGATCATTCTGAATGCGGTGATCGGTACGTTGCAGGAGAGCCAGGCTGAGAAGGCAATGAAAGCGCTGCTGGAGATGGCTGCGCCGAAGGCGCAGGTGAGGCGGAACAGTAAAATAGAGACGGTTCCCGCACGGGACATCGTTCCCGGCGACATCGTGCTGTTGGAGGCGGGAGACAGGGTACCTGCGGACGTCCGCATGCTGGAGAGCGCTAACCTGAGGGTCGACGAGTCCGCGCTTACCGGAGAGTCGATCCCTGTCGAAAAGCGACCGGAACCACTGCCGGAAGAAGCAGTTATTGCCGAAAAGGTGAATATGCTGTTTATGAGCACTATAGTCACCGGCGGTAGGGCTGAGGGTGTGGCGGTACTCACCGGTATGAATACCGAGATAGGCCGGATCGCGACCGGGCTGGATGAGGTACCGCACGAGGAGACACCGCTCCAGAAGAATATCAGGAAGCTCGGCCGGTACCTGGTCTTCGTTTTCCTGGGCGTGTGTGCGATTCTGGTCGTTGTCGGCCTGGTACAGGGGCTGAAGCTTTTCGACCTGTTCATGCTTGCTATCGCCGCGGCGGTAGCGTCTATTCCGGAGGGCCTTCCTGCGGTCGTCACCGTGGTACTGGCAATCGGAATGCGGGCAATGGCACGGCGTAATTCGATCATACGGAAACTTGTGGCGGTGGAGACGCTCGGTTCCGCTACGGTTATTTGCACTGACAAGACAGGTACGCTCACCATGAACCAGATGACGGTTCGCCGGCTTTTTACGAACGATTCCTATATCGAGGTCGCCGGTGAAGGCTATGTGCCGGAGGGTGAATTCACACGTGACGGGAGAACGGTAGACCCGGCACAGGATGAACAGGTCTCGCTTTTATTGCGGGCAGGCGCTCTGTGCAACGATGCCTCGCTCACGCAGACCGGCAGCCAGCACGGCATCTACGGCGATCCTACCGAAGGGGCGCTCGTTGTGGCGGCAGCAAAAGCCGGACTGGATAAAGCAGACCTCGAGCAGGCATATCCCCGGGAGGACGAGCTCCCTTTCGCCAGCGAAAAACAGTATATGGTCACTCTGCACTACATGGCGACACTCCATGCCGGGGCACAGCATAAGACCGCTTTTATAAAAGGTTCCGTAGAGAAGTTACTCTCCTTCAGCACACATATTTTTAAAGACGGCAGGACGGTGGACATCACAGAATCCGACCGCGAACGGATAAACGGGGCGGCGACAGATATGGGCGAGGACGCTCTGAGGGTGATCGCCATCGCCAGCCGCGATTTTCCGGCGGAGCAAAACAAATTGTCCGATGACGATATCCGGCACGGCCTGACGTTTGTGGGACTTGCCGGAATGGCGGACCCGCCGCGCCGTGAGGCGAAAGAGGCGGTTGCTTTATGTAAAAAGGCCGGTATTGTCGTGAAAATGATAACGGGCGATAACAGGATCACGGCGGAATCCATTGCACGGCAGGTCGAGCTTCCACCGGGCAGGGCGATTACCGGTACCGAGTTGCAGAAGATGAGCGATGAGGAGCTGATAGCCGGTATAAAGAATATAACGGTCTTTTCCCGTATCGAACCATTGCACAAGCTGAGGATAGTGAACGCGCTCAGGGCGAACGGTGAGATCGTGGCGATGACCGGGGACGGGGTGAACGATGCCCCTGCATTAAAGGCTGCCGATATCGGCGTGGCGATGGGCATTACCGGGACCGATGTCGCCAAGGAGGCGAGCGACATGGTCCTTGCTGACGACAATTTCGCTTCTGTCGTATCCGCAGTGGATGAAGGCAGGGCTATCTTTACCCGGCTGAGAAACGTCCTTTTCTATACGTTGAACACGAATTTAAGCGAGCTAATTACGCTCATACTGGCGCTTGTATTCGTGGGCCAGTCCCCTTTGCTTGCGGTGCAAATACTGTGGGTCAACCTGGTCACGGATACCGCCGGAGATATTCCGCTGGGGATGGAGCCCAAGTTCGGCGACGAACTGGCGCAGCCTCCCCGCCACCCGCGTGTCGGACTCATCTATCCAGGGCTTTTTATACGGATTATGGTCATGGCGCTCCTTATCGGCGTCGGGACATTCCTGGTCTTCCGCTGGGCTGAAACCAGGATGGGCATCGACGAGGCGCGGACGCTCGCTTTCTGCGCGCTGGTCGCCTTTGAGTGGTTAATGGCGTTCAGCGCCCGTTCCGATGAACACACGATATTCAAACTGGGTGTTTTCCGGAACCGGCCGCTCGTCATCTCCATCGGGCTGGCGGTGCTGCTCCAGCTTGCCGTTATATATGTCCCGTTCCTCCAGGTGGCATTCAAGACATATCCGCTCACTCCGGGGGACTGGGGAGTCGTTATACTTGCCGCAGGGGGACTCTTCACCCTCGAGGAAGTACGCAAAGCCCTCTTTCCGGGACTGTACAGGCTTGGCAAATACAGTCCTGTGGCGAAGGTTTAAATTAACCGGATTCTTAAAATAGAACTGTTTATTTGATACTGCATTCTATTGATTTCCCGAAGAACAACAGGTGGAATATCTAGGAAATGATTCGGGGCATGCCGTCTATTTGGTATGAAGTTAACAAAAAAACAGAATGCTGCGCAGGCACCGTAGGTGCCTGCGCAAGAATGACACCGTCAGGACGGTCCGGCTCTACCGCTCCCTCCTGTTCTCCGGTCTTCTGAATCTATGTATTTTGGACTTTACCGCGGAATGTATTCAAATTCCACTTTGCCGCCCTTCACAATTTTGGTAAGGGCCATTTTCTCCGTTGTGAGCAAATGCTGGTATCCCCATTCCTGTCCTTTAAATACGGCGTTTTCACCCCAGGGAGAGTCGATAGTCATGTTTTCCAGAGTGGTTACTACCGTGTCAGGATCGAAGCTCTGCGCTTTTACAATTCCTTCCACTGCAGGTACTAAAGCGTTGAACAACATGAAGTTATCGAAATTGAAAGGCTGTCCGGTAGTCTGTTCAACCAGCTTACGAAAGTCCCGCGTTATACTCGGCAGCTTATCGCTTAGCGGGTCTATAGCTGCGTTAAAGATGTCGTAGCTATATTCCGGACTGATCATGGCGGTTGTTACGTTCATATCGCCGCAGCTGGCACATGCCAGTATAGGACCGGTAAAACCAAGATCACGTGCTGCAGTAGTAATGGCTGCGGTCCAGGGCGGAATACTTATAATCATTTCGATTGCATCGGGTTTAGCAGCAAGAATCTTGGTTACTATCGGGTAAAAGTCCTGTGTATCCATGACAAATCTTTCATTGGCTACTATTTTCATTCCACGTTTGGGAAGATCCTCTTCAAGCATGCCTTCAACAATTTCACCTGCAGGATCGTCAGCCCTGAGGAGAGCAACTTTCTTTACGTCAGGGAAATTTTTCTGTACGTAATTATAAAAAGGTTGTTCGTCATAGGCATCGGCATAGCAACAAAAACTATACGGATTTTCTTTAGTATATATTGAATGATTTGACCCGCTTCCGGTAAAGCCTAACACCTTGGCTGCGTTGGCCAATGGTGTAACAGCATATAATGAGGGCGGGAAGATGGGATTGACCATGAATTTAATTCCGGACTGAATTATTTTGTTTGTGGCGGCTACCGCGCCTGCCGGTGATGATTGGTCATCTTCGGCGACGATATCAATCAGATACTTTTTGCCGTTAACTGTAATTCCACCTTTGTCGTTATAAAAAGCCTTTGCCGGTTCAACAGCGTCATACAGGCCTTTGAATGCTGCTGACATCGGTCCCGAAATTGAAGTAACCAGACCAATTTTGAGAACTTCGGGCTCCGTATTCGTTTGTGTAGTCTCAGGTGGTTTTGCTGGAGTAGGGGTTGAAGGGGCAGGTTGAGGTTTACAGGAACTGAAAGTGAACAATGATACAAGTAGTGAAATACATGAAACCAATAATACGAGTCTAATTTTTTTCATATGAACCTCCTTTATTTATCTTTCACTCGTAGTTGTTCATCTCGACTGCAATATCGCATTATAAGTGATCCTGTTTCCTGCTCTGTCATAGCAGTGAAACATGACTATAGTTGCCATCCGGCTAAAAATCCTTCACGTATTGCTTCCAATATCTTGCGGGGGCTTACACAGTCACCAACCAGATACAATTCCCTGACTTTATCTTTTAATTCCATAGCCAGTTCGTTCTGCGCTTTGCCTCCCAGAGCCGCAATGATGGTATCTGCTACGAGGGTTTGCTGTTTTCCCGTACCGTCAGTCACCAGTACACCATCTGATGTAACTTCTTTGATCGCAAGGTCAGTGAGAATGGTAACTCCGTATCGGGCGAGTTCCTGTAACAGTTTTTCCCTGCTGAAGAAATTCACGTCCTGGGCAATCCCGGTATCGGCACGCATTTGGATAACGGTTACCTTTTTCTTTTCGCGGGCGCAATAGAGAGCCGTATCACAACCAACAAGCGACGCTCCAAGAATAATAACCGTATCACCCGCTTCTTTCTTTCCCGTAAGGAAATCCTCGACAGTGATAATATTTCCCGTTTGATGGGGGAAGGAGGGCGTCACCGGGCTGGCTCCGGTGGCTATTATTACCGCTTCCGGTTTCATATGTTCCACAAGATGGGCGGTAACCTCTTTCCCCGTCTCGATTTTTACTCCCGATTGGTTTAATTGACCGGAAAGGTATTTTTTCAAGTCTCTGAAGGGTTTTTTGAACGGCGGTTTTGATGCAGCCTTGAGTTGACCACCCAGTTCATTTTCCTTCTCATAGAGGGTAACTTTATGCCCTCTCAATGCTGCCACTCTGGCTGCCTCCATCCCGGCCGGTCCTCCCCCGATTATCATGACTTCTTTCGGCTTTTCAACACGATTAAATTTATAGTATTGCTCTTTACCTACAACAGGGTTTACTGTGCATGCCATGGTCCTTAAAAAGAACGAGCGCCCCATACAGCCCTCATTACACCTTATGCAGGGGCGGATGTCTTCTATCTGCCCGTTGCGAGCTTTGTTTGGCCATTGAGGGTCAGCGATCAATGCTCTTCCCAGAGCAATAAAGTCGGCTTTTTCTTCATCGAGAATTTGCTCAGCCAACTCAGGACTGTTAATACCGCCTACGGTAATTACCGGAATTTTAACTGCTTTCTTGATTCCTGCTGCTATATCGGCAAGACAACCTTCAGGCATATAGTATGGCGGTGTAATCCAGTAAGGTACTTCATAACATCCGGCATCGATATCCAGGATATCTATTCCGGCACTTTCCAGGTGCCGGGCGATTTCCTGCGACTCCGCAAGTGTACGTCCGCCCTCGATTTTGTGTTCCCCGGAATAGCGAAAACACAGAGGGAATTTATCTCCCACCCTGGATCGCATTGCGGCGATGATCTCTTTTGCAAACCTCATTCTTCCTTCGATATCGCCACCGTATTCATCGCTTCTCTTGTTATAGAGGGGTGTCATAAATCCGTCGATCAGATAACCGAGATGGCCGTGGATCTCGATCATGTCGAATCCGGCTTTTACCGCACGTTCAGCAGCATCTCCACAGGCTCGTACAATCTCTTTTATTTCGGCAACGCTCAGCTCTCTGCATATAATATCCGGGTCACTGAACGATGGTACCGCGGAAGCTGCGATGGGGATTCTGTCATGTGTTGCAACATTCATATTTCGACCCGGGCCCGGACTGAGCTGAATACAAATTTTAGCCCCGTAGTCATGCACTGCGTCTACCAGATCACTTGCACCTGGAATGTGCCAGTTGGTATCTATATAAGGTGCTACGGGATCAGCAGGAGGACTTATCTTTCTTTCAACAAAAGTCACTTCGACTATGATCAGCCCTGCGCCGCCTTTTGCCCGCTCGGCATAATAATCGATCTGTCTCTGAGAATACGTGCCGTCCATATTAGCATACATGTTGGCCACAGGTGCCATGACAATCCGGTTTTTCACCTCCAGCTTTCCTATTTGTCCCGGATGGAATAACCTGGGGAATTGTTTTATATAGCTCATTTCACAGACCCTTTGAGAGGTATAATGTAATTCTATTTATAAGGTATTATTTTCTTATTTCAATTTGCAGGTCTCGATAAAAAAAATAAAACCTAAGTAACTATTCAATGACTGTTACCTAAATTTTATGCGTGTTTTATTATATATAGTTAATATCTATAATGTAAATAGATATTTTATTTGATAATATATTAATATTAAGAAAAAATTACTTGATTTATTCTATTTGTTATTACCGCTCTAATCTCATAAGCATTACCGAATTGATGTAATTCATTTTTCCGATCACGACGTTGATATGGATAATAGAGGCAGATATGAAACCGGAAATAATCGGTAATTACAGGTGCCACGTTGGTGAATGTCCGGTCTGGCATCCTGAAAAAAGACGGCTTTACTGGGTAGACATAGTTAAAGGGCAGGTCATCTGCCTTAATCCGGAGAGTAATACAACTGAAGTGTGTTATGAAGGTGAAAAGGTGAACGGTATTACTCTTCAAGAAGACGGTTCACTGCTTCTTTTGATGCAAAAAGGGCCGGTTGCCAGGCTGATAGACGGTGAAGTCGATTATATTATCGAGCAGGCACCGGACACTCCCGGATGTGTCTTCAATGATGTAATTGCTGACCCTTCGGGACGAGTAATAAGGGGTACTGCTTGCCCGGAAAAGCCCACGGAAAAGCTTTGTGGTTTATATTGTGTAGATACCGACTGCTCCGTTAAGCTCATCGCCGATGACATCGGTTTTTCCAATGGCCTGGCGTTCTCTCCCGGGGCTGACCGGTTATATTGCTCCGATACCTTTTTACGTCTTATATATGTATTCGACTATAATCAACAAAACGGGACACTTTCGAACAGGCGTATTTTTGTAGAGACAAAACCGGATGAAGGTACTCCCGACGGCCTGACAGTTGATTCAGAGGGATGTTTATGGGTAGTACTGTTTGGCAGCGGGGACGTCGTACGATACACGCCGGATGGAATTGAGGAAAGGCGTATTAAGTTTCCATCCGGGCAGATAACCAGTTTAAACTTCGGCGGCGAAGACCTTACAGACCTGTATGTGACGAGCGCAATCTACGGTCCTTATGGAATAGATAAATCTGAAAGCGCCGGAGCATTGTTCAAGTTAAAACTCCCTGTTAAAGGGGCTTCTGAATTTTTTTCATGTATAACGTACCGGTAAACCGGCCTTTAATTTGTTCAATGAATATTATTTTATAATTTTATTGCCTGTACTTGTTGCTCACAATCAGATAATATACGTGAATTCACTAGTATGATAGTGTGATTATGGAATATGGATAGAGAGAATAAACAAGCGGACAGGGAAGTCCTGCCTGTTTGCCGGAGCAAAGAAGAGGCAAAGCGGTACTACGACCGTATAAGCAAGGTCTATGACTGCGTCACCGGTGCATCTGAACGGAAGTTTGCTGAAATAGCCCTGGAATGGTTGCATATTGAAAATGGCGAAACTGTGCTGGAGATCGGCTTCGGTACGGGGCATTGTTTAAAGAAAATGGCGGAATCGGTTGGAGATGCGGGTAAAGTCTACGGCGTGGATATCTCCCCGGGCATGGTCCGGGTCGCGCAAAAGAGGCTGGAAAAAGCCGGTCTAGTGGAACGGGTGGAGCTTTACAGTGGAGATGCCGCAGTGCTGCCTTATAATGCCGGTATGTTTGATGCGGTGTTCATGAGCTTTACCCTCGAGCTTTTCGATACGCCGGAAATACCTGTCGTGCTCGGCGAGATCAAGCGGGTACTCAGGACCGGAGGCAGGATCGGTATCGCCGCTATGTCCGGCGAGAACGGGAACTCTCCGTTGCTGCGGCTTTACGAATGGGCGCATATGAAATGGCCTGTTTATATCGATTGCCGGCCTGTTTACGTAGAGCGTTTGCTGGTCGCCGCGGGATATGACGTAAAAAGAAAAGAAATACGTAAACTGTTCAGCCTGCCCGTTGAAATCGTTGTCGCTTTAAAGTGATAATAGCTGTGTATTTTACGTGTCACTTTAAACTGTCGTTACGACGCGGACCCGATAGTATCGGGGCTTTGCCTCCCGGCTTGTGCCGTGATGGACTAGCCATGACATATGAGTGGCAAGGCTTTGCCCGTATTTTCTATATATGTTGGAATAGCACTCTGACACGGACGACTTACCT
>CAZAIO010000009.1:35105-38371 GCA_964485235.1 uncultured Dehalococcoidales bacterium
TTGCCCGTATTTTCTATATATGTTGGAATAGCACTCTGACACGGACGACTTACCTATATGCATGCTCAGAAAACCTCTTTGCTAATTGATTGATTATAACATTATTGTTATAATTCGAATACATGTGGGCAATCGAGTACTATGAGACGTAAAGAGGCTGGCGTCCGGTAGAAGAGTTTATCGATTCGCTGGATACCAGGTCGCAGGCGAGAGTAGCCCTAACTCTCGACCTGCTCGAAGAGTTCGGTATCGACCTTGGAATGCCTTATGTCAAGCATCTAAGGAAACAGCTACGGGAATTAAGAATCAGGCAGGGAAGAAACCGGTATCGTATTATTTACTTCCTTGCAACGGGGAAGACTTTTATTCTATTACATGGTTTTACTAAAAAGACAGGAGTGGTGCCTGGGGCTGAGATTAAGATAGCTGAAGACAGGTGTGATGATTATCTCTCAAGGAGGAGGTAAAGGATATGGAATGGAAAGACCATAAGAAAAAACTTGTGAAAGACTCCGGATTCAGGGCGGAGTATGATGTGCTTGAACCTGAATACAGACTGGCGGCTGCCCTGATCAGGTTACGGTTGGCGAAAGGACTGACACAGGAAGAACTGGCGAAACGGTTACACACAAAACAGGAGAGTATAGCAAGGCTGGAGAGCGGGAGATCACTGCCGTCTTTAAACACTGTTAAAAAAGTAGCTAAAGTACTCGATGCCGATCTGGAGATCAACCTGCGGCCCAGGAAAAAAGCCGGGCGGACCGGGACTTATAATCCTGATGGCGGGCCGGATGTAAATACGAATATAAGATAAAACAGGCATTAACCTGTCGGAATAATAGGTCTAATCCGCACCTCGGAATTCATGATATCCTCATGACGTTGGAGAAATAAGGGTTAATAGCTTATACTACGACGTCACTCCGCCAGCGTGACTTTCACCGGTGCGCGTTCGAAGTCGCTCGCGCTCATCAATTGCTGCGGTTTGCACCCTGCGAGCGCAGCTGCGAAGCGGTCGGGTATAATGCTCAGGCGGGTATTGTAAAACGTAGCGATGTCGTTGTAGTAGTCCCTTGCCATGGCAATGCGTTCTTCGGTGCCGGTCAGTTCCCGCTGGAGCTTGAGGAACAGGTCGCTCGCTTTCAGTTCGGGGTAGCGTTCCACTATAATAAGCAGCTTTGAGGCAATGCCGTTGAAATCGTCGCCCGGAATGCCCGGAGGCGTTGCGCCGAGCTGTCCGCGCATTTCCGCGATGTCCTGTTGTACCTCGCGTTCGTGTTTTTTATATCCTTCGATAAGCTGTACCAGGTTCGGAATCAGGTCGTTTCTGCGCTTGAGCTGTATGTCCACCTGCGACCATGCCTGCCGCACCCGCTGTCGCAGGCCGACGATGCTGTTAAACACGGTCCACAGCCAGCCGATCGCGGCGGCAACGAAGAATGCCGCAACACCGATGGCGAACGGCTGCCAGTATACGCCCGTTTTAGCGAGCGCAGCCGAGATGCCGATGCCCGCCATAACCAGCACCAGGCTTAGCAGGAGGAGCGACCAGAACCCGATGCCGAACCCGCGCGTTACCTGTTTTTCGGTCTTCGTCGATATGATGAACATGGGAGCGGAGCTGTTATATGCTATCTCAGCGGCAACAACGTCTTCTCTTTCCCGTGCCTGTCCCACTATGTACAGCATGGCATGAAGCGGTATCGCCGTTTCGCGAAAGCGGCGCCGGTGCGTCGTGTTGGCTATCTCGTGTGACGGCCCTTTGCCGAAGTACAGGGGATTGTCTCGCCCGCAGGTCTCGTCGAATACGTCGGTACCGTGAATGTCCGCTTTTTCCGGTACTATCCTGATTATACCGGCGTCGTCCTTGAGGTAGAACGGTATTGCCTGCCCGTCCTGCGCCACGGTAGTCCAGCCGCTTTCGACACGCGTCCGGGTCTGCATATGGCCTTTCCCGTCCGTGTATGTCTCGGTCACAACGCGGGACCAGTGCTCCTGCACCTGCCATTTATATTGCACGCAACGGGATTTACCCAGGTAGCTTTCCAGTGGAGTTTCACTTTCCGCCGAGCCTTTAAGCTCGGTGAGACCGATAAATACACCCTGAGTTTTCGATGTGGGCAGATCGTCGATCAGGCGTTTTCGCCGGAGAAAAAAGAAGGATCCGATCATGCACCCGAGAGCGAAAAGAGGACCCAGTACCAGGGATAACAGCGCGGTTGTTTCCGGTGAAGTGTTCATAGTATCCGTTACATGATATATCCGATTCGGGTAATACGTAAAGCGCCGCCGCGAGGCTGGTACAAAAGGACATTCTATACTCATGTTGGACAAGCGGGAAGATACATATACAGGGTTTCGTTTCCACCTTAAATATTGTACACTGCGGGAGTATAAAGGAGTGTTATGAAAAAGAGTACGACGGGCTATGGGCCTACACTCATGCGTGCGATAGAGAACTTGATGCCGGAGGACAAACGGCTTTTCGCTGATCCCTGGTCCGAAAAGTTTCTGCCGCCATCCTGGAAGATATGGCTGCTACTGTTGCGCCTGCCCGGCATGCTGAATTTCCTGATGAAGGTACGGGAAAGGGCAACCCCCGGCGTGGTCGGCGGGTTTATCAGCCGCACGCGCTATATAGACGACGCTGTTATTGCTGCCGTTGCCGAGGAGTTCGATGCGATAGTGAACCTGGGCGCCGGTATGGATACCAGGGCTTTTCGTATACAGGGCACGGAAGACATGCGCTATTTTGAAATGGACCTCCCCGAACTGATCGAAATAAAAAAGAAATATATCGAAAAAAATACTGCGGGGCTTCCCGAGAACTTATCCCTGGTCCCCGTAGACTTCGATACGCAGGATATCGGAGAAGAACTGCAGAAAGCGGGTTATAGCCCCTCTTCAAGGACTCTCTTTATATGGGAAGGTGTGACGCAGTATATTACACGGGAGGCGATCGATGCCGTGCTGGAGTACGTTGCCCGGTCCGCTGCGGGCAGCAGGATCGTATTCACTTATGTATTGCAGAGCTTCCTCGACGGTGTTGTCCCTGACGGACTGCAGAGTCTCTACCGGATGACCATGAAGAAGAAACAGCCGCTCTGGTTGACCGGTTTTCGCCCCGAAGAAATACCGGAATACCTCTCACGCTTTTCCCTGCATCTTATCGAGGATGTGGGGCATGAAGGCCATATGGAGCGCTATATCAGGCCCCTGCACCGCGATATCACGGTGTTCGAGATCGAGCGAATAGCCCTGGCGGA
>CAZAIO010000010.1:0-38311 GCA_964485235.1 uncultured Dehalococcoidales bacterium
AATCAGCTTTATAGACCTTGCAGAGAAAGCCCCGCATCTTGGGCGAGCCCATTTCAGGGCTGTAGGGCGGGCCATCGTCCGTAAGGATATTGATGTTTGCCTCATCCCAGCCGTAAAAGCTTTCAACCCCTCTCTCGGGAAACCACCAGCCGTAATCGACGCTGACGACACGGGGGTCGATACTGTCACTGAAGACCGCTTTTTGTTTTATCCTGCCTTTATCGTTCTCAATAAACGCCGTATCCCCTTCTTTTATGCCGAGCTTTGCTGCCGTATCCGGATGTATGTAAAAGAGGGGTTCAGGGCTGTTTTTGCGTATAGTCTCCAGATATCTGTCCTGTGAATGAACGTAATTCGCATTATGGCGGCTGGTGAGCACCAGAGGATACCGTTCAACCAGTCCGGGATCGCTTTGCGGTGTATTCTCCGGCTCGTGATATACGGGCAGCGGTTCATATCCCCACTTCTCACATAGGCTGGAATAAAGCTCAACCTTGCCCGAAGGAGTATTGAAACCTTTTTCGAGATATTTCCGGTACGGAGTCGTCGATGACACTATGCTATAACGGCGTGCCAGTTCGTCGAAGGTTATACCGGCTGGTTTCAGATATTCATCGAGATAAGAACGGTAGTCTTTCCAGAAACAATCACCTAGTCCAAGTCTGCCCGCCAGTTCAATAATCATCTCCTGGACGGACCGGCATTCGCCAACCTGTACCGCCTTCTGCTGTGCTGTCAGGCAGGTCACTCCCATTCCCATACTCGAAACGTGGACCGCATCGGTTTCCAGGTAAGAAGCGGCGGGGAGAACGATATCGGCAAGCGCAGCCGTCGGCGTCATTATCAGGTCCGCCACGACCATGAAATTGGCCTTTTTGAATGCTTCATATGCCCTGCGTGAATCGCTCCACGTCAGGAGAGGGTTGCTGCCGAATACCCCCACCACATCGACGGGATAAGGCTTTTCCTCCAGCAAAGCTTTAATGAGATACTGTGGATGCACCTCCAGCGGTTTGCTGGCTATCGAGTACCACAAGTCGCTTGCCGGAAGGTGGCCGCGGTCGCCTCCGAGCTTCTTCGCTTCCTGCTCTTCCGGCAGCATATGGCGGAGAATATCACGGCTGGTCGCCTCGTTGAGGATTTCACCTTCAACCTGTACCGTGCCGCCGGGGATATCCAGAAGCCCGCAAATAGACTGCATGATAGCGATGGCACGGGCAAACTGTGTGCTGTTGACAGTATCTTCACTGGCGTTGCCGTTCATGATACAGGTATATCGATAACCGGTAATTAATCGTGCCGCTTCAATTATCCTGTCTTTCGATACCCAGGTTATTTCCGCAACCTTTTCGGGAGTATACCCGCTGACATGCTTTTCGAGTTTATCGAATCCTGTCGTCCACCGGGACACGAAATCGGCATCGTAGCGTTTTTCATTGATAATCACGTTTAGCATGCCCAGTATAAGGGCAAGATCGGTGGCAGGCCTGGGGCGTAACCAGATGTCCGCCCTTTTTGCCGCTTCTGTTTCCAGTGTATTGACGACAATGAGCTTGCCGCCCTGTTTTAAAGGCGGATTGGCGCTGTTTCCCCAGCACAGAATGCAGTCCGGAGAGCCGGTAAGATCGGGCAGGCCGTTATAACCATAGGTCATAAGTCGCCCCGTTGCACTGGGGACAAAGCAGGTATTATCGATATTGACGACATTCGGCGTCCCGAAGGCATTGCCCAGCCGCGAAACGAAATCGCTGCACCGCTGATAAATGCCTTTGACCAGGGCAACCGATTCGGCACCGTAGTCGTTTTTTGCCGAAAGAAACTGCCGGGCAACGGTATCCAGGGCTTCATCCCAGGAAATCCGCTGCCACTTCCCTTCGCCACGACCTCCTACCCTCTTCAAGGGATACAGCAACCGGTATGGGCTGTATAATCGTTCCAGACAGGCATCCGACCTGGGACAGAGTTTATCCCTTGATTGAGGGGACCGTGTATCGCTTTCTATACTGACCGCCTTCCCGTCCTTCACGTGTACTATCATGCCGCATCCGCCGCGGCATTCCTTGCAAACAGTCCTGACCAGAGCGGTTTGATTATCGTTCCCCATAAGAGACATGCCTCCTCATTTTCAGTTTAACCTCTATTGCAGGCAGGTGTAAAACTGCACTATTCGATATTTTTTATGTTTTTACAGGATGCTTACCAATGTGTTAATTGTAAAAGTATCATAGGAACCGGATACGCGAACATGAAATAATACCATGCCGGGGCAATCAGCCGCCACATCTATCATTGGAAAAGACAGGGCAGCAGGAGAAAAATGCCGTTTGAAATGAACAGAAAAGAAAAGCAGCCCGGGCATAATACGTGAGTTTATAATTCGCACCGGGCATGTACAACAGATTATTTATACCTGAAAGGATAATTAAGTTAAAGCCGTAGGCTTCAAGCTGCACAGGTGGATCAGACAATATTTTATTTACGAGCCCGTTTTACGATAAACCCTTCCGGAGTAATGTAGGTCTCCGTCTCCTCTTTCGCTCCCTCTCTCATCTCCTCTTTTTCCTCTTCGGATCTCGGTGCGGGTTCTACGTAGGGTACGGTTTGTCGCAAGCCTCTCAAGCCGAATGAGTCTTTGATACCTGGCCTGGCGGCACCATCCCGTCTTGCGCTTTCCGGCTCAGGTTTCACCGGTTCTTCTGCGGCAACCTCAGGTGAAGGTTTTACCGGCTCTTCAATAGCTTCAGGTTTAACAGATTCCGGTCTAACAGGCGCAGGTTCGACCGGTGCGGCTTCTTTCGGAGCAGCTTCGACAGCTTCCGGCACTACCGGTACAGATGCGGCCGGTTTTGCTTTTACCGGTTTTGGTTTCACAGGTTCCGCTTCGTCAGCCACATCATCAGGTTTCTGTCTTAACTGTGCCAGTGTTTTCTCCAGGTTTTTCACCAGGTCGGCAAGGCTCGCCTCTTCCGGTGTTTCCAGTTCTTCTTCCGCCGTGACTTCCTCTATCTCACTGGCATAGTGTTGTATCTTCCAGCTACGTTCTTCAAGCTGCTTTGTCCAATCGGTCAATTCCTTGACCACTGCTTGAATTCCCGGAATTTCCGAATCGACTAAATTCTTTAAAATATTTTGTATAACGCTTTTTCGCGGTTTCTGAGCCATTTGAGGTCACCCCTCCCTGTATTTTAGTCAAATATTAATTGCGACACATAAAAAAAACACGTCTAAAATATACAACTATATACACCCTCCCTTTTTTGAATTATACCAACGGGGTATATACAATGCAACACAATTTATTCCTGTTACTCTCAACAATTATGCCCGGACATCCGTAAAACCGGCGGGCACGTACCGTTACATAGTAAACGAACGACCCGTGTAATAGGTTTACTCTTCCGCCTTAATTCGGCCGGACAGAAACCGCCCGCTGTGTCCGTCAGAATTTCCCGGATTCATTTCTATATCTGCATATGTATAATATATATCACATTCCGGGATAAAGGAGTATATCATGATACGGGACCTCGTACTGAAAAACAGAAGCTTTCGCCGGTTTTACCAGAATGTTCAAATCGATTTAAGTACATTGCGTAACATTATCGACACGGCACGTATAGTTGCATCGGCAGCAAACAAGCAGCCGCTTAAATATATTCTATGCAATACGACTGAAAAAAATACTCTCGTATTCGCCAGTCTCGGCTGGGCCGGATATCTGAAAGACTGGCATGGTCCTGTAGAAGGAGAACGTCCGTCTGCATATATTATCATGCTCGGCGACACGGAAATAACACAGTCCTTCGGTTGCGACCTCGGGATCGCCGCTCAGACTATAATGCTCTGTGCCGCTGATATGGGATATGGAGGCTGTATATTTGGAAACATCAACCGTAAACAGCTTCAAAACGCGCTGGATATACCGCAGAAATACGAAATACTCCTCGTCCTCGCGCTGGGAAAACCGAAAGAAACAGTAGTGCTGGAAAACATCGGTGCCGATGGAGATATTAAATACTGGCGGGATGATTCCGGTGTACATCATGTTCCCAAGCGGTCTCTGGAAGAAATCATCGTCGGATAAAACGGCCCGGCTTGTGAAAAAACATGAAGAGGGGCTATACTGCTATAGGATAGACTATTACAGAGAAAACTATAATACATATGACTGACAGAGTATTCGAATGTCATAGTATGTGATCGATATAATGAAAGTACACAGGTATTCCCTGAATACACTATATATCCTGCTCGGTATCATCCTCCTTCTTGCGCCACTTTACGGTTGTGCCACGGAAAAACAGGATGTTCCGGCAGAGACGGTTACATTACCTCCGCTGGTTACTTACATAGACGAGATCAACGGTTTTGAAGTTTCCTATCCGCAGCAATGGAGCCGGATGCCCGATTCTCCGGTAGGCGGCGCGCTGGTCAGCTTCGGAGATAACGGGGGGCAGTCGACAGGTCCGAGCGTAACAGTTTCAAATGTACCCCCTGATACCAACAATTTACATACGGCCTCAACACCGTGCGACACATTTACCATTATCTCACAGCAGGAGTGGGCACAGGACTATAAACCGGCACAAAAATACATCTATACAGCACAATGCGGCACTACATCGCTGAAGGCCATACAGCTTTACCTTACACATGATAATACACGATGGAGTGTTACCTGCACCGGTACACCGGAGCAGTTCGACGAAATGCGCGGTCTGTTCGATGCGCTTATTTCCAGTTTCTCATTGCGCAGTGTCAACACGATCGCAGCCAGACCGAAAATAAACTCTTTTACTACAAGCGCCGATATCGTGGAAAGAGGACAACCGGCATTGCTCTCATGGGAAGTCTCCGATGCAGATACAGTATCGCTTCATCCGTCACTGGACTCCGCGGGTATTACCGGTACACTTCAGGTTTCACCGTCGACTTCCACTACTTACACACTCGTTGCCGGTAACAGCGCAGGTATAAGCACGAAGTCTCTTACCGTGGGAGTTACGAACGGAAGTAATACGATCGGCTATGACCCGGTTACTGGAAGAAACGCCGATATCAGCTTTGAATGGGAGCAATACTGCCTGGCTACAGGATACCAGTTGCAGATCGCAAATGACCCGGGATTCACCCGGATGGTCTACGATTCTGGCTCGTTCAATCCCGATTCAACCACATCTCCAGCAATGCTCTACAGGGCAGGCGGTATACTTCAGGCAGGACATACCTATTACTGGCGTGTCAGGATAACGGAAACAGCTACAGGGCAGAAATTGAATCAGTCAGCATGGTCCCGGACACAGACCTTCAACATCAGTCCGGGTGCACCGGTAGCCACACAATATTACGGCATGCAGGGAATCAAGCCCGAAAACAACTGCGGATGTGTGCCGGTCGACGGAGCCGCCTTTGCCTGGTCGCCCTGCCAGGACACCGATAAATATAAATTCACGCTCGCACGGGATTCAGGCATGAAAGATATCATCACCGTTGCCGAGGTCGATACACCTGCTTTTCTCTATGACGGGATCCTTGACTATAATACAGGATATTTCTGGAAAGTATCCGCGTTCTCGCCCGTGCAGAGCGAATCGAGCGCAACCTTTAGCTTCACAACCGAACCGGCACCGCAGAGTATTGCCGTGCCTGCAAATATTCAGGCGTCGGCTGAACCGGCACCCGCCATGCCCGTAGACAAAACCCCGACATGGGCATGGATGATTACCGCAATCGGGTGCGTACTCATTATTGTTGTGGTGGTGCTTCTTTTCAGGGTACGGAAAAACAGTCCGGTTAACGACTAAACGTCGCCTATTATCGACGCAACTATAGACCCGGGCCCCGCATGTGTTCCGCAGACAGGCGTCAGAGGCCAGATGTATATCTGATCGCGAGGGAAAAATTTGGACACGCGGTCGGCAAGCGCCTCAACACTTGGCTTGTTGTCAGTATATTGCAATGCCAGGGCATTTATCTTCTGGAAGCTGCCGATGTAATCGTAAAGGTGCTCCAGCACTTTGGCATGCGACCGTACACGTCCGATAGGATGGAACTCGCCCCGGGATTCAAGTATCGGTTTAATATTGAGCACCGAACCCATGAATGCCTGGACTCTTCCTATCCGCCCGCCTTTTTGAAGATACTTAAGCGTATCGAGGCAGATACGGACATAACACCGGGGTACGTCCTCTTTTACCGTCTCCACGATTTTATCCAGTGTTTCCCCTGCTTTTACCGCTTTCAGCGCTTCCAGTACGAGCAGTCCTACACCTCCGGCTACCCCGAGGGTTTCGATGACTTCAATACGTACATCCTTGTTCTGGACCGCCTCTTTAGCTTTCACAGCAGCATCATGAGTGACGCTAAGGCCGGATGAGAGCACAATGCATAGAATTTCATTGGTCTTTTCTGCGAGGCGGTTATACGCCTGTGCAAACGGCCCCGTGGTCACCGCGCTTGTCGTAGGAATTTCAGGGCTTTCCTTCAAACGCCGGTAAAACTCATCCGACATGATGTCCACTCCGTCGGTGTACGTCTTGTCTCCAAATGCAATCTCATGAGGTATCACTGTTATGCCGAGCTCTTTCGCAAGCTCCTGTGAAATATCCGAACTCGATACGGTAACGATTTCAATGCTCATGCGGTCCTCCTGTCGGTCTTCCCTTCGATAAATAAACAATCTGTGACGAAAGTATCAGGCACTAATTGTAATGGGAATAAGATAACTTGACAATACCCTTTTCAGGAAATCTCACTATTTATTTCTTCACCACATACCACAGTGAATGATTACGTGCGATTACACTCCCGTCTTTCAAAGACAGTGTAGCTTCGGTCTCAACAAGCCGGGGGGTCTTTTTCGTTATCACCGCTTCAATATAAATGGTGTCCTCTACCGGCGCCATACCGGCAAACCTCGTGTCACATTTCGCGGTGACACAGTTCAAACCCGCATTCATCACCGCATAGCCGCCGGCCTCATCGAGCAGCGAAAAAAGAATACCGCCGTGCACCAAACCCGGCCAGCCCTGATGATAAATGCCGGGCTGAAATTGACCTTTTATTACACCGTCCTCAGAGGTGAATTGCAATTGCAGCCCGATCGGATTTTCCTTGCTGCAACCGAAGCAAAGGTTTTTCTCTCTTTTTTTCAGTCGCGGTTGTGGTATTTCCATATTTCCCTCTCTATAACAGCGGCATTATCGCAGGGTACTTTTATCCTTAAAATAAGTAACTATGTTATATGTGTCGTTTTAGAACAAGACAGCAGTTCTGCCCGCCCATTCCAAATGAATTGGATAGACACACATTCACATTCGCTTTCCTGGCGACATTCGGCACGTAATCAAGGTCGCATTCAGGGTCAGGTGTCTCATAGTTAATGGTGGGCGGAACTATCCCTTTCTGCATCGTCATTATCGAGGCAATCGCCTCGATCGCTCCGGCAGCGGTCAGGATATGCCCTATCATAGATTTATTTGAGCTCACCGGTATCGAATATGCCCGTTTTCCGAACACTTCCTTTATGGCACGGGTCTCATTAGCATCATTGAGCTTTGTCCCTGTACCATGAGCATTGATATAGTCCACCTCGTCAGGCGCTACACCGGCATTGTCGAGTGCGTTCCGCATTGCGACTGCTTCCATATGAAAATCAGGAGCAGACTCACTGAACGCGTCGAAGGAGCGAGAGACACCCGCCAGTCCGGCAAGTATCGTTGCTCCCCGTTTTTTCGCATGTTCCAGCGTTTCCAAAACCACGATTCCCGATCCCTCTCCGAATACAAAGCCCCCGCGGTTAAGGTCGAACGGCCGTGAAGCCTTAAGCGGGTCTTCTTCCTTCGTCAGCGCACCGACAATCCACATGCCCGCAAGTGTTAGCGGAACAATGGTTGCATCGGTCCCACCGGCGATCATAGCATCCGCATATCCCATTTTAATAATATCGTACGCATTGGCAAGAGCCTCCGAACCGCTTGCGCAGGCGCTGTTCACGCTGAAATTCGGGCCCTTCACACCCATCAACAACCCGACCTGCACCGCCGCAACATGAGGTCCGGTTTTGGAGATAAAAAGCGGATTTATCCTCCTTGGCCCGCGTTTTATCAGCCGCTCCTGGTCGACTATGATATTGCTGACGTCGATCGTATTGGCAATACATACCCCTATCCGTTCAGAATCTACCGTTGCCATATCCAGCCCGGAAGCCTTGACCGCCATCTTTGCCGCAGCAATGGCAAACTGGCTGAATCTGGGGCTTCTGTCGGCCATTTTAATATCCATATAGTCTACGGGATTGAAATTGCGCACTTCACCCGCCACCTTCACCGGAAAGTCCGTTACATCAAAAGTAGAAATCCTGTCGATCCCCGACTTCCCGCCGGCAAGTCCATCCCAGAATGTCTCCATAGTCAGCCCTATAGGAGTGACCACTCCCATACCGGTGACGACAACATTACGCTCGGTCATATTTCTCCTTTATATCGGGCTCTTTACAGGATACATTTCATCAGGTAATATGGAAGGGCACCAGGGATATTCCACCGTCTACAACAATAGTTTGCCCGCGTATCATATACGCATCATCGCTGCATAAAAAACGTACGGTATTCGCTATATCTTCCGGTTCGACCATTCTGCCGAACCTCTTCATCTGCCATCCTGCGCCCGCATCCAGTTGTCCGCCGGTATAGCGTTTCAGCGTTTCAGTCTGCACCGCCGCAGCGGAGACTGCGTTGACAGAAATATTCGCCGGTGCCAGTTCTACAGCAAGATATCGTGTGATGGCTTCCAGTGCCGCTTTGGATGCGCCTACCACACAGTAGCCCGGCCACGCCAGCGAGGACCCCAGGCTCGATATGGCGACAATCTTTCCCGCTCGTCCTTCCATCAGCCTTGCCGCCTTTTGTGCGCACAATAAAAACGCCCTGGCATTTATGTTCATTGTCCAATCCCACGCCTGAGTATCGATATCAGAAGCAGAGCGCGCCACACCGGATGCGGCATTGTTCACAAAGATATCAAGCCTGCCGAACTCCCTTGCTATAAAATCGAACATAGCGTCGATCTGGTCGACATCACCGACATTCGCTTTAACGGTTTTAGCACTTACACCCGTTGCTGCAACCTGTGCAACGACCTGCTGTGCCGCCTGCCTGTTCCGGAAAAAGTTGATGATTATGTCCGCCCCTTCGGCGGCTAATTTAAGCGCTATCGCCCGCCCGATCCCGCGCGATCCTCCGGTTACCAGCGCTACTTTGCCGTGAAACGACATCCGCTTCCGCCCTTTTAGCTTTTCACATGTTCGGCTATGTAATTGATCATATCTCCGAAATTGCTTAATTTCTCCGCATCTTCATCCGAGATCTCTATTCCGTATTTATCTTCAAGCGCAACCAGCACCTGTACCAGGTCGAGCGAGTCAGCTTCCATATCCTTCCAGGTCGTATCCGGTTTCAGGATTTCCGGATCACAATGGACTATCCCGACAATGATATCCTTTATTGCCTGCTCTAGCGATTCAGTCGACGACATTTTTCAATTGCCTCCTAGTTCGTATTAATTCCGAATTTAAACTCTCCACAAAACCGGACCGTACCATATCCCTGGCACAGTTAATAGCACTCGTAAATAACGGCGCCCGACTTCGCCCGTGCATCACAATCGCATTGCCGTTCACGCCCAACAGCGGCACGCCGCCAACGATGTCCGCAGTATTGGTAATCGAGAAAAGCTCACGGCATATCTCATCCCTCTCATCATGAGGAAGTTTACCGGCAAGCTTCGCCCGTAACCACTGGTTAATCGAACTTCCAAAACCTTCACAGAATTTTAACAAAACATTACCCGTAAAACCATCACAGACTATTACATTCGCTTTACCGCTTATAATATCGTTCCCTTCAGCATTTCCTATAAAATTCAACCCGCTGTTCCGGAAGAGCGGATAGCTTTCTTTGACAAGCTCGTTCCCCTTCCCTTCTTCACTTCCAACGCTCAATAATGCCACAGTGGGATTTTCTATCCCCATTAATTTTTTTACATATACCGTACCGATCACCGCAAAGCTCAATAAATGTTCCGGTTTGCAATCGACATTGCCGCCGCAGTCCAGCAAGATTGAGTCCCTGGTAATGCCGACAGGAGTACCGCCGAATGCCGGACGTTCAACTCCTTCTACCATTCCCAACACCATTAGCGCAGATGCAACGACAGCGCCAGTCGGACCGGCACTCACCACAGCATCCGCTTCGCCTTTTTTCACCATTTTCGTAGCGACCAGTATCGATGCATCGCGTTTTTGTCGTAGTACCAGTGCCGGTGGTTCACCTTCCTGTATGTGCTCACTCGCATTTACACAACGGACCGATGTATCCGAACCCCTGTACTGGGATAGTTTATTATGTAAAGTTTCTTCAGGGCCGACAAGCACTATTTCTATCTCGCTATCCCGCGATGCTTCGACAGCGCCTTTTATCACCTCATCAGGCGCATAATCGCCTCCCATAGCATCGACCGCTATAATAAAACGCCCTGAAGAACGAGTCATATCAATACTCCTGTTAATATTATCCTGTCAGACAATATCGGGTTTACTCTTCACCCGGTTTCGCTGTAAGTTCGGCAAGCCGGTTTAATACATCTTTCAACGCGGCAAGTTCTTTACCGTATCCTGTCCAATCTCCTTGCTGTAAATATTCCTGTGCCTTATCGTAATGGCTCTGCGCGCTCTCAATTAATTGCGCTATATCGGTAACATCTTCGGGAGACTGCGGTTCCGCCGGCTTTTCCGGCGCAGGAGCAGGTACAGCAGGCTGTTCAGGTACAGCAGGTTCTTGAGGCTGTTCCCCGTTCTCGGCCGCTTGACCCTCTTCCTGGAAAATCTGTGCAAGGCTCTCCTGAAGCGTTGGTTGCATTGCAATCTTGTCACCAATCGCCACAATAACCCGTTTCAGCTCCGGTAACCCGCTGCCTTCCGCCTGAAGAAATACCGGCTCCACATAAATACTGGTCTTTGCAAGCGGGATCATTAACAAATTGCCGCGAATAACATTCGAGCCGCCCCTGCCCCACAGCGCAAGTTGCTCAGTGATAACCGTATCCTGTTGTATACGGTTTTCAATCTGGCTGGGACCATAGACCAGCTTCTCTTTGGAAAAATGATACGCCAGTATTCTGCCGTAGTTGTCGCCGTCGCAACGCGCCGCAATCCATCCGATGGTATTGTTTTTGTTCACGGGAGTGAACGGCATCATAAGCAGAAATTCGTCTTTTTCTTCTCCGGGCAAATGCATGATTACATAGTAAGGCTCCATGAGCTGTTCTTTGCCCGCGTATATTTCCTTCGGAAGAGTCCACAGGTCTTCTTTATTGTAAAAAACACGGGCATCTTTCATATGATAGCTCTGATATACGGATGCCTGGATGTTGAACATATCTTCCGGATACCTGAAATGAGCACGTATAAACTCCGGCATCTGCTCTTCCGGCAGGAACAGTCCCGGAAAGATACTCTGGTATGTGCTGATCAAAGCATCATCCGGATCGATAACATAAAACGATACTTTTCCGCTGTAGGCATCGATCACTACTTTTACACTGTTCCGTATATAGTTGATCCCGGAATTCAATGGCTGAGAATACGGATAGCGATCGGTGACCGTATAAGCATCCTGGATCCAGTACAGCCCGCCGTCCATGATAACCATATAGGGGTCCTTATCCAGCATTAAAAACGGCGCAATATGTTGCACCCGCTCCTGAATATTCCTGTAGTACAGTATCCTGCTATTCGAGTTCAGTTCATCGCTGATAAGGATATTGAAATCGCCGAACTGCCAGGCATAGATGAACCGGCGAATAAAGCTCCCGATATTGACTCCTCCGGTGCCTTCGTAATGGCCATAAACATTCTGGTCCCCCATGGGATAATCGAACTCCTGTGTATCGGTCATTACAATTACGTAATCATTGGTCTTCTCACCATAGTAAATCTGAGGGCGCGTAATATTAAAATCGCCGGTAGGCGGAATATCCTTTACCAGCAATACCGGCAGTCCTTCCGATGTAACCTCATTGACAGGGCTCAATGCAAGACCGTATCCGTGAGTAAACTGGAGCCTCCTGTTCACCCATGTTTGCGCTTCGCCTGCCAGTTTTTCAGCAGAAAGTTCACGGGCTGCCAGCATGACCTGTGTGTACTCACCATCGATGGTATAACGATCGACATCGACATCGTTGAAGTCGTAATACAACCGTATCGACTGGATCTGATTATATGTATCTTTCAACGGCCGGTGGTCCCACAACCTTATATTGCGGATTGTGCCTTCGTTTTGCTCGATATCCTCCTTTGTAAGCGTTTCCTCTGCGGGAAAAGTCTGCTCGTCTACTTTATTCAAGCCGAACGCCTCCCGCGTAAACTGTATATTATTCTCTATATAGGGCATCTCACGATCGAGCTCGCTGGGTTGTACCTGAAACCGCTGGATAAGCGCCGGATAAAGCCCGCTCACGATGATGGCGACAATAATCCAGGCCGTGATACTGTAGAGCGGCCAGCGATAGTTACGGCGAACTATGGAGACTATAATGACGACAATACAGATAGTTACGACCGCTAACAGTATATGAAAAGCGGGTATTCGTGCGTTAAGGTCCGTATATCCAGCACCGAAAAATAGTCCGCCGTCAGCAAGCACCAGGTCCCAGACATTCAACCAGTAACCCCACGCGATGAAGCCGAGAATAATTATTACTAAACCGCCGAGATGCGCCAGTGCAGCTTTTGTCAGTTTGAATCCAAGGCGTTGTACTGCATGACTTAACATGTAGACAACTGTACAGACTATAAACGTAACAATAAAAACGCCGAGAAGCCAACCGCGTATAAAATTGAAGTAGGGGAGAGAGAATACATAAAAACTTATGTCCCTGTTGAATGCGGGATCGGCGATACCGAACGGTTGCTGATGATAATACTGGAGTATGGTCTGCCAGTGGCTTTGTGCTACAAGTCCGAATATCAACGCAAATACAAATGTTAATACAATAAGGACTATTTTCAGAGTTCTCTCCGACCATTTCACAAGCGTTCCGGGGAAAATCCCTGATTCACCTTTCGGCGTCATTTGTATTGTTAGCCATAAATTACCTATAAAAATAAGACAGAATATAAAAGCCGATACAAAAAAAGCTGATACTCTGGTACCCAGCATGGTTGTATATACATTGCCAAACTTCAGGGTATCGAACCATAACCATTCCGTATAAAGACTTTTTACCATGTTCACAACGATAACCAGAAGCACAAGCCCGAGTATTATCAACATTATTTTATAGGTGCTCATTCCCCCGGATTTATGTCGCACAGGTTTTTCATCCCCGTCATCGGGAAACCAACGTTGCCATTCCTTGTCAAATGAATTCAATTTGCTTAATTCCTCACTTCCGAACAATAACTGATGCTATATAACAACGGCTCATTGCTGATATAACTGTAAGGGTATGTTAACTTGCTCCCAATTAACTGTCAAGGCAAGATGTCCTAGAAAAGTGCAGTAAGCAGAACGGATACAATGCCCACCAGAAATATACCGTCGAACACACCTGCTCCGCCAATCGAAGCCACTCCACCCATCCTGCCTATTTTTCTGAGGTTTAGAATATCGGCGCCTATAAGGGTTCCAAGCGTCCCTGAAATATATGCGCATGGAGCAGCGAAATCCCGGGCAAGAATAATTGCAAAGACACAGGCAAGAACCGGCGGTATAAACATGGGGATACCTATACCGGCTCCCGGCACAGGTCTGGAAAGCAATTTACATATGACGGTCATTAAAACGGTTGCTAACGCTATCTGCCAGAACGAAGGGACCAGGGTCAAAAGGTAAGCGGAAAGGCAGACTGGAACTATCGCACCGCCGATATTGATAGCAAGCCCGGATACTTTCGACTGGGGAACACGAAGAAATCCTACGGTCACCACATCACGGGCATACTCGACCCGCTTCCTGGTTATAGGAATGTTGATCATAGACCCGACAAGCGTAACGAATAATATCAGCACTGCAGTGACAGACGAGAGTCCAAGCTTCTCGAAAGAAAACGCAACGATATTAAAAAATATCAGAACAAGCAACAGGACAATAACAATCAGAAAGAGTATCCCGGCAATACATCCCAGTGGAAAATAGAACATTTAACTCCCGTTTTTTAAATAATATCCCGGTGACACAGGAAAACCTTAAGAACGCCCGGCTGTATAAATAACACAGTAATCGCAAAGAACCAACCAGGCCTGACGTTTTCTGTAATTATAGGATAAGGTCGTAATGGTATCAATTTAATCATTCTCATGTTCTTTAAAGTCGATATCGACATACACAGGGATATTCCGGCTTTACATGGTCGACAGGTGAGTTATACAATAAACACCGGAATACAGAGACCGGCTTTGCGCTCATACAACCAGCCGAAAAATAAAACACCGCAGGTGATTACAAAATGACAGCACAATTCAATGAAGTTGCACGTGGTATATACTGGTTGAAGACATTTATACCCGGACTTCCCACTGTCTTTTCAGTATATATTGTAAAAGGCGATAAAAACGCACTCATAGAACCTGGACCGGCTGCACTGATACCAGACATTCAGAAGGCGGCGGAAAAAATCGGTATTAAAGGGTTCAGTTATATAATTCCAACGCATATTCATCTTGACCATGGTGGTGCCATCGGAAAACTGGCGCATCTTTATCCGGATGCGCAGATAGTGGTCAATGCTGCCAGCCCGAAGCATTTGATTCACCCTGAAAGGCTTATTCAGAGCACTAAAATGGCATTCGGCGATGACTATGCACTTACTTTCGGCGCTATTGAGCCCGTCCCCGAATCACAGCTTAAAATAGTTGAAGACGGAGATAAAATATCCCTCGGAAAAAGAGACCTGACCATTATAGATAGCCCCGGACATGCGTCTCATCATATCGTGATATTAGATGAACTTACAGGCGGACTGTTTTGCGGCGAAGCGCTCGGCCTTATTTACAACGAAGGCATTCAGCCGCTTCCAGCTGTAGCGCCGCCGGGCTTTGATGAAGAGCTCTATATCGCGACAATGAAAAAATTACAGAAGTTGAACCCGAAACTGCTCTTCTATTCTCACAACGGGGTCGGTCATGAGCCGGAAAAACAGATACCTATGCTTATCAAGAATTCCATCGAGTTCGGACAGGCTATTCTTGGAGCAATGAAGCAGGGGAAATCAGAAGACGAAATTATCGAATACATGCGTGATTATGTGCTGGAACATTTCGGCGCACGGTTGGATGCGTACGATCTCGGATCCAATGTAAAAGGATACATCTTTTACTATAACAGAAAAAAAGCAGTGTGAAGCTAAGTAACGTATCGGACAGGGACTATTTCACCCTGACTTTGATATAAATATCTCCAGCCTGCCCGTCAGTTATCCGGCGGGCATCCGGTAAACGAATATTCGTACCGTCTTTAATTCCGGCAGGAATCTTCACGCGGAGCTTTTTACCCTTGCGTACCAGGTCTTTTTCCATACCGCGAGACGCCTGTTCTCCGGTAATGCTGATCTCATACTGCACACTCTGCGGTTGCGAACGCTGTGATTGCGGACGCTGCGATTGCGGACGCTGTGCCTGCCGTAGTATTTCATCGAGATTGATCCCCGAAACATTATTGAACTGCATAGCGGGGCCGAAATTACCGCCATATGTTCTGAACGAGAATCCGCCGCCTTTAAAAATATCCCCGAATATCCTGTCCAGAAAACCCAGTCCAAGCCCGGCACCGCCAAAATCTTTCATCATGTCTTCGAATGTCCCACGTGTACTGGCACTGCTAAAAATATCACCGAAATTGCCCGCAGTACCGAATTGGTCGTACTGGCTCCTTTTCTGCGCATCGCCCAGCACGGCATAAGCTTCATTTATCTCTTTGAATTTTTCATGGGCCCATTCTTCTTTGCCGGGATTACGGTCCGGATGATATTGCATCGCAAGCTTTCTATATGCTTTCTTAATCTGCTCGGCAGTAGCGTTTTTCTGTAGTCCCAGAATTTGATAGTAGTCTTTCGCCATAAGGAATGCTCCTCTACATCAGCGTTAACCGATAACAATGGCTATTTATACCGGCACTGACATATGAAAAAATATTTTAATATATTGCACGGTAAAAAGCACACAGGAGTAACGAGATGAAAATCGATTCGATTATATGGCTTCAAAAGAATGGGGGACGGTAGTGAATATATTGCAAAGTCAAGCAGTTTGGTTTATATTAATATATATTATTCTTCATTATTTATTATATATTGACAGATATAGTATAATCATCATTAACGATAGCGCAGCATAAACTACACCATCTATTCAGTAGTAATTACTGCAAATATTTTACTATTTAACAAAAATATTAATTTTCTATATTCAATGTTTGACCAGAAAACATATATGTATATCTATCATATTTTCGCAATCCTGAAATTATAGTATCGAATGTAAAATATCACGGTAATTATTGCCGGTGAATATCTTATCATTATATTACCGGACCGGTAACAACTCAGGCAGACCGATGTGATTCCCGGCACTAAACAGAAAGTACAGGTGAACTGAAAATGCTCAAGGTAAATAATATCGATGTCGTTTACATGAACGTTATTCAGGTATTGCGTGGAGTTTCACTTGAAGTAGGCAAAGGGAAAATCGTCACGTTACTTGGAGCAAACGGGGGCGGCAAGACAACTACACTGAAAGCGATATCGGGAATGCTTAAAACGGAAGAGGGAGAAGTAACTCATGGCAGCATCACTCTGGGCGATATACGAATAGATAAACTTTCACCGTCAAAGATTGCCTCTTTGGGCATAAGCCAGGTGATGGAAGGCCGGAGAGTACTTGAACATCTTACTATCGACGAAAATTTACGTATCGGTGCATACCTCCGTAATGACCGTGCCGGAGTAAAACAGGATATAGAAAAAGTATACACGTATTTCCCCAGGCTTAAAGACCGCCGGCGACAGATGAGCGGTTATCTGTCCGGTGGAGAACAGCAGATGCTGGTAATAGGACGAGCGCTCATGTCACGTCCCAAGCTGATGCTTCTCGACGAACCTTCGCTTGGTCTTGCTCCCCTGCTGGTAAAAGAAATATATGAGATCATTCACAGAATCAACATCGATCAAAAAATGTCGATGCTTATCGTAGAACAGAATGTAGTATCTGCGCTTGGCATTGCCGATTACGGTTACGTTATGGAAAACGGCAAAATAGTTCTATACGGACCCGCCGATAAATTAAAAGACAATTCAGATATTCAGGAATTTTACATGGGATTCTCGTCAGTCGGCTCTCAAAAGAGTTACAGGGATATAAAACATTACCGGCGGCGAAAACGATGGCTTTCCTGAAGTAAAGCCAGAATAAAATAGCAGAAGGGATAGATTGATGGAATTTTCCCTGCAATTGATTATTAACGGTTTTGCACTGGGTATGGTCTATGCACTGGTCGCTATAGGCTTTGTTATCATCTTTAAATGTTCCCATGTATTTAATATTGCGCAGGGACATTTTGTGCTTATCGGCGGCTACATCGGCTATACCTATCTGGTGACATTCCATCTACCGCTATTGCTTACCTTGATACTGGCAATAATCACCGCAATTATAATAGGTCTTCTCATAGAACGGCTTACACTGCGCCCGATGATAGGCAAACCGGTACTCGCCATAGTTATGATGACGATAGCACTTTCTGTCGTCATTGAAGGGCTGGTAACGCTCATCTGGGGTGGTGAATATAAAACATATCATGGAGTATTACCGACGTTTGCACTGCATGTGGGCGACATTTCACTGCCTCCCGAGACGATAATCACCATCATCGTATCGTTGATCACCGTCGCGGTCCTCATGGCGTTCTTCCGCTATACAAAAAGCGGACTGGCCATGAAGGCAACAGCTGAAGATGAGCAGGTCGTGCAAAGCAACGGCGTCAAGGTGACAACGGTGTATGCGCTTTCGTGGGTCATTGCGAGCGTTGTAGGCGTCATCAGCGGCATTCTCCTCGGTGGAGTCTCCGGAGTTATGACACCACTGGCCGAGATCGGGCTGAAAGCGCTGGCAGTGGTCATACTCGGCGGACTGGACTCGATCGGCGGGGCTATTATCGCCGGCATCATACTCGGTGTGCTTGAAAATGTAGCCGCCGGTTATCTGGACCCGCTTTTACCCGGTGGAGGTCTCGCCAGCGTTTTCCCGTTTATCGTGATGATTATCGTACTTATATTCAAACCGCACGGCCTGTTCGGGCTGATGAGGATAGAAAGGATCTAGTGCATGAGTCTACCCAGCGGCACATATAACGAAAATTATGCCCAGGACATGGCAATCTTCCGTACGAAGACACAGTGGATAATGCTGGTTGTCTTTCTGGTATTTCTGTTCTCCTGTCCGTTGTTTTCCAGCAACAGGGCAATGACCGTAATGACTATTATGGGAATTACGCTGATCAGCGTACACGGACTCAATATTCTCACCGGGTACTGCGGTCAGATCTCCCTCGGACATGCCGGATTCATGGCGGTCGGCGCGTATACTTCCGCAATCCTGTGTGCAAAACTGGGCTGGTCATTCTGGGCCGCTCTCCCCTGCGCCGCATTTTCTGCGGGGCTTGTAGGAATCCTGTTCGGGCTGCCGTCGCTGAAAATCAAGGGCTTCTATCTCATTATGGCAACAGTAGCTGCATATTTCATCATCATGTGGTGCATACTCCAGTTCCGCTCTATCACCGGCGGGTCTGACGGGCTGTCCATCCCCCGACCAGCCATAGGTAGTTTCGTATTCAAGTCCAAAGCAAGCTATTTCTATCTCGTGATGGTATTCGCCTGCCTTTCTACATTTTTTACCAAAAATCTTGTGAGGACAAGAGTGGGAAGAGCATTTATTGCAATACGCGATAACGATCTCGCGGCGGAGGTGATGGGAATCAATCAATGGAGCTATAAACTCCTCGCATTTTTCCTGGGCTGTGTGTTTGCCGGAGTATCCGGCTCTCTCCTGGTCCATTACTATTCATTTGCATCCATAGACCAGTTCCCTTTTATGAATTCCGTATGGTACCTTGGCATGCTCATAGTCGGCGGCATGGGCAGCACCACCGGCGCAATTTTCGGAGTAGTGTCGTTAAAATTGCTCGATGAATTAATCACTGCACTGGGACCGTTTTTCTCCGCAGCTATTGCCCCACCGGCTGCCGCCGCAATGGCACTTATCACTCGCGGACTCGTGCTTATCCTGTTTCTTATCTTTGAATCAAGAGGGTTAGCCCATCGTTGGGAAATTATTAAATCATATTACCGGCTATGGCCTTTCTCTTATTGACAATACGATGAAGGGAGGTGAATTGTTCTAAAAAGTCATCGATCAATTTGATAAAAGGAATAGTCAATCTTGAAGGAGGAAAGTCGATGAAGAAATACAAATCAATATTTGCTCTAACACTTGTCATGGTCTTACTGGCATCACTGTTACTGGTTGCCGGATGTAAGTCTGAACCTGCTGCGCCGCCAACCCAACCCACACAACCAACTCAACCGACTCAACCGGCGGCAAAACCCGTCACATTATATGTGGGTGGTACCATGTCGCTGACCGGTGCCTATGCTGAAGACTCCGCAGCAGTTCTAGCCGGATTTGAGGACTATATTGCTTATGTAAACGCGACCAGAATGCTGGCACCGTGGCGGACAGATAAGATTCCCGATAATCTCACTTTTGAACTGCTCTGGCGGGATGATGAACTTAAGCCGGAAAAAGCCCTGACTATCTATGAAGAACTCAAGGAGAAAGGACTACTGGTCGAACATGGTTCAGGATCGCCACAGGTACTCGCATTGATGGATAAAATGAATGAGGACCATGTTGGTGCAACTACTATGGCTGTCGGTCCTTATCTGATGACACCGCCAAAAACCATATTCATTAACTACCCTATTTATACAGATGCATGCGCTGCCATAGCTGACTGGTTTATGGAAAACTGGAAGGGAAGCGGAAAACCAAAGGTAGCCTACCTTACCGCTGATAACGCTATGGGTAAATCACTTTTGGTACCCGAGATGGATGCATATCTTAAAGAGAAAGGATTTGACCTGGTTGGCAGCCAGTTCGTGCCTCTGGTACCGACCGCACCGCCTACGACCCAACTTCTATGGCTTAAAGACAATAAAGTCGACCTTGCACTTGGTGTGATGATTAATCCCGGTGCACAGCCGACCGTAAAGGAAATGGTAAGGCTTGACATGGGTCCGGACAAAGCCTATAAGATGGTCTTCGGTACTGCTTCTCCCGGACACGCTGCGGTACTAGCACAGGCTATGGGCGAACTGGGTAATGGTTATACCTGTGCCGGTAGTTATCCGCCTCTCGATGACCTGTCTGTCCCGGGAATTAAGTTCTGCAGTGATCTACAGGACCAGTACCGCAAAGGAAACAGGGTTACTCACATCATGTATCCTCACGGCGTTGTTGAAGCAATGATCCAGGTTAACGCTCTGGTACTTGCCTCGCAAAAAACACCTGCAGACCAGTTAAAGCCTGAGAATGTACTGGATGACGGTTTCTACCAGATTAAAAACCTCGAGACGGGTGGAATAACCGGCTCACCGCTTAATTTTGGACCGGGTGAAGTTATGGGTATAAACAAGGTTCTTGTCCAACAGGTACAGAATGGTAAAGTGGTAGCTCTGGGCACGTGGCCGGTTCATAATATTTACGCAAAATAGTAACCACTATTGCCGGGGGCTCGCCGTGAGCCCCCGGCGTCTATATTACTATTCATCAAAGGCTATTATCCTCTCATCTATATATATCCCGCATAATTAAACCAGGAATTTCCCCCAGGATAGTTGACAGCTTTTTCGGGCAATGATAGTATACCTCGTATTGCTTGGTATACTTTTTAGAATTTCCCGACAGTTAATCTGTCGATTAGAGCACATGTAAGCCGTATATATCATTAATTATTTTTACAAAGCAGGAGTATATCTATGGCAAAGATTGCAGTGGTAACCGACAGCGTAGCCTGTATCCCTCCGGAACTGATAGCAAAACATGGAATCTATGTTGCGGCAGTACAGGTCATATGGGACAAAAAGACATATCGGGACGGTGTCGATATGTCGATGAAAGAATTCTACAACAGGTTACGTACTTCTAAAACATTGCCTACCACTTCCAGTGCCATACAGGGTGATTATATTCAAATATTCGAATCACTTAGAGGCAAGGTAGACGGCATTGTAGCCATCGCACTGAGCGGCGCACTTGGCGCATCGTACAATTCAGCTCTCACCGCGGCTGAGATAGTACCTGAGGTTCCGGTACAGGTCGTGGACACTTCTACCGCGATGCTGGCGCAGGGTTTTATTGTACTTGAAGCGGTAAAAGCCTTGGAGAAAGGGGCCGGTATGCAGGAGATCGCAGATGCCGCCCGAAACGCAATACCAAAAACCCACATTTTCTGGGCAATGGACACTCTGGATTATATGCGGAGAGGCGGACGGGTAAGCCTGCCGCAGGCAGTACTGGCAAGCTGGCTGAAAGTAAAACCTATACTCTCTATCGAAACAGCAGATGGAAAAGTACATCCACTTGAACGGATGCGCACCAAGCCTAAAGCGATAGACAAACTGCTCGAAATCATGGAGCAGAGGGTAGAAGAAAATGGCGGTCCGCTTCATGTAGGAGTAATACACGGTGATATCCCTGACGAAGCAGAACATTTAAAACAGCGGGTACTGGAACGTTTCAAACCGGTTGAAGTACTTACAAACGAGATTACGCCGGTAGTCGGTACACATCTCGGTCCGGGCGCTATCGGTCTGTCGCTTTACCAGGAATAACATAGAAGAGAAGGGATTAAGTACAAAATTTACTTAAATATTATTTATAGACCTGTCAGGTATTACGATGGCGAAATTTAAATCAATTTAGTTCTGTGAGGAAAGACCTGTGACAGAAAAGAAATATGACGGAAAAATATTCAAGCAATACCTGAAATCAGCTGAACATGTTCTGGAAAAGCAGATAGATGAACTAAACTCTCTGAACGTATTTCCCGTGCCGGACGGTGATACCGGCATTAATATGTTTCTCACTTTACAGGCGGCAACCGCTGCTCTGGATAACATACATACTAATTCGGCATCGGAAATTACCGCCAAAGCAGCCCGCGGCGCGCTTATAGGTGCACGGGGTAACTCCGGCGTAATCCTGTCACAGATATTACGCGGCATAGCAAAGGGCATGGAGATGAAAGAGCGCTTTTCTGCTTTCGACTTTGCCCAGGCAATCCATTGCGCCTCGGAAACAGCATACAGGGCAATCGCGAAGCCAGCGGAAGGCACTATACTCACCGTGATAAGAGAAGCGTCTGAAGCGGCAATCCATCAGGCAAAACGCGGGGCAAACCTCGCCCAGACAATAGCGGCAATGGCATCCAGAGCATATGAAAGCGTAAAACGAACACCGGAACTGCTGCCGGTGCTGAAAGAAGCCGGAGTAGTGGACGCCGGAGGCAAAGGTCTGTGGTACGTATTCATAGCGATGCATGATGTGACCTACCGGCTGCATCCCGAACAGGACTCTATAATGGATGAAACAGGGCCATCCCTGGTGGGGGAAATATATGGCTTTGCCCTCCAATTCCTCATCCGCGGTGATAACTTGCCTATCGAAGAGATAAGAGAGAAGATAGGTAACATGGGCACATCCTTACAGGTCGTTGGCGATGAGCAACTCGTCCGCGTGCTCGTGCACACACATAATACACAGGCTATTCTCGATTATTCTGCTACACATGGTACGTTGAGTGATATCAACATAGAACAACAGGATGAGCAGGTAAAACGCTTCAAAATGTCGAACACATTCAATATAGACAAAACAGAGTAGCCGTAATTCAGCGGGCGTCGCACAAAAAAAACAATCAGGATTGCCTGCAATAAATCAAGTACATCATTTTAAACCGCGCATTTTGACAGTATATTCGTCTAAGAGTACTATTTGCCATAAGGGCCGGTGTCCATACTGGCTTACCAGCAAATACCATCAGGGAGGGATCCCATGTTACTTTCGGGGAAAATTGCCATTATCACCGGCGGATCCAGAGGAATTGGAAAAGGAATTGCGCGCACTTTTGTCAGTGAAGGCGCATCTGTTGTCATTGCAGATATCCTCGAAGCAGAAGGAAAGAAGACTGTAGAAGAAATAGAACGCGAAGGCGGCAACGGAATGTTCGTTTATTGTGATGTCACGGATAGCGGGCAGGTACAAAACATGGTCGACCTGACGTTGAACAAGTACGGCAAAGTGGACATTCTTGTAAATAATGCCGGGATAGGCACTCCACCCAAATCTGTCGATGAAGTAACTGAACAGGAATGGGATAGAACTTTTGCCGTGAATATGAAGAGCATGTTCTTATGCTGCAAATCGGTTGTTCCTCATATGAGAGAAAAACGGTACGGCAAGATAGTTAATATCGCTTCTCTGGCAATGATCTCACCCTACGCATCGATTCCACACTATTCAGCTTCGAAAGGAGGGATCATGTCGTTTACTATTGATATTGCGCTCGAGCTAGCTCCCTACAATATCACTGTAAATACGATCCTTCCCGGTATGATACGCACAGATATGACGGAATCGCTCACTCCTTCCGGTATAGACAAAGACACATTCTTTACCGAGTACGGGAAGAAAAGCATCCCTTTGGGAAGGACCGGTACACCGGAAGATATCGGTAATGTGGCCCTGTTCCTTGCTTCTGACCTCTCGTCATATGTCACCGCAAACAAGATCCTTGTTTCAGGCGGGCTTCCGTACAATTTTGGAGAAAAGGAATAAGAAAGTTTCGACTCGATATAATAATATTGCCGGCATATCATCGTGCGTTACTATGATAATCACTCAAAAAATAGCGGTAACGGAAATGGACGGAATACAGTCGCCATTTTTTGCATTCTACTTTGACAGTGTCAACAGCTGAGAGTACCATGTGTCACTGACCAGCTGTTCAGTCGACCCGGTAAGTATCCCGGTTTCATATATCTAAAGGAGGTACCATATGTTACTCGCAGGAAATGTCGCTCTCATCACAGGAGGTGCAGGAGGGATCGGCAAAGGTATTGCACTGAAGTTCGCGGAAGAAGGCGCTTCAGTAGCAATTGCCGATATACGTGAAGAAGTAGGGAACGAGACTTTAAAAGAGATAACTGACAAAGGTGTCGACGGTCTATTTGTACAATGTGATGTGACGGATAATCGCCAGGTACAGGCAATGGTAAAGCGTACTATAAATACGTTCGGAAAGGTGGATATCCTGGTAAATAACGCAGGGATCGGGCCGGAGCCGAAACCAACGGAAGAACTGTCCGAAGAAGAATGGGACAGCGTCCAATCAACCAACCTTAAAAGCGTATTTTTATGCTCCAAAGCTGTTATCCCGTACATGAAAGAAAAATGTTACGGCAGGATTATCAATATCGCTTCTCTTGCAGCTATCTCGCCGTTCGGTCCTGTAGTACATTACTCATCATCCAAAGCCGGTGTGGTGATGTTTACCATCAACCTGGCGCAGGAACTTGCGCCGTTTAATATTTGCGTCAATGCTATTCTTCCTGCTACGGTAGATACCGACATGCAGAATAACCGTATACCGCCGGATATGAGCAGGGAAGAATTTCTGGCAATAAGAGGAAAAGCTATCCCTATGGGAAGAGTTGCGACACCTGAAGATGTCGCGAAAGTAGCCCTGTTTTTTGCATCTGACCTTTCTTCATATGTAACGGCAAGCCAGGTGCTCGTTGCGGGAGGACTCCCTTACGGTGTGCCGACGGCCTGACGCGGACTTTTGAACAACATGCTATTTCAAATGCGAAGGAAGTTTTAATAAACTTCCATCGCGTGTTGAACACTATATCGAGTTCGCTATCTTCCATCCTTCAGCCGTCGCATCCGGAATTAACCTCGGATCTTTACAGTCCCCGATCGTATACACCTCGGCGACTTTGCCTTCAAGTTCTTTCAGCAGTCCTGTATTTGATAACACCGGTACGGTAGGCACGATGGTATCAGCCTCCAGTGTTATCTGCTTGCCTTCTTTTGTAGTGATTACCAGGCCTTTTTCATTGACCTCGTTATATTTAGCGGCAACGATCATGGGCACATTCTTCTTCTTGAACCACCAGAACATGCGGTGCTTTCTCTCATAAACAAGTCCCTGCCCCAGGTCCTCGTTGGTATCAACAATGGTCACCGTCCTGCCCCGCTTAACCAGCAGTTCAGCTACTTCACAACCCGGTAAAGCTCCTCCGATCACTACTGCCTTTTTCCCTATAGGCATCCAGAAATTGGTGAGCCACCTGAGCAGTACAGGGCTGAAAAACCTGAGGAATCCCTTGAGCATATGGTGCAGGTCAGCATTGCTCTTTACTTTCCGGCTCTTTATCCCCGGTATATCGGGCACTGTAGGAATTCCGCCGGCAGCCACTATCACGACATCCGGTTTTAGTTCATCCGCCAGAGCAGCCGTGAACTCCGTTCCCAGTTTGATCTTAACGCCCAGCTTATGAAGTCGTGTGGTGAAATAACGAATAAATGCAGGCAGGTCCTCAATCTCCGTACCCTTGACCATGATGGCCATAGGTAACAGCCCGCCCATTGTATGCAGTTTTTCATAAAGCGTTACATCGTGCCCCCGCAAAGCCGCTACACGGGCTGCATTCATCCCTGCTGGTCCGCCCCCCACTACTATAACTTTTTTCTTTTTGTCCGCTTTTTGTACTTCATATTGCTCAGTCCCGAATGCAGCATTAATCCTGCAAATCCGGGGTTTATTGTCCATCTTTTGACAAGTGCTGCAGCGCGTACACGGAGCAATATCCTCAAGCCTTCCCTCGGCAACCTTTCTGGGAAAATCTGTATCCGCAAACATAGGCCTGCAAAATCCAATAAGGTCTGCTTTACCTTCTCGTATAGTCTTCTCCGCAAGAGCCGGATAAAAACCACTTACGGTCATAATCGGCACCGAGACAACGCTTTTAATATTCGCGGCACACGGAATATTGACACCGCGCCATTTCTCGCTCCAGTTCAATTCTTTGGGGAAATCTTTAAAAGGTATCTGCGTTTCGGGAAAGAAAAGGTTGTCATGGTTATACGACCCTACATGATTGCCGAACCAGTGTGATCGGACATGGAACGCATCGACTCCGGCTTTCTCCAGTAATTTTGCAATTTCCCTGCTTTCCTCATAGGTAATACCCAGCTCTCCTCCACCGATTTCAACCGCGTTAATCAATATCATAACCGGAAAGTCCTGTCCGTTCCTCTTTTTTATCTCGGCTATTACATTTCTGATAAATCTTGTCCTGTTCTCCGTACTTCCGCCATACTCATCTGTCCGCCTGTTCCAGAAAGGTGATATAAAAGTAGAAAACAAACTATCGGAGGCGGAATTGATCTCAAACCCGTCGAAGCCTGCCTTTTTCGCCCGCACGGCAGTGCTTACAAATATCTCGCCGATCTCCTCGATCTCTGCAATGGTCATCTCTCGCGGTATGGTATCGTCGTGCAGGTCAAACTCCGTCGATGTAGTCGGGGTCTGGACTGCCGAAGCGGCTATCCTCGGGCGTCGTGGAGCATACGGTTGAGGCCACGGGCCTCGATGATACGTCTGTACAAATGCAGGGCAGTTATGAGCATGAATAGCTGCTGTAATTTCACTTACTTCCTTGATAAACTTGTCATCGTCCAATCTGTACCGCTGATCACCCGGCTCATCAAAGGGATCTTCCATGATACAGGACTCTACAATCACCAGCCCAGCTCCTCCCTTTGCCACCGCACCATAATATGCTTTACCTTTCTCACTTACACGGCGCTCTCCCATATCCCAAAAATTCGTCCCGGCTGCCGTTTTTACTATACGGTTCTTCAATTGTACTTTGCCGATGTGATAGGGCTCCAAGAGCTTCTCAAATCTTCCGTCGCCACTCATTTGTACATGTCCTTTCATATTCTGTTAGTTTTCCCTATAAGAACGCCTTCAGGTATAACCGCAACATGGTATCACCAGTTGTTTGGGTTACTTTAACAAGTTTGTAGTTCTGGCGGAATAATGTCCTGACTATAACAAAATAAATAATAAATAAAATAGTCAATCGAAGTCAACCAACTTTATATTACCATCCCAACAAAAAACAGGGGGTCGCAAGCATTTATAAAAATAACGGTCATACTGTTATATCTTCTTAGCCTTCCACCTGCCGACTTTGAAGTATATTATGTAAAATATTGCCCCCGTAAAAATTCCTGCTACAATGGCCCATCTTATACCATAAACGCCGAGGTTCGCCACTCCAGGCAGGAAAAATGCGAGCGGTAACTGGACCAGCCATATCATTGCAATGGTCACTATCATCGTCGGTAATGTGTCGCCCGTACCTGCAATACAGTCTTGGAACACCATAACAAGCCCGAAAATCAGATATCCCGCAGTTGCTATTCTGAGAAAAACGGCGCTTATTTGTATCAATTCCGGATCATGTGTAAAAATGGATACTACGCTTTCGGCTTTTAACAATAGAGCTATCGAAAAGACGACCATGATACATTCCATCACGCCGACAGCCATCCATCCGCTCTTTTCAGCACGCTTTGGTTCACCGGCACCAAGGTTTTGCCCCGCCAGAACACCGGATGCTCCACCCAGGCCTATCCCGATTGCCAGAAAAATCATTTCCACCCTGACAACCAGGCTGTGAGCTGCTACTGCCAGAGTGCCGAACGGAACAATAAGCCACGCCAATACCATATCGCCGAGAGATTTCTGCGCATGAAGCACAAGTGAAGGAATGCCGATCTTTAAAATACGCCAGATGAGGTCAGGTACAGGACGGCAGTCTTTAAGAGTAACTCGCAGACGCGTATGCCCTCTGAAAAGTAACACTAATACAGTTATTGCGCCCAGGCTATGTGCCAGTACATTACTCAGAGCAGCACCTTTTACTCCAATTGCAGGAAATATCCACAATCCCAATACCAGAAACGGACAGAGTATCAGATGCACGGTCCTGATAGACGCTTCGATTATCATAGGCTTTAATGTATCTCCGGATGCCTGTATGGAGTAAAGTCCCATAATCAGGACTCCCATTGCGATCCAGCCTGCGAATATGATACGCAGATATGCTATGCCCGCTTCCACAACATCAGCTTCAACTCCGAACAGTCCGAAAAGCGGCCTGATTACGACCAGACCTACAACTGCTACTGTAATGCCCCAGAGAACACCCAGAATAATCGCCTGTCCTACAATATTACTTGCGCTCCGCATATCGTCCGCGCCTACAAAACGGGCAACCATTGCCCTGACCCCCATGATAAGACCGATATCCATCGAACTGACGATTAAAAAAAAGATATTCGCGATACCTACACCGGCAATAGCTGACGGCCCTATCCTGCCTACCCAGATCATGTCCGCGACCTGACCAAACATAAATATAGCCTCCATCAAGACCATAGGCCATGACAATCGAAGGAGATTTCCGATGATGGAGCCTTTTGTCCAGTCTTTTCCCTGAGCAGTATCCGATTCAGCAGAAACGTCTATATTTGTCATAAGTATAATAATTCGGAAACGCGGAGAACCGGTTTAATCGGGTACGTAAACCCCAGGCGATAAATAATAACAGGATATGCTAACTTAATATAATATACACGGTAAACCTTTCTTGTCAATCTAAACCAATGGTTTGCTATGATATAAACACTTTCAGATAATCTGTATATAACGTACAATTACATCTATGAAAACAATTATTGTACTGGTTATGCACGGTACCCCGCCCCGGGACTTCCCCCGGCAGGAACTTGCCGAATTCTTCAGACTCCATTCAACCATTGAAGGAAAAAATGCCGGCAGTCAGGAAGCATTGTTTGAGCGGTATTCTCTTCTTGATTCGAAAATAAGAAACTGGCCGCGTAATGAACAAAACGACCCTTTTCACGCTGCTTCGCTCGACCTTGCCCGCCATCTAAGCGAAGTGTCCGGATATGAAGTAATCGTGGGATATAACGAGTTTTGTGCTCCATCAATAAATGAAGCCTTGGAGACTGCTATTATACATAGTGCAGAAAGAATACTGGTAGCTACTCCTATGATGACGCGGGGCGGCGAACATGCTGAAAAGGAAATACCTGCCGAAATAGCTAGATTCAGAGAATCTCATCCGGATATAGAGATAGTTTATACATGGCCTTTCGATACCCGCAACGTAGCAGGTTTTCTTTTTGAACACATCTCCCGTTTTAACTGAAATGAGGTCCAATAATGACAAAAAATATATTTCAGAACCTTGAAGAGATAAATTCACGTCCGCAGCCATTTGAATATTACACGGCATCAGACCTCTGGAATGACGAGTATACATCAAAACAGATGCTGGAGTTCCACCTGAACGAAGAAGTAGACATGTCATCGCGTAATACCGCTTTTATTGACAAATCTATCGAGTGGATAACCTCTTACTTTAAAGTCGGCGAAGGTATGAAGATCGCAGACTTCGGCTGCGGCCCCGGACTATATTCAATCCGGCTGGCAAAAAATAAATCAAAGGTGACCGGAATCGACTTCTCGACAAGGTCTATCAACTATGCACGTGAAACAGCAGAAAAGGAACATCTTGTTATTAATTATATCAATCAGGACTATCTGCAATTTGAAACAGATGATCGGTTCGATCTCATCATTATGATCATGTGTGATTTCTGTGCTCTGAATCCGGCACAGAGACAGATACTATTATCAAAGTTCCGTAAGCTATTGAGCCCCGAACGATCCGTCCTTCTCGATTCCTATTCATTGAAAGCATTTGAAGAACGTGAAGAAATTGCAAAATTCGAAACCAACCTGCTTAACGGCTTCTGGGCTCCCGTTAAATACTATGGTTTTCTCAATACCTTTAAATATAACGGGGAAAAGGTCGTGCTCGATAAATACACGATAATCGAGCCGCATCGTACCCGTACCGTATATAACTGGCTTCAATATTTCTCTCCCGAGCAGATCGAACAGGAGTTCATGAAATGCGGTTTGAAAATAGACCGGTTCTTATCTGATGTAGCTGGTACATCATTCATTCCGGAAAGCAAAGAATTTGCCGTTATCGCTAAAAGAATTTAGCAGATATAATTGCATTGCCACCTGCACCACCATCGGGAGTAAAATGTCTATTGCCTTCCCTCAAACCGGCTTATCATTATCAAAATTTCCGGTTAATGTCCTAGAACTTCCCCTGCTGGCTTACCCACCAGGGGAACCATTGATAATACTCCGGCGGGTTCGCCTTTTTCAGCCCGTCGTAGGTCGCCTTGGCAAATTCGATTGCTCCCTTCTTGCGATAGAGTTTCACCATGCCACTTTGCTCAAGCGATTCAAGAAGTTTGTCCAGTGTTTTATCGTCAATATTAAAAATATCGGTGAAATCTGACCGGCTCATATACAGGCCGGGATTGACCAGATAATCCTCGGAAAGCGCTTTGAGAAGATCGTCTTCATTTACATTTGCCCGTTTCTCTACCTTTTCGTAAGTTGTAATAGGTACCTTCATTTCCTTGTGTACAACCCTCCGTCGTCCCTGCAGATCTTTCGACATTTCTTTCAGGCCGGCCCTGTATGTAACAAGTCTCATCGCTTCCATAGTACCGCCGGATATCTCCTCTACTTTCGCAATTTTATAGATCATCTCGGGAATATAGAACGGGGTAAGACCGTCGCCGCCCATGAGTTGTATCGTGTCCCGTGCCATCTCAACACACCGTTCGCAATTGAACGCCTTGGTCGACGATGCCTCCAATGCCATATCATATCCCTGATCGTATAAATAGGCATTGTAGTAACAAGCTAGCCGGGCTACTTTGAATCTGATGAACAAATCCGCGAGTTTTGACTGGTTCACCGGCATATCTGCGGTACGCTGGTCGAACTGTACTCTCCTCTGTGTATAGGGGATCACCGTTTCCAGCAGGCATCTCATCCAGCCAACCACCTGTGCGGAAAGCATTGTCCTCTCCAGGTTCACTCCTTCCATCATTACCCGCCACCCTTCTCCCTCTTCCCCTATCCTGTTTTCTACCGGTACGGGAACTTCATTGAGATCGAGCACGCCGTTTTGTATCTCTTCAAAACCGCATATTTCATTTATTTTCTCCACGTGCAATCCCGGTGTTCCCTTTTCCACAATGAAAGCGGTAAGATGCTGATAACGGCGTTTTTTCTCCGGGTCGTTGCTTGTCCGGGCATAGAGCATATGCCGAGATGCAAGCCCGGCAGCAACTATATATCGTTTTTTCCCGCTGATGATGTAACGGTTGCCATCTCTACGGGCGACCGTTTCAATAGCCGCGGCATCCGTACCTGCGAAAGGCTCGGTAATGCAGATCGCACCTATTTCACCGCCGGCGATCCTCGGCATGAACCTTTTTTTCTGCTCTTCCGTGCCAAAAGTGAGTATCTGTCCCAGTCCTCCGAACATATTGCCACCGAAAACGCGGCCGATATTGGGCAATCTGTTCATTTCCTCTATAGTTATGCATCCTCCCGTTGCGCCAAGGCCCATTCCACCATACTCTCGCGGGATCATAGCTGCATTAAAACGCTTCCCGGCGATTGCTTCAAAAATATCCCACGGAAACTCACGTTTCCATCGCGCTTCTTCGGATCTGGGCATGTTCTCGTTTACAAAGTTATGTACTTCCAGGGCCAGTTGCTTATGTTCATCAGTCCACCATGGAAAAGGTTCCATATTATCCTCCTGCTATCTGCAGCGCCAACTATTGAATGTAAATATTTTAAAATTTCCTCTTCTCGTCAACCCACCAGGGGAACCATTGATAGTACTCCAGCGGGTTCGCCTTTTTAAGCCCGTCGTAAGTGGCCTTGGCAAGCTCGATCACTCCCTTTTTGCGGTAGAGCTTCACTATGCCCTTTTGCTCAAGCGATTCGAGAAGACTGTCCAGCGTTTTGTCATCGATTTCGAAGATATCGGTGAAATCGGACCGGCTCATGTACAGTCCGGGATTGACCACGTAATCATCAGCGAGCGCTTTAAGAAGATCGTCTTCATTTGCGTTTGCCCGCTTCTCTACCTTTTCGTAGGTTGTGATCGGCACTTTCATTTCTTTATGCGCAACCCGCCTTCTTCCTGTCAGCTCTTTTGACATTTCCTTCATTCCTGTCCTGAATGCAACAAGCCGCATTGCCTCCATGGTGCCGCTCGATATCTCCTCTACTTTGGCAAGTTTATAAATCGTTTCCGCAAGATAGAACGGAGTAAGCCCGTCACCACCCATCAATTGTATCGCGTCCCGTGCCATCTCCACACATCGCTCGCAGTTGAAGGCTTTGACCGATGCTGCTTCCAGCGCCATGTCATAGCCCTGATCGTACAGGTATGCATTATAATAACAAGCGAGCCGTGATATCTTGAACCTGATGAACAGGTCGGCAAGTTTCGACTGGTTCACGGGCATATCAGCAGTACGCTGGTCGAACTGCACCCTTCTCTGTGTATAAGGAATTACTGTCTCGATGAGACTGCGCATCCATCCGGTGACCATCGCGGCAATCACCGTCCTCTCCAGGTTGACACCTTCCATCATTACCTTCCAGCCCTCACCCTCTTCTCCGATCCTGTTTTCTACAGGGACAGGGACTTCATCGAAATCAAGCACGCCGTTATGTATGCCGTCGAAACCGCAGATCTCGTTTACTTTCTCCACATGGAAGCCGGGCATTCCCTTTTCCACTATAAAAGCGGTGAGATGTTGATAACTGCGCCTTTTCCCGGGATCATTGCTTGTTCTGGCATAAAGCATATGGCGTGATGCAACACCGGCAGAAACGATAAAACGCTTTTTTCCGTTTATAATGTAATGATCGCCGTCACGGCGGGCAACTGTTTCTATTGCAGCAGCGTCCGTACCTGCATAAGGCTCGGTAATACAAATGGCTCCTATTTCACCGGCGGCAATCCGCGGGATAAATTTATCTTTCTGTTCTTTTGTGCCGAAAGCCAGTATTTGTCCCACACCTCCAAAAATATTGGCACCGAAAACGCGGCCGATATTTGGCATCCGGTTCAATTCTTCCTTGGCTATACAGCCTCCGGTCGCACCCAGTCCCAGACCTCCATATTCTTTAGGAATCATGACCGCGGAAAAACCTCTTTTCCCTATGGCCTCGAAAATGTCCCACGGAAATTCTTTTTTCCACCGCGCTTCCTCGAACCTCGGCATAATCTCATTGGCAAACTCATGTATGTCTTGAGCAAACTTCTTTTGTTCGTCCGTCCACCAGGGAAAAGGTTCCATTAAATTGCCCTCCTATAATTGTAATTACTATGGTTTTACATTATGCAGAGTGCGAAGGCACCAGAAAACGGTATTCATGGAGAATGATTTCGACGATGTTCCTGATAACGGTTTGAATCCCATTTCCGCAGGTAATCTGTCAAGCACTTCTGTCGTAATCTCGGGAAGAGACCTGTGTTTATCTAAAGAAGCAGGCCTCACCGAATCACCTATAATATGGACTATATCGAGAGAGTCCTGTAAAAATTGTTTTACTTCATCACCCTTTTTATGCTCGCAAGGAGGCAGAGAGATTCCGCGGTAGGGGTGACCACAGAAAAGTGACCGGATAGGCATCTCCATCAAACATTTCACCGAACTTTCGTATGCCGGAAAATCAGTGATTATAGGAAGTTCGCCGCTAATGGTATGCAGCCCTGTCACTGAATCTCCGCTGAACAATATACCCTCTTTCTCCCAGTAAAAACCTGCCGAGCCCGGACTATGGCCCGGTAGGTGGATAACACGTAATTCAACACCTCCGCCAAGGTCTATTATGTCGTTATCTTCAAGCCGCCAGTCTATCGCCGGTTTTATACCGCAGGAGTCCAGAAAAGACTTTTTTAGACCCGGCATACGTTCTTTCCCTTTCAGCGCTTCAATCGGCGGACCGTAATATTCATCAAAACTTCGTTCATAGTCCTCAAGAAAAAAAGCATCATCCTTATGGATTGCAGTCTTAGCATTAAAGGCTGCTTTAAAAGCCACATTATCTCCGGCATGGTCCAGATGGCCGTGAGTATTTAAAATGAAATCAATACCGGATAAGTTTGAATCAATGGTTTTTAAAAATGAAGAGACTGCTTCATGACCTAATTGTGGCGGACCGGTATCGATAATAGCATTTCGAAGTCCATTAATAAAATAAAGGTTTATATCGACTTCGATAACATCCCACTGTATTGAAATCCTGTTTACTTTTGGATGAACTCGCATAATCACATTCAGAAGTTGATAATGACATTAAATCGAGATATTTGTACGGGCAAATATACTGTTTAACCCTGTTAATACTCTGTATCAGAACCGGCGCTATATAGTAATTTTACAATATTGCATTAATAGTATAACACCATCTGACAAAACCATGACGGCGACAATATTCCGAATTCTATATACCTTTTCATATGTTGTCAGTGCAATGAGTTTTTATTAATAATATTCCATCGACCGGTGAGTCGTTCACTCGCTTTACAACCTGTTAATATAATAAAACATGCACAGTATTTGTCACCGGAAGATTTATTTTTACGGAAAACGGTATAATAATAGGATTCCAGAAAAGAACGGTTGGAGGGCGAGCTATATGGAAAATTTGAATTCACAGGCGGACGAGCTTAACCGGGTATTACAGGCTCAGAACGCAGTTATATATGAACTACTTTCCCGCAAAGGAAAAGCAATCTATTTCCCGGCAAAAGGAATCGTCGCACAGGCGGCAGCGGCAAAGGGAAAAGAAATCAATGCAACAATAGGTACTGCATATGAAGATGACGGCAGTCCTATGGTGCTTCCCGGTATTGCCGGTATGCTGAATATCGACAGCGAAGCCGCTTTCCCGTATGCACCGAGCGGTGGAACAAAATCACTGAGAGATAAATGGCAGGAGTTGATAAAGGAAAAGAACCCTTCTATGAACGCACAGGTCATTAGCCTGCCTGTTGTCTCATGCGGCGTAACAAACGGACTCAGTATCGCAGGCTATCTTTTCGTCGAAGAGGGAGATGAAATCATAATATCCGACCTGTACTGGGAAAATTATGACCTTGTCTTTACCAACGCATACAACGCGAAGCTAAAATTCTTCAATTTCTTTAAACAGAAAGCGTTCGATATCGATTCATTCAGAGAAACGGTTAATAAAGGGCCAATCGGCAAGAGAATCGTGCTCCTGAATTTCCCTAATAATCCCAGCGGATACAGTCCGACGAAAAAAGAAGGGGAACAGATAGTAAATGTTCTGAAAGAAGCTGCACAGGCAGGGAACCACCTGGTCATTATCGTTGACGACTCATATTTCGGACTGTTCTTTGAAGACGACGTATTGAGCGAATCACTCTTCTCCAGACTGGCTGACTGCCATGAGAACCTGCTGACCATCAAAGTAGACGGAATAACCAAAGAAGAATATGCATGGGGTTTTCGTGTCGGATTCGTGACCTATGGTATAAAGAACGGCAGTAAAGAGCTGTATAAAGTGCTTGAAGATAAAACTGCGGGAGCTGTGAGAGGAAATATATCAAATGCACCCAATTTGTCACAGTCTATTTTCCTCCTTGCCTCAAAGCTCGAGAGCCATGAAAAGGAAAAACAGATAAACAGGGATAAAATAAAAACACGGTATAATGTAGTCAAAACGGTACTTAAAGCCCATCCGGAATACGAGGAGCAATTTGAGAGCCTTCCCTTTAATTCCGGGTACTTTATGTGCGTCAGGTTAAAATATGCGGACCCTGACAGGGTCTGGGAGACATTGCTGAATAAATACAGTACCGGTGTGGTATGTAACAGCGAGAAAGCTGTCTTGCGTATTGCTTTTGCATCGACACCGCTGGATAAAATAGAAAAGCTGTTCGTCAATATCTATGCTGCTTGTAAGGATTGCTCCTAAATACAGCGACCGGCAAATAAAGCTCTCTTGAATCCGGTTTAACAGCCGTCTGTCTTTGATCTTATTTCGACAGGGTTATCCTTATTTTTAACTCGTCTTTGAGAAAAAAGGCTAATTTAGTCGATATTGTATCCTTTTTCCCGCCCTTTTCATTCGTTAAGGCAGTCATTTTTATCCACATTGGAATTAATATCTATTATATAAATAGTCATAAATAGATATTTGATAATTATGATATAATAATCCGCTATAATACTATTTAATATTTTCAGTTATACCACACGGTATGGTGAAAACACTGAGCCTGAATCTCGACAAAGTAGTCGCCGCTTTGGAAAACAGGACAATCGAAACTCCGAATAGCGGAGCAGCGGCATGGCGTAGAAAAGAATACGGCGTTTTTCTATGTCCCCTCGTGTCAGATAAAATTCCCGTTAGCCGGATCAAGAAAGACGGTAAAGTCCGTTTTGAGTATATTAAGCAGTAAAACCGGATAACCACAAGACTGGAAATTGGAGGAGGCATTCATTTACATGTCGCTTTACCGGTACTATGAATGTCCCTAACCGGTTAAATAAAAAAACGGAGTAGAACATGCTTGATCAATCTGATATTAGTAGTGAAACAAAGCGGTTCAATGAAACTCGCGCATACTCTATAATAAAAAACCTGCAGAAAAGGAATATAAATGGTCTTTATGCGGCTAATAAGGAAGAGGCAATCTCTGCAGTACTCAAAATGATCCCCCCGGAAGTATCTGTCAGCCGGGGAAATTCCGTAACTTTATTCCAGTTGGACATTATGACGGAATTAAAAAAGCGTAATCAGAATAAGATTATCGATCCGTTCCCCAAAGACACGGAACAAATGCTCGACCGGCAACAAGCAGAGGAACTGGCAAGACAGGCATTACTCTGTGATGTGTTTTTAACCGGTACAAATGCCATAACTTTTGATGGTAAGCTGGTCAACATCGATGGACAGGGCAACAGGGTCGCCGCTATGATTTTCGGTCCCAAAAAGGTAATTATTGTCGCCGGTATGAATAAAATCGTAAAAGACGTAGAAGCCGGACTGGACAGAATCCATAGTATTGCCACGCCGGTTACGGCAATATGGCACGAGCTTAAACATAACGACCCGGATGTTGCGAATGTCCCCTGTGCCAAAACCGGTAAATGCACAGACTGTAGTTCCGATTGGAGAGGTTGCCGGTATACGGTCATTATAGAAGGAGCCATGCCACCGCAAAAAGATCGGATCAATGTTGTGCTGGTAGGTGAAGAGCTGGGAATATAACTGGCTGGTTTAGTTAGTTTTGAACAGAACATCGTCCAGTAAATCATATTTTTCCAGACAGCGTATATAGTTAGCTACAAGATAAAAGTTGCCCAGGTCATCTTTATCCAGCCCTTGATACGCAGCGATTTCATCAGCCAGGTCGCCGCTGCCCTCAATAAAAACGCAGGCTGTCTCCAATTCCAGGCCTATGATAATCGGTGTATTTTTAAAGACTTCTTCCTGCTTTTCATAAAGAGTTTCCGATTGCTGCACATGCGGAATGGAAAAAACTACCGGCCTCAATTTTTTCCCGGGTGGTATTTTATCGGCATAGGGCTTATTTGAAGTAATATTATGTAGAACAAAATTTAAGGCTTTTACTTCTTTAATTTCCCTGATCGGATATTTAGCCTGTAAATATTCAATAACCTGCGCGGCCGTTTTTTTATTCGGTCTTAACCGGGATTTATATTTTTCAAACGTGTTTTTCCAATCTTCAACCATTTCAGGAGTTGGTTCTTCCATCAACACAGGTATCTCCCTTTTTGATTCCGGATAAATAGTTTATCTCACACCGCATTATAAAAGAAATTATATTTATCGGACATCTATACAATACAATGCATCGGAATTTCAAATTGCTTCAACGGAAAGAGTTGATCCTGAGAAGTAAAAATCTGGAAATCTGCTTAATCATCGATGGAATCGGCATGTTCCCTTAATCGGCTACGCGGTCTTTCTCGTCCGGAAGACCTGACGCAATCTCCGGTAAAACATCTCGGAATAATGTTTAATCTCCATATTGAGCTATAATTAATAACGGGACAGACATTGACATGCCGGAAATCAATCCTTACTAAGACTTGTATATGAAAAAGCTATTAATAATCTGTGTTCTATTG
>CAZAIO010000011.1:0-35958 GCA_964485235.1 uncultured Dehalococcoidales bacterium
GACCAGTCATTTTCACATACGATTAATCTGATTTACTATCCGATAGACAGCTATATATTTTCTTGACAGGGAAAAAAGCATATGCTATTCTACGCGGTGTATTAACGTAACCAGCAGAGCACACATGACATATCCTGAATTCCCTATGCATGGAGATTTAATTAGATTCACGCAGGAGCTAAATGTGTAGTATATACTCGTTAGCTCCTAATTTTTTGTCTAAAAAAGAAGGAAAGGAAAGGAAAAACCAATGAATCCCGTAGTCATCTCAATTATCGTAGGTGTTATCGGATTGCTTTTTGCCGGATTTCTTGCCTTCAACGTCCTTAAAAGAGGCGAAGGTACAGAACGTATCAAAGAGATATCCGAAGCAATCAAAGAAGGTGCGACGGCATTTCTGACCCGCGAATACAGGATATTGGCGATCTTCGCGGTCATCGTTGCCATCGTACTGGGGCTGATTCCCGGGCTTGGATGGTGGGTCAGCCTGGCGTTTATTTTCGGAGCCATCTGCTCTGCCGGAGCAGGCTTTATCGGAATGAATATTGCCGTGAGAGCTAATTGCAGGACAGCCACGGCAGCCCAGACCAGCTTGAATGAGGGTCTGAAGGTTGCTTTCCGGGCAGGTGGTGTGATGGGAATGTCCGTAGTAAGTGTAGGAATTATCGGACTTTGTATACTCTATTTTGCATTCCACAATCATCCCGATTTTCTGTCAATCATACCGGCGTATGGATTCGGAGCTTCAGGCGTCGCCATATTCTCCAGGGCAGGCGGCGGTATTTACACCAAAGCCGCAGATACGGGAGCAGACCTCGTAGGAAAAGTTGAACAGGGTATCCCCGAAGATGATCCGCGTAATGCAGCGGTTATCGCTGATTTCGTCGGTGATAATGTCGGGGATGTCGCAGGTATGGGAGCAGACCTTTTTGAGTCATATGTAGACTCTATAATCGCTACAATTACCTTATCTGCAGTTGCCATCGCTGCGGGAGTAGTCGGTGACCAGGTTATTGCCTGGTATCTTCCGCTGCTCGTCGCCGCAGGCGGAATAATCGCCTCAATTATAGGTACATTTTTAGTAAGAGTAGGAGATAAACCGGAAATGAGCGCCCTTCTAGGCGCACTCCGGCGCGGCACTTTTTCAGCATCGATATTAACCGCAATCTTCTCATTTCTCGTCGTTTTCTTTATGAACGCAAATCTGGGTATTTTCTGGGCAATTCTCTCGGGCCTTATTGCAGGTATGCTAATAGGAGAAAGCACAAACTATTTCACTTCGTATGCCTATAAACCGACGCAGAACATCGCGGCATCCGCTCAGACCGGAGCAGCGACAATAATTACAAGAGGCTTTTCCAACGGGCTTTTAAGCACTTTTCCGCCGATCATTTTCATCGCTATTGCAATACTTCTGGCATATCACTTTGCAGATTTCTACGGCGTTGCTATCGCCGGTATCGGTATGCTTTCAACACTGGGCATCAGTCTGGCGACAGATGCATATGGTCCCGTCGCCGATAACGCCGGCGGAATCGTCGAAATGTCAGGCCTCCCGCATGAAATACGGGAACGCACAGATGCTCTGGACAGCCTTGGCAATACTACCGCTGCAACTGGAAAAGGATTTGCTATCGGTTCAGCAGCACTTACATCAATGGCATTAATGTTATCGTATACACAGATGGTCGGCATAGAGTTTCATAATTTCAGCGTGCTCGACCCGGCTGTTATCGTCGGTATGCTACTCGGCGGTATGATGCCTGCTATATTCTGCAGTATGACGCTCGATGCAGTAGGCAGGACAGCTTTCTCGATCATCAACGAAGTTCGTCGTCAATTCAAGGAAATAGCAGGTCTTATGGAAGGTACAGCCAAACCGGAATACGGTAAATGTGTTGACATCTGCACAAGAGCTGCACTTAAAGAAATGATTGTCCCCGGTGTGATGACAGTCATTGCCCCCATTATTGTCGGCCTGCTGTTCGGCCCCATCGCACTCGGAGGTTTCCTGCTCGGCGCTATCATTGTAGGATTTATTCTGGCTGTAATGATGGCGAATGCCGGCGGCTCATGGGACAATGCAAAGAAATGGATCGAGACGGGTATGTTCGGCGGCAAAGGCTCTGACGCACATAAAGCAGGAGTTATCGGTGATACCGTCGGTGACCCCATGAAAGATACTTCAGGCCCTTCGCTCAATATTATGATCAAGCTCATGTCCATCATAGCGCTTGTTCTCGCGCCGGCGCTGGCTAACTTTCACGGTATTTTTTAAATAATCGTTAATTACGTCACACTTGTAACCCGAATAAGCAGAAGCACTTCAGGATTATTTACCTGAAGTGCTTCTTTAAATTCTCATTAAAAAATTTACTGAAAAACCCGTTGTTGTCACGTAACAAACATATCTTTAATTCAACAATATTGACTATTGGACATTGCTGTGGTTTAATATAATTGTAAGTCGTATATGTATTTGTTGAGTCCTGTTAGTTGTACTAAATTCCATAGTCTATTACTTTATGCCTTTTTTCTTGGCGATCGTGCATCAAAAATATTTTTCATCAATAGTATAAAATACCCAAAAACCTCTTGACAAATATAATAAATGGTGGTAACATTTAGTTTTACAATAAATATGCCTTCAATGTTATATTATATCTCCGTTCAAGTGTCCAAAATTTATTTGCTTCATTGTTAAGTGACCCGAAATAATCAGATTTATGGCTTAACGTTTGAAAACAGGAGTACGTATGTCTATTTCACCTGCAGAGAAAAATAAAAGTTTAACCGCGACAAGAAAGTCTTTCGGAACTTTACCCGAAGTTCTCAGTATACCCAATTTGATACAGGTACAACTGGATTCTTTTCGATGGTTTCAGGAGGAAGCTCTTAAAGAACTATTTGAAGAAATATCGCCGATCCAGGACTTTACCGGCACCCGTTTGGAACTGCGTTTCATCGGTTATGAATTCCGGCAACCCCCCTTCTCTGTGGAAGAATGCTATCAGAGGGATATGACATATGCTGCCCCTCTCTATATCAGAGCGCAACTCATCGTTAAAGAGACCGGTGAGATAAAAGAACAGGAAATTTTCTTCGGCGACATTCCTATTATGACCAATAAAGGGACTTTCGTAATAAGCGGCGCCGAAAGGGTAATCGTTAATCAGCTTATACGTTCCCCCGGTATATATTTCAGTACCCAGGAAGAGCCGATTACCGGCCGTGAACTCTGTTCCGCCAAATTAATACCGGAACACGGAACATGGCTTGAGTTCGAAACATCAAGCAGGGACATAATTTCAACAAAAGTCAACGGCAAACGAAAGATCCCTATCGCAACGCTGTTAAGAGCGATGGGATATGAAACGGATAATCAAATTCTTGAGCTCTTCAGTGATGTAGATGTTTTGCCGGAACATATTTTTATTCAATCTACAATAGATAAAGACCCGTCCGGTAAAAGCAAAGAAGAAGCGCTTAAGGAAATATATAAGCGGTTGCGACCGGGTGAGTTACCAACTACAGAAAATGCACAGATACTGTTGAACAATCTGTTCTTCAACCCGCGCCGGTATAATCTGGGCAAGATAGGCAGATACAAGTTGAATAAGAGATTGGGACTCTCTATTCCACAGGCTCACCGTGCCCTCACTCATGAAGATTTTATCGAAATTATACGTCATATTATTATTATCAATAATGGAAAAGAAGGCCCGGACGATATAGATAATCTGGGCAACAGGAGAGTCAGGACCGCCGGACATCTGATACAAAATCAATTTCGTATCGGTCTCTTGCGTCTTGAACAGGCAATAAAAGAGCGTATGAGTACGATCGGTCCCGAACTGGCTACACCGACCAATCTTATTAATAACCGGCCTATTATAGCTTCCATGAGGGAATTTTTCGGCAGTTCACAGCTTTCTCAGTTTATGGACCAGACAAATCCCCTGGCGGAACTTACTCACAAACGGAGATTATCCGCAATGGGACCCGGTGGTCTTTCACGTGAACGGGCGGGGTTCGATGTCCGCGATGTACACCATTCACATTATGGAAAAATCTGCCCCATCGAGACACCTGAAGGGCCGAATATCGGTCTTATCGGTTCGCTGGCAACATATGCTTCTATCGATGAATATGGTTTTATACAAACACCTTATCGTAAGGTGATTCACGAATTGATGAGCAACGACAGCGATTTACAGGGACGTATCGCTTATGAAGATATTGTAGACGATCAGGGCAATATCATCGTTTCCAATAGAGATGTAATCACCGACAAAGCCATGAAAAAACTGGAGGCGCTGAATCCGCATCCGGTTAAAATAATGCCCTTTGTATCCGATGAAATCGTTAATCTGACCGCCGATAAAGAAGAGCAATATACAATTGCACAGGCAAACGTTGTATTGAACGAGAAAAATGAATTTGCAGAAGACCGTGTCGGAGCAATCCACGGCGGTGAATATTTGAAAGAATCGATAGATAGAATTCATTTCATGGATGTTTCACCAAAACAGATATTCAGCGTGACAACTTCACTTATTCCGTTCCTCGAACATGACGATGCCAACAGGGCTTTGATGGGTTCCAACATGCAACGACAGGCTGTGCCACTGATCTTTCCCGATGCGCCGTTGATCGGCACAGGAATGGAAGAGGAAGTTGCAAAGTCAAGCGGACAGGTTGTCTATGCTTCTGAGGGGGGAGAAGTAATGTCCGTCACCGGCAACCAGGTGGTCATTAAAGAGGACAATGGTAACGAACGGTTATATCCTTTATCCAAATTCGTCCGCACGAATCAGGGTACCTGTGTGAACCAGCGTCCCATAGTATCAAAGGGACAGAGAATTGAAAAGAAACAGGTTGTCGCCGATAGTACTGCTACACAAAAGGGAGAACTGGCACTGGGTCAGAACATACTCTGTGCGTTTATGAGCTGGAGAGGATATAACTTTGAAGATGCAATTATACTGAGCCAGCGGCTGGTTAAAAATGATAAGTTCACGTCAATTCACATAGAGAAATATGAAATAGAGGCACGGGAAGGAAAGCTTGGAGCAGAAGAAATTACCAGAGATATTCCGAATGTGAGCGAAGAAAGCCTTCGGGACCTCGATGAATATGGAATTATTCGTATAGGCGCCGAAGTTGGCCCTGGAGATATTCTGGTCGGAAAAATCAGTCCGAAAGGTGAGACCGAACTGACTGCTGAAGAAAAATTGTTAAGGGCGATATTCGGCGAAAAAGCCCGCGAGGTAAAAGACAGCTCTCTACGGGTACCGCACGGCGAATGGGGCAAGGTAATCGATGTAAAGGAATTCTCGCGCGACAATTACCGTGACCTGCCTGCCGGCGTAAACCGGCTTGTCAGAGTATGGATCGCTCAAAAACGAAAGGTGTCCGTTGGAGATAAAATGGCAGGTAGACACGGAAATAAAGGCGTTATCTCCTGTATTTTACCTGAAGAGGATATGCCCTATCTTCCTGACGGCAGACCGGTTGATATCGTGCTTAACCCCATAGGCGTGCCTTCACGTATGAACATCGGCCAGATTCTCGAAACACACCTTGGTTGGGCAGCAGAAACACTGGGACTGAAAATCCTCAATCCAATATTTGACGGTGCGAAAAATATCGATATCGAAGGTTCGCTCGCAAAAGCATGGATAATTCGACAGGCCGAAGCAGTCGACTATATGGATGACGGTATGTGCAGTGTCGATTTCGATATGGTGAAATCATGGTTGAAAGAACGCGGTTATAATTATAATAAGGTATTCGATGACAAACACCCCGCCGAAGCAAGAAATACCTGCCTTAAATTGTGGTTGGAAAGTTTGGGGGAAAAAGTCGAGCATGATAAAGACATAGACCCGTTAATCAATAAAATATATATAGAAAAGAGAAAATCGCCGCCCATATATGGAAAATCTGTTCTCTACGACGGGCGTACTAATGAACCGTTTGATCAACCGGTTACTGTAGGCGATATATACATGATGAAACTCATTCATCTTGTCGAAGATAAAGTCCATGCACGGTCTACCGGACCATATTCACTTATTACACAACAACCGCTTGGTGGTAAAGCACAGTTCGGCGGACAGCGTTTTGGAGAAATGGAAGTATGGGCGCTGGAAGCATACGGCGCAAGTCATGTACTTCAGGAATTACTTACTGTGAAATCCGACGATGTAGCCGGAAGAGCAAAAACTTATGAAGCACTTGTAAAAGGCGAAGACATCCTGCAGGCAGGTGTACCGGAGTCATTTAAGGTATTGTTCATGGAACTACGTAGCCTCGGACTTGCTGTAGAGCTTCTCAACGAAGAGGAAGAGATGATCAACTTCTTCGAAGAGAAGAAAAAAGCCTTACCGAAATCGAAATCGTTCAGCTAAAAGGAGATAAATGGTTGAAGTAAATGATTTTAACGCGATCCGTATTTCTCTGGCTTCGCCTGAGCAAATAAGGAGTTGGTCATATGGTGAAGTGACCGAGCCGGAGACGATCAACTATAGAACCCTCAAACCGGAGAAAGACGGTCTGTTCTGTGAAAGAATTTTTGGTCCCACCAAGAATTTCGAATGTTATTGCGGTAAATATAAGAAAATCCGTTATCGCGGAATTACCTGCGACCGCTGCGGCGTTACCGTAGAACATTCCAGGGTCCGAAGGACCAGAATGGGGCATATCGAGCTTGCTGCGCCCGTAGCACATATATGGTTTGCAAAAGGCGTACCAAGCAGGCTGGCACTTTTACTCGATCTTTCGCCGAGAAAACTGGAGCGGGTACTCTATTTCGCACAGTATGTAGTTATCTCGGTAAATCAGGAAGCACTGCATGACAGGCTGGAACAAATCAAGGCAGAGGCAACTCAGCAGACCTTTGAGCTCGAACGTTCATACGACAGCCAGATTAAAGAACTGGAAGCCCAGCAGCAGGAACATGGCGATCAGGATATTCTGGAAAAAATGACGGCGCTCAGGCAGGACCTTGATAGACGCAAAGATGACATGCAAAGACGTATAGCGGAAATTGAATCGCTTCAGCCTCTGAAACTCCTGACTGAGAACCAGTACCAGGAATTGAGGAAATACGGAAATTTCTTTGAAGCAGGCATGGGAGCGGAAGCAATTTTACAGATACTTAAAGATATTAATCTTGATGACCTGAGACAGGAGCTTATCGATGTGGTACGATCAAGCCCGGGGCAAAGACGTAAAAAGGCAAATAAACGGCTCAGGGTAGTTGAAGCGTTCTGGAGAAGCGGCAATAAACCGGAATGGATGGTCCTTACCGTGTTGCCGGTGCTTCCACCGGAACTTCGCCCCATTGTTCAACTGGACGGCGGGCGATTTGCTACCAGCGACCTCAACGATCTCTACAGGCGTGTTATCAACCGGAATAACCGTCTGAGGAGACTGCTTGACCTGGGCGCACCTGATATTATTATCTGCAATGAAAAACGGATGCTTCAGGAAGCCGTGGACGCGCTCATCGATAACGGAAGGCGCGGACGCCTCTCCGCAGCTGCGAGCACCCATAAATTGAAGTCTCTGTCCGATATGCTGAGAGGAAAACAAGGGCGGTTCCGACAAAACCTTCTGGGAAAACGTGTCGATTACAGCGGACGCTCTGTTATTGTATCCGGCCCGGAATTAAAACTGCACCAGTGCGGACTACCGAAACAGATGGCGCTGGAGCTGTTCAAACCGTTCGTAATGCGCAGGCTGGTCGAACAGGGTTTTGCTCACAATATTAAAAGTGCGCGCCGACAGGTGGAAAAAGCTAGACCTGAGGTATGGGATATACTGAAAGAAGTTGTGAAAGAACGGCCGGTGTTGCTTAATCGTGCACCTACACTGCACCGTCTGAGCATCCAGGCATTCGAACCTGTATTGATCGACGGCAGCGCTATTCAAATCCATCCACTCGTATGTTCTGCGTTCAATGCGGACTTCGACGGCGACCAGATGGCTATTCATGTGCCACTTTCACGGGCCTCCGTGAATGAAGCAAGGGAAAACATGATAAGCACACAGAATATGTTATTACCGAGCTGTGGCGAACCTGTAATGACGCCGACATTGGACATGGTGCTCGGTGTATACTATCTGACTAACAATAGGCCCACCGATAAGAATAGAATGCACCATTTTGTCGACTTCGACGAAGCAAAAATCGCCTATGAGCTGGGAATAATAGGCTTGAATGAGGAGATTACCGTCAAGGCGGTAGATATGGGTATTGTTTCGGTTGACAGCGGCGATACGATTAATATTAAACATGCTGAAGACCGGAAATTTGTTACTACGACCGGAAGGATAATTTTTAACGATATTCTACCGGTGGAACTCCTGGAAAGCATGGCAGTAACACGTTTCAGCAGCGATACACCTGCGGAAGAAATACCGTCACGATGGTTCCTGAACCAGACACTGAATAAATCGACGTTGAAAGTGCTTGTATCGGAATGCTATCACGCACTGGGAAATATGTCTACTGCGGCAATGCTCGACAGCCTTAAAGAGATCGGTTTTGAATATGCCACGAAATCAGGTACCACCATCGCTGCACATGATATCGAAGTACCGGCAAGCAAGCCCAAGCTCATCGAAGAAGGTGATGAGAAAGTGGCAGTTATTGAAAGCCAGTTCAATCGTGGGCTAATAACCGAAGATGAGCGATATAACAATACCGTTCAAGTATGGACAGATACAACAGAAAAAATTAAAGAGACTATTTCTCAATCGCTCGACCGGTATGGCGGCGTTTATATGATGGCCACTTCAGGAGCAAAGGGTAACATCGGGCAAATCACACAGATGGCCGGTATGAGAGGATTGATGACAGACCCTGCAGGCAGAATCATCGATTTTCCTATCAAATCGAGCTTCCGTGAAGGGCTTAACGTGATGGAATATTTCATTTCCACACATGGTGCCCGCAAAGGTCTTGCAGATACCGCTTTAAGGACTTCTGATGCGGGTTATCTTACCCGCCGTCTTATCGATGTCGCACAGGACCTGATAATTTTCGAAGAAGACTGCGGTACGGAAGAGGGCATCTGGCTATTCGAAAGGAACGAGCAGAAATTATTGCCTCCTCTTTATGAACGAATTATCGGACGTCTTGCCGCGGTTGATATCACAGACCCGAGAAATAAAGAGGTAATGGTCCACAGGAACGAACAGATTACAGAAGTAAAAGCAAAACAAATCATCGATTCCGGTATTAATCAGGTTTATGTGAGATCCCCTCTTTGCTGCCGTGCACAAAGGGGCATATGTCAGAGTTGCTACGGGCGTGACCTTTCGCAGGGCGAAATCGTCAAACCGGGCACTGCTGTCGGTATCGTCGCCGCTCAGAGCATCGGCGAACCGGGAACGCAGCTTACACTGCGAACATTTCACACCGGTGGTGTAGTCGGAGCAGACATTACCAGCGGTCTACCGAGAGTTGAAGAGCTGTTCGAAGCCCGCGTTCCGAAAGGCCTTGCCATACTGACCGAGATCGATGGTACAGCGGAGATCGCAGACACTGAAGAAGGACGTAAAATCAAAATTACGAATTCCGAGACATATGTCGACGAGTATGTATTACCTCAGGGCACCAAATCTGCGATAAAAAACGGGGACTGGGTCGATGCCGGCAGCCCTCTAGTATTATTACCTGACTCACCGGAAGGTGAAAATGACAAACAGGTCGCATCACCCATAGATACTTTACCCGTAGCCAGAGTCTCCGGCACGGTGACTGTGGAGGACAATCGTCTTTACATACAGTATGAAGAACGCGAGGAACGGGAATACATCGTGCCTACAGGCAGCCATCTCCGCATAAGAAATGGCGATACTTTGAAAGCGGGCGATCGTCTGACCGACGGTTCCATAGATCCGCAGGACATACTCCGCGTTATGGGAAGAGAAGCGGTACAGCAATACCTTGTCGAGGAAGTACAAAAAGTATACCGCTCTCAAGGTGTGAATATCAGCGATAAGCATATCGAGATTATCGTTCGCCAGATGCTTAGAAGAGTACGTGTTGAATCACCGGGCGATACGGAACTCCTTTCGGGCGACCTTATCGACAGGTTCGATTATGAAAATGTGAATGCTAAAGTACTGGCAGAAGGCGGCGAACCTGCTACTGCCCAAACCGTACTGCTAGGTATTACCAGGGCTTCGTTGAATACGAATAGCTGGCTTGCTGCTGCATCGTTCCAGGAAACGACGCGAGTTCTTACCGAGGCTGCAATATGGGGTAAGACCGATAAACTCCTCGGACTGAAAGAAAACGTTATCATCGGTAAGCTTATTCCTGCCCAGGCAAATCTCTTAGATGAAGAAATTGAGCCGCCTGCCATAGAAATCGGCCCTGAAATGGGTGTAGAAGTAAACGCGGATGTGCTCAGCGAATAGCCGATAAAACAGGGAATCAAAGGGACCGTCGTAATTCTATGACGGTCCCTTTTTTAATTTATAGCTTTGGATACACTATTCTCACTGTGATATAATCGGCCTGATGAGCGAAGATAAATTATCGGCACGCGCTATATCGTCCAACCAAAAAACAGAGGATATTTCTCTCGATACAAGCTTGCGTCCCAAACGATTGAGCGACTTTATCGGACAAAAAAAGGTCAAGGAAAGCCTTATAATCGCTATTACCGCTGCTTTGAAAAGAGGTGATCCGCTCGATCATGTATTGATATACGGACCTCCGGGACTTGGAAAGACAACACTTTCTCACATTATTGCGGCAGAAATGGGTGTGAATATAAAAATCAGCTCGGGCCCTGCCATTGAGCGCCCCGGAGACCTTGCGGCGATCCTCACGAACCTTCAAAAAAACGACGTACTCTTTATCGATGAAATCCACAGGCTAAGTAGAGTAGTCGAAGAAGTGCTCTATCCTGCCATGGAAGATTTCGCCCTCGATATCATCATAGGTAAGGGGCCCGGCGCCCGAAATATCCGTTTAAACCTCCCCCATTTTACCCTGATCGGGGCGACTACACGATATGCCATGGTAAGCTCGCCGCTGCGGGACCGGTTCGGCACTGTATACCGCCTTGATTATTATGATGAGCCGGCAATTGTGGAAATCCTGGAACGTTCTGCCAGGATCCTCAATATACAGGCAGAAAATAACAGTCTCAGCCAGATCGCCTGCAGGGCAAGAGGAACGCCACGTGTCGCCAACCGGCTCTTAAAGAGAATCAGGGACTATGCACAGGTAATAGCTGACGGAGTTATTACAAAAACAGTAGCTATAGAAGCGCTTTCGCAACTCGAAATAGACAGTGCAGGACTTGACGAGACAGACCATAAGCTCCTACACACAATAATCGAGAAATTCAACGGAGGTCCTGTGGGACTTGATACTATCGCCGCTTCTATCAGTGAAGAGGCGGATACAATAATGGATGTTTATGAACCATACCTGTTACAGCTGGGCTTTCTGGAGAGGAGACCTCGCGGCAGGGTGGCAACAAGACTTGCTTACAAACATCTTGGACTGGAAGACAGGCGGGAAAAATCGTCACAGGTAAGCCTGTGGGGAAACGATTAACCCTTTTAGACTGCCCTCAGACTGGAATACTGTTATCGGTCGAACGTGTCCTCGTATTAAGAGTAATTTCTCGTTACTATAATCAATTAAAAAAATCTTTTCGCAACCGCTGTCGGCGTCCGATTTTGCGTTCAAAACGATTTCTTTTTGTCGCACCTTCCAGTAATGCGGGAACGAGCACGTTTAAACCGGTTAACAAAGCTAATAGGAGCCAACCCAGGAAGTCCAGTGAATTTCTGTTGTCAAGCGCCACAATCAACAGAATAAGGATTACCGGAATTAAAAGAGCCCCGGTCTTGATCCAGCGTTTCTTTACCCGTATAAAAACAGCTACCGTTAAAGCAAGTATCGTAAAACTGAGTGCAATCCAGGGCGCTGCTTCATGAATTTCCTCGTACTGCATAAACGACGCATCAATTTTTAACGCGATTATCCATCCCAGTACAATCGGAATCGGCAGGAGCATCAAAGATACGAATAACCAATCTTTTTTAAGTGTCTGGCGTGCCACGAGAAATATCATCGTAACAGCAAGCGGGAAGTAGGCCAGCGCTGCATATATAGTCCAGTTTCCCGGAAGATAAATGAACATGATGCCGATAATAATTACGGGGAACAACAAATAACCGAGCCAAGGGAACAACCATGTCGGTTTACCATGACACCACCCATAAATCACCGCACACACAGCGAGCACAAGGATTATCGACAACCATAATGTATGCTGCCACCAGTGCATGGCAAACAGAATCGCGATTAAAAAATGCGGCAAAGCTGCAAAAAATGATTGACGCCAGGTGCCCTGACTGTAAACTTCATATATCTGTTGAGCAACAAGTTTCGGCGGTCCCAGAATTTTGGCAATCTTTTCAAAAGCCTCATCTTCAGTCAAGCCCTCTTCCTCGAAACCCTGTACGCGATCTTCAATATGCCCTTCGAACTCACGGATCACTTCTTCCCGCATACCGGGATCAAGTCTCAGGTAACTTTTTAGGATATTCAGGTATTTCACCGCCTGCACCTACTATATATGTAAATTTATTAAAGAGGCTGCATGACCATATTTACGGCTTTCGAAAAATCATTCCATACCTCAAGCCGCTCATTCAATACCTTCTGCCCTTTTTCCTGTATTTGATAATACCGTCTCTCCTGTCCATTGGGCAGTTTCTGCCATTTTCCTCTTATAAGCCCCTTTCTTTCCAGACGATGAAGGGCCGGATAAAGGGTCCCCTCTTTAAACTGAAAATAGCCGTTGCTTTTCTTTTCTATTTCCTTAATGATCTGATATCCATACATGGATTGATTGTTTATCAGGTATAACAACAGAGAATCTGTGCTTCCCTTCAACAGTTCACGCCCGTAATTCATAAGATAAAACCTCACAATTAAATCACTATCAATTCCAATAAACATACAATATCACCGGTATGTTTTGCCGTCAAGTAGTAAGATAGTATAAAAAAATTGACAAAATCCCTTTTTAGATGTATAGTACTATCTACATTTTTAACAAGTGAATAGAATCCTCTGGTGGTCAGAGCGAAGCGGTACCACCCGTTCCCATCCCGAACACGGTAGTGAAACACTTCAGCGCAGACGATACTGAGGGGGGAACTTCTCGGGAAAATATGCCACTGCCAGAGGGTTTTTTCATTTATCAAATATATCAATCATCATTCATCGTACCGACTTTCACAAAAATATCCTGGATTTTATTTTATTTATTCATTTTTTTAAAAAAATACCTTTGACTTGCCAAATTAAACCCCTTATAATAACCTGTAGGAAGCTTAACTACGATGACCGTTAATATGATCATCTAACTTGGTTAAAGGACTAATCGAAATATGGCTAGTAGATTTGAAAAATTCTCAGAAAGAGCACGCAGGTCGCTTACACGCGCGCAAGAAGAAGCACAGCATTTCGGTCACAGCTATATCGACACAGAGCATATTTTGCTGGGACTGGTCTCCGAGGAAGATGGTGTAGCCAGTAAAGTCCTTAACAACCTTGGCGTTCCGGCAAGTAAAATACGTGCTGCGATCGAATTCGTTGTCGGCCGCGGTGAAAAGTCAGCAGTAAATGAAGTTGGACTTACGCCACGGGCTAAAAAGGTTATTGAACTTGCCGTAGATGAAGCCAGACGCCTTAATCACAGCTATATCGGAACAGAGCATCTTCTTCTGGGACTCCTACGCGAGCATGAAGGGACAGCTTCCGGAGTACTGGAGAGCTTTGGTATCACGCTCGAAAAAGTCCAGGCTGAAACGAATAATATACTCAGCCAGAATGTTCCGCAAGCACGGGCTGCGCAGCGGAGCACTGCAAAAACTCCTATCCTGGACCAGCTTGGAATCGATCTGACCGCTGCATCGAGAGCAGGTAAACTGGACCCGATCGTCAATCGAAGCAAAGAAATCGAGCGTATCATCCAGATACTCAGTCGAAGGACAAAGAACAATCCCGCGCTTATCGGAGAAGCGGGAGTAGGGAAGACTGCGATAGTCGAAGGTCTGGCACACCGTATCGTTGCCGGAGAAGTACCGGAAACATTACAGGGTAGAAGGCTGCTCACCTTGGATGTCGGACTCCTGGTTGCAGGCACTAAATATCGAGGTGAATTCGAGGAACGCCTGAAAAAGGTCATTGACGAGATCAAGAATGCTAATAACTGCATTCTCTTTATAGATGAATTTCATACAATCGTAGGAGCAGGAGCTGCCGAAGGAGCAGTCGATGCGTCCAACATTTTAAAACCCTCCCTTGCGAGAGGCGAGATTCAATGTATCGGTGCCACGACCCTTGATGAATACCGGAAATACGTCGAAAAAGACGCCGGTTTAGAACGCCGATTTCAACCGATTTTGGTAGCTGAACCGACAATTGAAGATACCATCGAGATATTACGCGGCATTAAAGAGAGGTATGAGGATTATCATCACCTTATGATAAGCGACGAGGCTTTACATGCTTCCGCACATCTGGCTGCAAGATATATACCTGACCGGTTTCTTCCCGACAAAGCTATCGATCTGATGGATGAAGCATCGTCTCGCGTGAGGATAACGCGCGGTTCTATTCCCATCAGCCTGACCGAGGCGAGAAAAGCCCTTGAAAGCGTTCGCAGGGACAAGGAAATGGCGATTTCATCCCAGCAGTATGAATATGCTGCCGAGCTGCGCGACAGGGAAGTACAGCTCATGGACAAGATCAGGAGCATGGAGCAGGAATGGCAAATAGAGCAAAAACAGGACAAACCTTCCGTTAATGAAGATGACATCGCTGAAGTGGTCAGCATGTGGACCGGTATACCCGTCGTACGTCTGACTACCGATGAGTCCAGCCGGCTCCTCCGCATGGAAGAAGCCCTTCATAAGCGGATTATCGGTCAGGATGAAGCAATCGTGACCGTATCGAAAGCGGTACGCAGGGCCAGGGCTGGAATTAAAGACGTTCGCCGCCCAATCGGTTGCTTTATGTTTCTCGGGCCGACCGGCGTCGGTAAAACAGAGCTGGTCCGTGCACTTGCCGAATTTATGTTCGGCAGCGAAGATGCCATGATCAGGCTCGACATGTCCGAGTTCATGGAACGCCACGCGGTAGCAAGACTTGTCGGTGCCCCTCCCGGATATGTCGGCTATGAAGAGGGCGGGCAACTAACCGAATCGGTAAGGCGAAAGTCTTATTGCGTAATTCTACTTGACGAAATAGAAAAGGCGCACCCGGATGTTTACAATATCCTGCTGCAAATCTTCGACGACGGCCATCTTACCGACGCAAAAGGACGCCGGGTGGACTTCCGTAACAGTATCATTGTGATGACAAGCAACATCGGCGCTCAACTGATAAAAGGAAATGCCAGCCTGGGATTTTCCAGTCATGCCGATGAAGAAAAAGACAGGAAAACTATATACGAAAATATGAAGGACAAGGTGCTGGGAGAGCTGAAAAAACAGTTCCGGCCGGAATTCCTGAACCGGCTCGACGGCTCCGTCGTGTTCCATGCACTGAACAAAGACCAAATACGCGAAATTGTCGACCTGCAACTTACACAGGTAAGCAAATCGCTCATGGACAAAGAGATGAAGCTGGAAGTCTCCAGTGCTGCCAAAGACTTCCTCGGAGAAAAAGGATACGATCCTACATATGGCGCACGCCCATTACGTCGCGTTATCCAGGATGAGATCGAAGACAAACTCTCCGAGGCGGTGCTACGCGGCGATTTCCAGGCTGGTGATACCATCACCATTGATTACGATGGTGAAAAGATACAGATTAAAGCAATTAAAGAAGCGGTATCAGTCGAAGGAACGAATTAGTTCCATATAACAGACGGATTATCCAAATCGCAAACCGAAAGGGCGAAGCTGTTCAATTTTTAGTAGCTCGCCCTTCTATTTTTTAACTCCTTCTCCATGGTATCTAAGCCGATATCAAATAGTACACGAAATTAGGATATTGAATATTTTAATAACTTTATGTAAATTTTTAATACAAACCCCCTTTTGCAAAATGCTATTATGCCGGTATACGTACAAAATCTTTCACATGCTGGAAAAATGACAATAAGGATCCGGTGCATTGAAAAAACATAGCCTGACACGTTAATATAATGGAACAGTAAAGAGGATGTAGTAATTCCTTTGACGAATCAGTACGGTAAAGTAGGAGCTATAATCGTCGCAGCTGGCGAAAGCCGGCGTATGGGCAAGGATAAGATTTTCCTGCCGCTTGCCGGTAAACCGCTCATCGCCCGGCCGCTGGACATATGCCACGATTTCAAACCCATTAAACAAATTGTCCTGGTGTTAGGCGAACACAATATCGCGCCCGGGAAAAGGCTGATTGCCGAAAATAAATGGACCAGGGTAACAGATGTCTGCACGGGAGGCCGACGACGTCAGGACTCCGTAAAAGCAGGTCTTGACAGGTTGCAATTATGTGATTGGGTCATTGTTCATGATGGTGCACGTCCGTTTCTGACTACAGACCTGCTCAACGAGGGCCTGAAATCGGCACAAAAAACAGGTGCATCGATAGCGGCGGTACCGGTAAAAGATACGATTAAGATAGCCGATAGGAACAGGCTGGTGAAAAGAACACTTGACCGGCGAAACTTGTTTGCAATACAGACACCTCAGGTGTTCCGCTTTGATATAATTGCACGTGCATATGTTGAGACAGACGATGATGTAACAGATGACGCCGCGCTTGTAGAGAAAGCCGGTTATAAAATTCGTCTCTATACCGGTTCATATAGTAATATTAAGGTTACAACGCCTGAAGATATGGCGCTCGCGGAAATAATAGCGGAGACATTATAGTCAATGAGAGTAGGAATCGGCTTTGACGTTCATCCTCTATCTACGGGATTTCGGCTGGTCCTCGGCGGTGTAGAAATTCCGTTCGAAAAAGGGCTTGAAGGCTACAGTGATGCCGATGTTCTGGTTCATGCTATTATGGATGCCCTTCTTGGTGCTGCCGGGCTGAAAGACATCGGGACCCAGTTTCCATCAGGTGAGCCGGAGTATAAAAATATCTCAAGCCTTATATTGCTTGACAGGGTCAATATATTACTCGGACAGAAGGGCTTTACTATAAATAATATAGATGCCACTGTTGTGGCGCAACAGCCGAGGATCGCATCGTTTATCGATAGGATGCGCGAGAATATAGGTAATACATTGAAATTGCAGGTGGACCGGATCATGATAAAAGCGACGACAACAGACGGCATCGGTTCGATAGGAAAAGGAGAGGGCATTGCCGCATACGCAATTGCCTCTTTAAACGAAAATATTTAAACCGGAGACAATAATACCAGTATGTTCAATCTAGTTAAAGATATTGCAGGCGATGTTCAGGCTGTATTTAATCACGATCCCGCTGTAAAAAATGTATTCGAAGTTTTTTTTGCATATCCGGGATTTCATGCCCGTCAATTCCATCGGATTGCGCATACTCTCCTGAAATGGCATATTCCTTTCTTTCCTCGCTGGATCTCTCATATGAGCAGGTTTTTCACCGGCATCGAGATACATCCCGGAGCAGTAATCGGAAAGCGGTTTTTCATCGACCACGGAATGGGAGTGGTAATAGGTGAGACGACCGAAATCGGCGATAATGTCCTCCTTTATCAGGGGGTAACGCTCGGCGGTACAAGTTTACAAAAGAAAAAACGCCATCCTACTCTGGGCAACAACGTGGTAGTCGGTGCAGGTGCGAAGATAATAGGTGCCATTACAATCGGTGATAATGTTAAAGTGGGCTCTGGTTCCGTGGTGATCACATCGGTGCCGCACAATGCGACCGTGGTGGGTGTACCCGGAAGGATCGTCGAGATACGAAATCCGGATACCGATACTGTTGAAAAGCTGCCCGATCCCGTATGGGAAAAAATCCAGAAACTGGAAACCAAAATCGCAGAACTCGAAAAGCAAATTAAAACCGCAAAAATAGCCGAAATGTTCAAAGACAATCCCCAGTAGACTGTACCAGGAGCGATTAAATGTTATTATACAACACCTTATCAGGACAGAAAGAAGAATTCATTCCTCAGGGCGATACTATTACTATGTATGTATGCGGCGTGACTGTGTATGATGACTGCCATATAGGCCACGCAATGAGCTATATTCTTTTCGATGTAATACGGCGGTATTTCAAATTCAAAGGACTCAGCGTTAAATATGTTCAGAACTTCACCGATATCGACGACAAGATAATTAACAGGTCCCAGCAACTCGGCATGTCATCGAGCGAACTTTCTGAAAAATACATCGCTGAATACTTCAAAGATATGGACCGCCTTAATATAACCAGGGCGGACGTCTACCCTAAAGCAACGGAAGAGATACCGAAAATAATAGAGCTCATCGAAGGACTGGTTAAAAAAGGCTATGCCTATGCTTCCAACGGAAGCGTTTATTACCGCGTCAAGAGATTTCCGGAATATGGAAAGCTGTCACATCAGAATACCGATGATATGTTATCGAATAGCGCCCCCGATACGGATGAAAAAGAGTCGCCTCTCGACTTTGCTCTGTGGAAAGCAACCAAACAGGGAGAACCGTCCTGGGAAAGCCCGTGGGGTTCCGGCAGGCCGGGCTGGCATATCGAGTGCAGCGCTATGTCATTGAAATATCTCGGCGATACCATAGACATTCACGGCGGAGGTAAAGATCTTATATTCCCCCATCATGAAAATGAAATAGCGCAATCTGAAAGCTTTACCGGCAAACCGTTCGTTAATTACTGGCTCCATAACGGACTGCTTCAGCTAAGCGGAGACAAAATGAGCAAATCACTCGGGAACCTGGTTACTATAAAAGATGCGCTCAGCCGTTTCAGCCCCGATGCCATCCGCTTCTTCATTCTCAGTTCGCATTACCGGAGTCCGATTACGTATAGCGAAGAAACTCTGACGGCCGCGGAAGCCGGTATTGAAAGGATAAGGCAGGCGGTAAAGAAACAGGGCAACGAGGGGAAAAATGCCGGTACACTCGACAGCGCACCGTTTAAGAACAAATTCATTGAGAGTATGGACGACGATTTCAATTCGGCTCAGGCGATCGCTGCTCTTTTCGATCTCGCCAGGGAAATAAATCGATGTGCAGCGGCGGGAATGAATATAGATGAAGCACGTCAGACTCTCCTCGAATTATCGAATATTATGGGATTTACTCTGGAAGAACCGGAAGGCCTTTCAACCGATGCCGGACCGCTTATCGACCTGCTTATATCGGTCCGTAATGAATTGAGAAAAGAGAAGAACTGGCGTATGTCGGATAAAATACGTGATGAACTGGCAGCTCTGGGCATTACCCTTGAAGATTCGCCCAACGGTACGACCTGGAAACAGAGCCGTTAGAAAAAAGATTCGCACCGGTCCGGTTTCAGCAGTTATTTCCTTGAATCGCTATTGCGCGTGAAAACATCTATCTGTCTTCATACATAATTACGGTCACCTCGTCACCGGTTTCAGCATTCAGATATCTCGCTGCATTACCTTTTGACAGAGCTATTTCCATATAGCCGGAACTCCCCGTGAGGACAATCAGTCCTTCTTTTTCGGCATACACACGCTGTATTCCCTCTATAGATGAACCCTTTATCAGAACTCTTATCGTTTTAGAGGACAGTTGATCTACTTTTATATTCGTGACCAGGTTACCAAACCGGTCGATATGGAGTACCATGCCTTTCAGGTGCCCGTCGCTTTTGTAGTAAGGACGTATAATCGGAAAAGCGTTCAGATAATGAATCTGCCTTCCGAGCTGAAATAAGGGCACTCCCCGTGCAAGATGGGCCGCGGCAGGAGCAAAGACATCACGTCCGTGAAATACAGGACTGACCGTTTTATGCCGGTAAAGGGTATTTGTCAGATGGACTGCATCAAGCCCGGCTGCAAGCTTTCTTCTCCGGACAATTCCGTAATCGGACATGTTCGATACGCGCCACCCCGGACAATAATCTTCGATAACATAGCTCAGGACACCGTTATCCGGCGCGACGAACGTCCCGTGCGGGGTGCTTAGCACAACAGCTTTACGGCGTGTTCCCACGCCCGGGTCAACGACAATTACATGGATCGTATTTGCCGGAAAATAACTGTATGCTTTCCCGATGATGAACGCAGCTTCATTAATATTTTGCGGAGCAATAGAATGACAGATATCAACTATTGTAATATCAGGACTGATTGAAAGGAGCGCCCCTTTAACAGATGCGACATAGAGACCCTCACCAAAATCAGTGGTCAGCGTAACTATGGCAGGCATACCCCGTTACTTCCTTTTAACTATCAGATGCCTATCCTTACAACAAGAACGGAAAGGATGACAAATAAAACGACCAGACCGATGGTAAATTGAAAAAGACTCTTCTCAATTCCCCGCCTCGTCCGGTAAACGCTATCGGGCTGCCCGAATATACCACCCAGTCCACCACCTTTAACCTGAAGCAGCAATACACCGATAAGCACTACAGCAACAACAATCTGCGCAATAATAAGGTAATTCGACACTTTAATTTCCCCCGAGTCTATCTAACAACTTTTCTTTTACAATAGCGGGGTTCGCCCGCCCTTTTGTAGCTTTCATAACCTGTCCCACAAGGAACACCAGAGACTGCTCTTTCCCCGCCTTATAGTCGGAGACAGCTTTTTCATTTCCCGCGATAACATCCGCAATAACCTTCTCTATCTCACCGGCATCGCTTATTTGACTGAGCCCTTTATCCTTCACAATATCCTGAGGATTCTTTCCCGTATTGAACATTTCCTCAAATACAGTCTTTGCCGCCGGTCCGCCCAGGGTTCCCTTATCTATCAGGGTTACTAACTCGACCAGATGTTCCGGTATTATTTTAACATCTTCCGGCCTGGTATTAGAAGCATTGAGCAGCCTGCTGAAATCTCCAAGAAGCCAGTTGCTCACTGTTTTCGCTTTCTGCTTGATATCTCCGCCGGAGACATTTGCCATGCACTTCTGGAAATAATCAGCCAGGGACTTCGACTCAACAAGCAGGTCCGCGTCATATTTCGGCAGTCCGAATTGTGTCATAAAACGGTCGTGCAACAGCTCAGGCAGTTCAGGCAACCGCTGCTCTATATCTCCAACCCAGTCCCTGCTGATGGAAAGCGGCGGCAGATCAGGTTCCGGAAAATAGCGGTAGTCATGGGCATATTCTTTGCTGCGCTGGCTGACAGTAATCCCTTTCTCCTCAACCCATCCTCTTGTTTCCTGCACCAGTTTTCCGCCGGTACTCATTACCTCTCTCTGCCGCTTCGCCTCATACTCAAGCGCCCTGTATACAGCCTTGAAGCTGTTCATGTTCTTTACTTCCACCTTTGAGAGATATTCCTTGCTTCCTACCGGGCGGATACTGATATTGGCATCACACCTGAAACTTCCCTCTTCCATATTACCGGTTGAAACCCCCAGGTATCTTAATATCGTCCTCAGGGTCATAAGATATTGCCTTGCTTCTTCGGGAGAACTCATATCCGGCTCGCTCACGATTTCCATAAGCGGCACTCCAGCCCTGTTCACATCCATCAGACTGAAACTCTCTCCCTCATTCGTCGTTTTATGAGTTAGTTTGGCTACATCCTCTTCCAGATGCACCCTGGTAATTCCGACTTTCTTCATGTCATTATCTACATAAAAAGAAAGCCAGCCACGTTCTCCCATCGGAGCATCATATTGTGATATCTGGTATCCCTTCATTAAATCCGGGTATGGGTAATTTTTCCGGTCGAACTTGGCACGTTCCGATACAGTACAATGCAATGCCAGCGCCGTTAACATTGTGAACTCCACTGCTTTCCTGTTTATTGTCGGAAGCACTCCCGGCATACCCAGACAAACCGGGCAAACATGCGTATTCGGAGGAGTGCTGGCATAATCAGAACTGCACGAGCAAAACATTTTGCTATCGGTCAGCAATTGCGCATGTACTTCAAGGCCGATTATAGTCTCGTAATCCGTAACCACAATAGAGGTAAGTATATCAGCTTGACTCTGGGCAGGCAAGAAAGCTTTACCATCTGTCTGCGGGCAAAATAAAGCTACATCCCGATAGCATTTTCGATAAGCTCGATCCTGGTCGCTTTATCGTCCATATCGAGCTCTACGGCAACAAAATCTATACGCCAGAACTGCCCGGGGCGGAGGGGTTTTGCTTCCAGATAAGCAAACGCGGAGGCTTTCAGTTTTTCCTTTTTCGAATGGGTGACCGATTCCTCGGGAGTACCGAACTGAGCACTCCTTTTGGTACGCACCTCGATAAAAATCAGGTAGTCTTTCTTTTCAGCTATAATATCGATCTCACCGTGCGGACAGCGATAGTTTGTACCGCAAATCCGGTAACCGTTCTTCTTGAGAAATTTACCGGCGAGCTTCTCTCCCAGGTCGCCTGTTTCCTTGCGTTTCATAACAGCGCACTCATATTGCGTATCGGTGCAAATGAATAACGATGAATTGCCGACGGGCCGTGCTTTCGCAGGCATAGTAAATGATATTCCGTACCGTACCCTTTATGGCGGGCAAATCCATACAGCGGATATGAACCGTCATATTCATCCATTATGCGGTCCCGGGTTACTTTGGCAATAATCGAAGCACAGGCAATCGAAAGGCAATGTCTATCTCCGCTCACTATACATTTTTGAAGCACGGAGACCCGTGTAATTGCCAAACCGTCGATGAGAACATAGTCAGGAGCACAGGAAAGCTTTTTTATAGCTTCGCCCATTGCCATTTTCGTTGCATTGAATATATTCACTGAGTCTATGGTTTCACTGGGTATAATTCCTATTCCGATAGATACTGCTTCTTCCAGAATCAGGGCATACATCCTGTCCCTCATGTCGGGACTGAGCAGCTTGCTGTCCCTGACCTTGTCCAGATGGGGAAATCTATCAACCGCAGGCAAGATCACCGCAGCGGCAACGACAGGACCGGCAAGTGCTCCCCTTCCTGCCTCATCGACACCGGCGATAGACCGGTACCCCTGCGCAATTAGCCGGTTCTCTTCATCCAGCGTAGGATATGTGCTTTCCATATTACGCGACATAGTCGATAGTCCCTCCGCCGAGTACCTCATCATCTCTATAAAAAACCGCTGCCTGACCTGGAGTTATGGCACGCTGCGCGTCCTTAAAATTTACTTTTACCGGACCATGCTCCGGGGATATAACAGCCGGGGTTTCCCCGGTCTTATATCGTATCTTTACCTTCCCTTCAAACGGAGCAACGGGCTCAAATCCGGATATCCAGTTGACACCCATAACTATAAGCTCCTTTTTATAGAGGTCTGTTTCTTCTCCCACAGTAATTATGTTGGAATCCGGGTTAATACCGGTTACATAGAGCGGTTTTTCCGAAGCGATACGTAGTTTTCGCCTCTGTCCAATTGTATAACCGGCGATACCGTTGTGTCTACCTATAATATTTCCTGAGCGGTCAATTATTTCACCGTCCTCCCGGGTATAGTGTCGTTTTATATATCCAGTATAATCGCCGTCAACAAAACAGAGGTCCTGGCTTCCGGACTCCCGACCCATCGGGACCCCTATTCTTCCGGCAATCGCTATTACCTCGTTTCTGATATATTGTCCCAGAGGAAACAGGAGACGACCCAGCTTTTCCTGGTCGAGCATATAGAGCACATATGACTGGTCTTTCCTGCGGTCTTTCCCTTTTAGCAGGTGATACCGGTCATCGAAAAAAGATATTCCCACATAGTGTCCCGTGGCAAAATAGTCCGCTCCCATTTCAACGGCCCTGTCGAATAGAATGCCGAATTTTAACATGCGGTTGCACTGTATACAGGGATTCGGCGTTCTCCCCCTGCCGTATTCCCCCTGAAAATAATCGATCACAGCACGTTTGAATTCGCTCACGAGGTCAATCACATTGCAGTTAATCCCCAGTGCAGGGCATATCTGTTCCAGCAAGACAGATTCATCGTTATAGAGCGTCTTTTCTTTTTCATTGGTATTCGACAGGTCCGGGATAAACCGGCGCATATATATGCCGGTTACATCATATCCTGCTTCTTTTAATAAATACGCAGCAACAGCAGAATCAACACCGCCGCTTAACGCGACAGCCACCTTTTTCCCGCTCATCCGTTATACGTCCTGCTCGCACTCAAGCAGTGATTCCACTTTCTCCACGATAATGCGCGATATTTCCGCTCGGGGCATCGTTGCATCGATCACCATCCACCGTTCCGGCTCTTCAGCCGCCATCTTCAAATAACCGTTGCGGACCCTGTTATGAAAGCTGATATCCTCTTCTTCAAAACGGTCACGGCCTTTTGTATGTTTTCTGCCTAACCCCTGCTCAGCCGGAATATCGAGTAAAATAGTAAAATCGGCATTGATGCCGCCGTTGGCAATATTATGTAAAGTTTCTATTGTCGCCATTTCTATTCCTCTCCCATACCCCTGATATGCCCGTGTCGAATCTATAAACCTGTCGCAGACCACCACCTTGCCTTTCTGTAAAGAAGGCTGGATTACCTCCCTGACCAGTTGCAGACGGCATACGTTGAATAGAAATAGCTCGACATCGGCAGAGATAGAATCGTGGTATTTCTGTTTCATCAGGCGCTCCAGTTCTTTCCCCAGTTCCGTACCGCCGGGATCACTGGTGTTTACGACAGGAATACCGAGCGTCACAAGATGATTATAGAGCACACCCGTCTGATATGTTTTTCCACAGCCCTCGCATCCTTCGAAGGTAATAAACATAGTCAGTATCTATTCTCCAGATTTAGTATAAAGGTTCAACCGGACCTTTGTTTGTGCCGGACTGTAATACGCCTCTGAGAGCCTTTGCCATAGCTCTGCGAGTTCAGATCACGTCCTTGTATTAACATATGCTGTAAACGCCGTATATAGGCATTCTGAGGACTCAGCTCAATGGAATCGGTTCCTTTGTTTACCTGGTCGATCGCATATTCCGCCTCCTCCATTGCACCGTCTAATGCAAAGTCCTTTTGCGGCATATAGATCGTTTCGATGCAGTGTCTCAATTGCGCGACGTTATTGCTCTTCAGTGCATAGATGGGAATATGGGCTGCTTCGGCATCCCTTATCTTTTGCGGCTTTCTGCGATAATAGTTTTTCGTAGTGAGAAAGAGATTTGCGTCCTTCAAATTACCGGTAAATGACAGGTGTACATTCTTTTCCCGCGCTATCTCTTCAAGCTTGTGGCTGTTTATACCGAAAAGGTAAATGACAGGCTTGTCCGGTTGTTTTTCGATATCACTATGTTCCCGTACATCCGATGCCAGTACCGTTTCGCCCTTGATCACGGTCCCATCCTTGTCCAGCCAGCGAGTTTCCATTTTTTGGGTCCCCGCCTGAAGAAGTACATCGACTGCTTCCGCCACATCAGGGTGGACTATTACCTTATCCCTATCCTGCATTTCAACTACTATATCGAAGGTCGGAGGTGCTTTCCGTTCCAGTATCGACTTCTGAGTGTGTCGCCGCCTTGCCTCATCGTCTCCCAGCGTTACAGTTTGAATACCTCCGATAAGATCAGAAAGTATCGGATTCATCATGAGGTTCTTAAGGCTGTTCCCGTGTGCAGTGCCTATCAATTGCACTCCGCGCTCAGCGATTGTCCTCGCTGCATCAGCTTCGAGGCTGGTCCCTATTTCATCGATAATGATCACTTCCGGCATATGGTTCTCTACCGCTTCGATCATCACAGCATGCTGCATATTCGGTGAAGGGACCTGCATGCGCCGGGCATGTCCTATAGCAGGATGCGGGATATCACCGTCTCCCGCAATCTCATTCGATGTGTCAACCACGATAACCCTTTTTTTGAAATCATCGGCTATAACACGGGCTACCTCACGCAACATAGTGGTTTTTCCAACGCCGGGCCTTCCTAGAAGCAATACGCTTTTTCCGCTTTCAACCAGATCCCTGATAATACTCACCGTCCCGAATACGGCACGCCCGACCCTGCAGGTTAACCCGACTATTTTCCCTTCACGGTTACGTATAGCCGATATACGATGAAGCGTTCTTTCTATGCCCGCCCTGTTATCTCCGCTGAAAACCCCTATCCTGCTGACCATAAACTCTATATCGGAAATGGTCACCTCTTCCAGACCAAGCACAACTTCGTTGTGTGTATAGCGGGCTTCAGGATGACGACCCAGGTCCAATACAATCTCAAGAAGGGCGTCTCTATCGGGTAACCGGAGAATAGCCTGGCGTATATGGGCAGGAAGGACATCGAGCAACGCATCAAGATCGTCAGTAACTACTTTTTGCAAGTGCCTCTCCTGTTATTATATCGATAAAATACTGGTGAAACCGCAGGTCGTCGGTCAATTCCGGATGAAATGAACAGGCGATATTTTTCCCTTGCTGCACTGCCACCGCATTGCCGTTTAAACTGCTCAGCACTTCAACCCCCTGTTCTACTCGGGTTATCACGGGCGCGCGGATAAAAATACCGTGAAAGCTTCCGTTTTTAAAACGCGGAATGGAAAGTTCTGTCTCGAAACTATCTACCTGTCGTCCAAATGCATTCCGCTCGACTTCAATATCCATTACGCCGAGAGCACCCACGCTGTGATTGGTGACCTTTTTTGCCAGAAGAATAAGTCCGGAACATGTCCCGAATAAAGGAAATCCTTCTGCGGCACGCTGTTGAATGATCTCGGTAAGATGATATTCTGCAAGCAGTTTGCTTATAGTGGTGCTTTCCCCGCCCGGTAGTATCATTCCGTCCAGTCCATCCACATCTGCGGGCAAACGAACAGGAACAGCTTCTACACCCAATCTGGACATCGCATAAACATGCTCGGCAACTGCACCCTGAATTGCCAGAACACCTATTTTCATATTACCAGCCTCGTGTCGCCAGCAACTCCTGGGGCGGTATATCCTTTATTTCCAGCCCGTGCATCGCTTCACCGAGAGCTTTGGAGACTTCGGCAATGATGTGTGGATCCTGATAATGAGTCGTGGCCTTTACAATGGCCTTTGCCATTTTTTCCGGTTCGCTCGATTTGAATATACCTGAACCGACAAACACGCCGTCCGCACCGAGCTGCATCATAAGAGCGGCATCGGCAGGAGTGGCAACGCCCCCGGCGGCAAAATTAACAACGGGTAATTTCCCGTTTTTATGCACATCTAATACCAGTTCCAGAGATGCTCCCATCTTTTTCGCTTCCGATGTGAGCTCATCCTCAGACATTCCCTGTAACATATGGATCGCCTGCATAACCGCACGCATGTGCCTTACAGCTTCGACTATATTGCCAGTACCCGCTTCACCTTTGGTACGTATCATCGCCGCCCCTTCACCCAATCGACGCAACGCTTCACCGAGGTCACGACAGCCGCATACGAACGGTACTTTGAAATTATGCTTCCATACGTGATGGTTTTCGTCTGCAGGAGTGAGCACTTCGGATTCATCGATGTAGTCCACGCCGAGCGCTTCAAGCACCTGGGCCTCTACAAAATGTCCTATCCGGCATTTCGCCATCACCGGAACGGACACAGCTTTCATTATCGCTGTTATCACGGTCGGGTCCGCCATTCTCGCAACACCGCCGGCAGCCCTTATATCCGCAGGGACCCGCTCAAGCGCCATGACCGCACATGCTCCGGCATCCTCTGCTATCTTTGCCTGCTCCGGAGTAACTACATCCATGATCACTCCACCTTTGAGCATCTGTGCCAGTCCAGTTTTTACCTTCCAAGTACCGGTATCCATATCCATTGCTATCCTTTAGTTTTGTTATTCGGAATTCGTATCATTAATTCTACAATGGATTATAGTACGTAGCAACTTTGCTGACAAGCGCCGTTTATTTGCAAGAAATTGCATCCTCCTCCTTACACCTACTATTCTCAGTCACCTTGTCGCCTTTTATTGAATCTATACGTAAGCACTCATGTAACTATAACTACCCGCAGTCCATACTCCTATATGTGTTATAATTTTCGGGTGAAAATACTGGGCATCGAAACATCATGCGACGAGTCTGCAGCTTCCGTAGTAGAAGACGGCACCCTTATTATTTCCAACGTCATCGCATCTCAGGCGGACATTCACGCCCGCTACGGTGGCGTGGTCCCTGAAGTCGCCTCCCGTCAGCATCTGGTCACGATACTCCCGGTCATTGAGACTGCATTACTACGGGCACATCTGTCGTGGAAGGACATCGATGCCATCGCCGTGACTCATGGTCCCGGCCTCGCCGGGTCATTGCTCGTCGGCGTCAATGTCGCGAAAGCTATCGCCTTTGCCCACCGTATTCCGCTCATCGGCATCAATCACCTCGAAGGTCACATCTACGCTAACTGGGTGAGCGGCCATCAACCTTCTTTCCCCTGTCTGTGTCTTATCGTGTCAGGAGGTCACAGCGATCTTATTCTCATGACAGGACATGGTCGGTTCAAGAAAATAGGGCAAACACGCGATGATGCCGCGGGAGAGGCTTTCGATAAGGGCGCCAGAATTATGGGACTCGGTTATCCCGGAGGTCCGGCTATCGAATCCGCAGCAAAAAAGGGCTCCGATTCCATCCAGATGCCGAGGGCCTGGCTCAAAGGCAGCGATGATTTCAGCTTCAGCGGTATCAAGACCGCGCTCCTTCATAAAGTACAGGCATATATGTCCCTCGATGATAGCATTGTCGCCGACCTGGCTGCCAGCTTTCAACAGGCAATTATCGAAGTACTGTCCGTAAAGACAATCAATGCCGCAGAGCGGCTACAGGTCGGCCAGATAGTGCTCGCCGGCGGCGTGGCGGCAAACAGGACACTATGCGATTACCTGGTACAGCACTCTCCCATTCCTGTGCTTATACCGCCCCCGGTTCTATGCACCGATAACGCTGCAATGATCGCTTCCTGCGGGTTCTATCATATACAGGACCATTCACCTGACGGGATGGATCTCGACATCATTCCCGGACTCAGGATCGACTAGTACTAAATAGTAAAAGCCTATCTTTTCTATCCGCGTCTTACTATAAACCTTCGTCCATACTACATCTCATAGACCATACAATTCATGCAATCTCTATACCGGCAATGTGTCCGATAAATATGAATAAGACCCTGCTGTTGAGCGGCATTTAAAATAACATGATTTCCGTGGAGCAGTTGCTCTTTCATATGCCGCGTTATATGATTTTCCTCCATGTGCGGGAATTGTCTGTACAGGGTGACTGCACTTTCCTGCAACTGTCTATTATGATACATTCCTGCCCATGCGAATATGAATGGCAGTACAACGTTCACAGCTATTTCCCCGGCACGTTCCGCACCTATAAGCGCGGCATGGTGCTTGAAGGTGATACCGAAATCTATATGGTCATTCCAGTACCCTGTACTTGCAACCTGTAACGCCTTCCGCAGCCCTGTCCATGGCCGTTCGCCGGTAGCCCCGGTGATTATCCGGGCGAGGCTGTCGACGATACCTCCGTCCCTGTACCGGTCAAGCAGATAAGCAAGGGCAACCTGACGCCGTACGGGATGGTTCTGCGGCCTCTGGCTGCGGAGCTGCCATTCCCAATCGCTCATTGTATTCCTGAATCCGAACGACTTCCATATTGCCTCCAGCTCATTTATGTAAAGTGTTCCGTCATTGCAGGAGCATCCGGACATCGCAGTACGCTGTGACGGTAAAAGCCCGGCAGTGCCGACGATGGCTGATTGCATCGATAAAACATCCGCGCACGAATGCTTTTTAAACATTTCATACAATGTAACACGGCAAAGCTTTTCAAACGGCTCTACATTATTCATATATCCCAGTGCCATTGCGATATATTTCAACAGTACGTTTTCCGCTTTTTGTCCTTCATCCAACTCTCCGGAGAATATAGCCGATTTCAGCATAAAGCGCTTTTCCCCTGCTCTGTCGAGTATTCCGATAATGCGGTCACTATCCGAAAAACGATTTACCGGTTCGCATAAAAAACCAACCGACTCTTTACTCTGGACAGAATGTATCGCTTTTTCTTCCAACGGCACTTTAAGAAATGAGGCAAGCTCAATCGTCGGGACCCGGTTTCCGTTTTGAAGTATTGTAGGACCGGAGCAATCATGCCACATGACCACGTGGAGCGATACACGGTTATAGTTCGGGTCTTTATGATGATTATGGCAATACCAGTGGCTTGATTTCACATGTACTTCAACATTCCCCCATACCTGTTTATTATCGAAATAAAATACCGCATCGCAAAAATCGCATCCCCCTTTACCGGAAGGCCTTCCCGGATAGCACACTTCGACCGGCTGACCGTCGACTGTTTTTAGACCGTCAACAAGCTGGCGCTCCCATATGTAACTGACTGTTTTTTCAGATATCTTCATTAATGCTTACACGTTACCGTGTATTCTATGTAAAAATTTTTTCCGCTTTATTCTCATTTATCATCATTTTTCCCGGTCGTGTCTTCCTCGATACCGTACCGGAATCCCGATCTTTCAGCTATCATTGTAAGCAGCTTTGCAGAAGCGCCGCGAGGCTCGTACATACCTGTTTCCCACTCGCTTATCGTCTGCTGCCGGGTGCCTATTTCGTCTGCCATCCCCGCTTGCGTCAGATCAAGATGATAGCGCAAGGCTTTTATCCTGGCTTTGTTCCAATTGTTCTTTTTCTTTTCCATAGTCTCTAATCATCCAGTCTACACGTTACCGTGTAAGCTGTCAATAATTGGCTTCAGGGATAAATAGAATCAGAATAACAGAGCGAGAATACAGGTCATGCCAGTAAATGATCGAGTGAAATATCCTTCCCCACAGGTCCGACGAGCGCCAGATTGATCTTCCCGTTCACGAACAGCGAATTGGCTATACGCTGCAGATCGCCGGGAGTTATTTCTTCAACACGGCTTACTATTTCTTCTAGCGTGTAAATATGCCCGGTGAGAACTTCCTGTGCGCCCAGCCAGTTGGCGACATTTCTGCTGTCCTCAAAAGCGAGCATCAATCTGCCTTTTACTTTTTCCTTCGCGCGTGTGACTTCATCTTCTCTAATGCTCACATTTTTCAACAGGTCGAGCTGCTCCGCAATTGCTTTCAGTGTATCATCCAGCCGTTGAGGGTTCACTCCGGCATAAATTAAAAAAGAACCCGTATCTAAGAAATGATCGGCACAGCTGTTCACGTCGTATGCCAGTCCCCTGCGCTCCCGGATCTCGCTGAAAAGCCTGCTGCTCATACCGCCGCCGAGAATGATATTGAGCAGGTCTACCGCAAAACGGTCAGGGTGTTCCAGCGAAAGTCCGGGGAAACCCATATTAATATGTACCTGCTCTATGTCTCTTTGCTCTACACATAGTCGCGGAGTGAACTGTTCGTTCCGGAAAGGGATACGCACAGCTTCCGTTGTCCGTGGTCCTGTACCCATAAGGTGAAACAGGGTGTCCTGCAGCATTGCATGTTCCACATCTCCGGCGACACTAATCACGATATTGTCCGGTGTATAGTGAGAGAAGAAAAAATCCCTGATCTGCGGCCGTTGCAGAGCTCCTACGGTCTCTTCGGTGCCGGCAATATCACGTCCCAGCGGATGTTCCGGCCACAAAAGTTCGTCAATAAGCATATCCACCCTCTGCCTGGGCGAATCGATGCTCATTCTTATTTCCTCGATTATCACCCCGCGCTCATTATCGATATCTTCCTGGTCGAAACGGGGATTGCAGACCAGATCGACAAGTACATCGAGAGCAAGCGATAAATGGTTGCTGGCAACCTTGCACCAGTATGTGGTTATCTCTTTGTCCGTACCGCCATTTATGATGCCGCCGGTGCCCTCGATAGCCTCGCTGATCTCCTGGGCGCTCCTTCGTTTTTCAGTTCCTTTAAAACAGAGGTGTTCAATGAAATGCGATATCCCGGACTGTGCCTCATTCTCGTAGCAGGAGCCCACCTTTAAAAAGAAAACGAGCGATACAGACCTGCTATGAGGCATAGCATCGCTGATAATGCGGAGACCGTTTTGAAAAGTTGTTTTCTGATGCAATCTACTATCATGCCAATTGTACTTTTTACGATAGACATCGTCAACTTCGGGATGACAGCTTCGCATTCAGAGAGTATAATTAAAAGAATTCTTAAAACTTCAATTTTCAGTGAGCCGTAATATGAACGAAAAACTGCAAGTATTTCCTTTAACTGCGGAAGTTGACGGAAAGGGTCATCTTCTTGTAGGCGGTTGCGATTGTATCCAGCTGGTGAAAGAATTCGGAACGCCGCTTTATGTGATTGACGAATTTACTCTACGATCAAAATGCAGAGAGTTTCTCAGCGAGTTCTCCGATCGTTACGCTAATTCACTGGTCGCGTATGCATCAAAATCTTTCGTCAACCGTGCTGTCGCCCGTATCATCAAGGAGGAAGGTCTAGGGCTCGATGTAGTATCCGGCGGAGAACTGAGCATAGCTCAAGCTGTGGAATTCCCGGCAGAGAAAATATATTTTCACGGGAACAATAAAACTCCTGGTGAATTGAAGCTGGCGCTGGACTACGCCGCAGGAAGGGTGGTAGTGGACAATTTTTACGAGCTCGGTCTGCTTAATTCCCTGGCGAAGGAAAAAGGGACCAGACAGAAAATATTGCTTCGCTTGACACCGGGGATAGATGCACATACTCATAAAAAAACGACTACAGGTATACTCGACAGCAAATTCGGCTTTCCGATTGCAACAGGACAGGCTGCCGGTGCAGTCGAACAGGCGTTATCCGCTTCGAATCTGGAACTGCTCGGAATCCATTTCCATCTCGGCTCGCCTTTATTCGAGACGACACCGTATGAGCTTGCTATAGAATATACACTGCGTTTCGTACGGGATATGCAAACCATGTACGATTTTCAATTGAAGGAGTACTCGACAGGCGGTGGTTTTGCGGTTAGATATACAGTGGACTCCACCGCACCGTCCGTTGCCTGCTATGCCGAAGCGATAGTGAACAAGCTTAAGGAGGGTCTACAATCACTTGGAATCGATGAGCCGAAGCTTATCGTCGAGCCGGGGAGAGCTATTTCCGGTCAGGCGGGAATTGCGCTCTACACAGTTGGATCGATAAAAGAAATACCGGGCATCCGTACCTATGTATGTATAGACGGAGGAATGGGAGACAATATCCGACCGGCTTTTTACGATTCGAAATATGAAGTGCTGGTGGCAAATAAGGCCGACAAAGAAGAGCAGTTCAAAGCAAGTATAGCCGGTAAATATTGCGAATCGGGAGATATACTGGCACGGGATATTATGATCGCTCCCGTTTCATCGGGAGATATTATCGCCATGCCTGTGGGCGGTGCATACGCGATCCCTATGTCGAGTAACTATAATATGGTCCCCCGACCCGCAATTATAATGGTCAAAGACAAAACAGCCCGCATTATAAGAAGGCGGGAAAGTTACGATGATCTAATGAGGCTGGATACAGTCTAGAAATTTTATGTGGCGAACGATAGGACAACAGAAGGCAATTGCCTTTCTTAAACACAACCTTGCCGCCGAAAATGCTGCGCATGCGTTTTTGTTTACAGGGCCTGCGCATGTCGGCAAATTGACTATGGCATTCGATCTTGCTCAAGCGCTTAACTGTCAATCAGATGAACCTCCTTGCGGTAAATGTACATCATGCGAGCGTATTCTCCAGGGCAAGCATTCCGATGTCATGCTCATTGATCTGGACAACTCTCCGGGAACTCAGGATGCATCGTTAAGATCAAAAATAAGTATAAACGATATAAAGGAGATCGAACGGAGCGCCAGCCTCTTCCCGTACGAAGGTATATATAGAGTGTTTATTATTAACGGCGCTGAAAATATGTCTCGTGAAGCTGCCAATTCTCTATTGAAGATACTGGAGGAGCCGCCGCCGCAGGTAATATTCGCTCTTACCGCAACCGACGAAACACACCTTCTGCCCACAGTCATTTCAAGATGTCAGCGTATCGATCTCGTTCCACTCCCGTCGGCAGAGATTGAAAACATCCTTGTCCGCTCCTGCGGAATCGAAAGTGAAAAGGCAAAGCTTATCGCCAGGCTTTCCGGCGGTTGCCCGGGATGGGCATTGAACGCCTCTATGAACGATACCTATTTAAACGAACGTGCAGACCGCCTTTCTCAAATTACACCGCTCCTTACATCAAACTGGGAAGACCGCTTCACCTATGCCGCTCAATTTGAAAATAAACGAAAAAAAGCAGAAGATATACTTAATATATGGCTTGCATGGTGGAGAGATATTTTGCTGGTGAAAGGCGGTTGTAAAGAATACATCGTGAATATCGACTATATATCAACGATAGAGACATGGGCAAGAACGCTCACGTTATCTGAAATCAGCAATTTTGCAGCATATATCGGGCAATCTTTGGATGCTCTCTCGAGGAACGCAAATGTCCGTCTGCTTTTTGAGACAATAATGCTTGAAATGCCTTTAAAAAATAATATGGCTCCTAACAGGCCGATGGAGAAGTCACATGCCTGAAGCAGTAGGAATACGTTTTTATCCTGCCGGCAAAATATATTATTTCGATCCCGCCGGGCTTTCCCTGCAGGTTGACGATTATGTCGTCGTTGAAACCAATCGCGGTAAAGAATTGGGCACAGTTGTCATTCCACCGAAACAGATCGAACTGAATACGATTACCGAACCGATGAAACCTGTACTTCGTAAAGCTGAACCGGATGATTTCAAACAGGTCGAGTTCCGTGTCAATAAAAATGAAAGAGCGTTGTCCAAGAGCAGGGAATTGATCGCGAAGCTCAACCTCCCTATGAAAGCTATTGCCGCGCAATATAACCTGGACGGAAGCCATCTCGCCGTCTTTTTTACTTCTGAAAAAAGGGTAGACTTCCGTGAGCTTGTTAAAGAGTTGAGCAGGAACCTGAGAACCCATGTTGAATTACGCCAGATAGGCGCACGGGACGAAGCGAAGTTTATAGGCGGTCTCGGCAAATGCGGCTTGCCGCTGTGCTGCGCCACCTTTTTAAGCGAGTTCAATCCCGTTTCGATAAGAATGGCAAAAGAACAGAACATAACGCTTAATCCCATGAAAACATCCGGCCTCTGCGGACGGCTCTTCTGTTGCCTCGGCTATGAATATGAACAGTACAGGGAAATGAAAGAAACACTACCCTCCATCGGGCAGGAAGTGAAAACATCATTAGGCAAAGCAAAAGTCATAGCGCTGAACCCGCTTAAGAAAGCAGCTTCGGTGGAACTGGAAAGCGGTGCATCTGTTGAATTGCCGGTGAAACAGATCACCTGGAAGCACGAAAGTGCTAAGAACAATAACAAACAATAAACGCTATTATTGCCGCAGGTATTTCTTCCATTCGTTATGCAGGGACAGGTGTGTATAGGGAATGTAAAAACCATCGTTTCCCGGAGCTTCCGGGCTCTTCTTTAAAGGCATTCCCGCCTCCAGCGGTGTTCGTCCTGCTTTTTTCCGGTTACAAAGCGCGCATGCGCTTACGACGTTTTCCCATGTATGTTCTCCTCCGCGCTTTTTAGGTACAACGTGATCTAGTGTAAGCTCTTTTCCGTGCCAGCCGCAATACTGACAGGTATAATGGTCCCGGTTGAAAATTTCCAGCTTGGTCATCTTTCTCGGCAGGTGCGGTCTCCGGATATAATATACAAGACGTATTACCGAGGGAATATCGAACTCAACGCCAATAGAACGAAGAAAGCCGCGTCCGTTTTCCACCACTTCAGCTTTCCCATGCATGACCAGAACAAGCGCACGTCGTACCCTGCATATGTTCAAAGGACTATAATTTTGATTAAGCACCAGAACAGGCGAATTAACCAAAAGTCCGCCTCCGTATTT
>CAZAIO010000012.1:0-34474 GCA_964485235.1 uncultured Dehalococcoidales bacterium
ATGACATAGAAAAGCTGAAAACAAATCCGTCACAATTTATCAGGCAGAAGATAAAAAAATTTGTACGTACGAGCCCGGACAACCGCCTACCCTTTTTTAATAATTATGTTATATGGGATGAACCTCTGGTGAATTTTGCAGACGGCGATGACCCTATATTTACCGAATATAAGACCATTATTGCGCCTGTGCACCTTATTCCCCGTGAAGCACTTGCCATGGCGTATAGTAAAAACCCGGAAGATATGCCGGCGCGTCTTTCGGTGATTAGCTGGATATTGCCGGCGATGGAAGAAACCCGAAAATCGAACCGTAACGAGACACAAGTACCCAGTCGTCTCTGGTCTCACACTCGCTGGTACGGTGAGAAGTTCAACGAAAAATTGCGGGCATACGTGGTGGAATTGCTTACAGGTTCTGGATATATGGCTGCTGCGCCCTTCATACAACCTTACTTTAAAATATACTCAGGCGAAAATGGGCTATATTCAAATTGGTCGGAACGGCATATAGCTTATGCTGCCGGTCTAGGCACCTTTAGTCTCTCCGATGGTCTTATCACCGACCGGGGTATCGCAATGCGCTGCGGCAGCATAGTGACCACCCTGATACTACCGGCAAGTCCGAGGACAGCGCATGGTCCGTACTCGAATTGCCTGTTCTATGCGGGGATCAACTGTCATGCCTGTATCGACCGTTGTCCGGTCGGGGCTATAACCGAATCGGGTCACGATAAGAATAAGTGCCAGCAATACCTGGATAATATAGGCTATTCACCAGGGCTTTTACCGGATGGGTACGATAATGTCAATAGTATAGCGGGTTGCGGTCTGTGCCAGACAGGTGTGCCCTGTGAATTCCGGAATCCGACAAACAAGCACAAAGAGAAGCAAACGGAATAACGGGATATCACATTAATTACAATTCAAGACTGATTGTTTAATCTACATAAAAGTAAAGCTGGCAGGTCCATCCCCATGTGATTGATGTGCCGCCCCTGTTGAATCGAAACCAGGTTCCTATGCATAGTACGGTCGCGCATGCCTGAATTTTCTAAAGTGCAATGACATTTCAAATAAAATATGGTTCTAAAATATGGTTAAATTCTTCGAGTCCAAGCTCTTCAAGTTTTTCGTACGTAGGTATTCTCAACTCTATATCCCAACCGCGTGCCGTGTAATAATCGCGCATCCATTTGTACATGTCGTCTTTTTTAATCCTTTTACCAAACCAGTCTGTAGCATAGTAATCTCTATTGTTCACGTGCAGAGGTTTTATTGTATGTTCTAACCATAAAGCGGGCGGTTCATAGTACTCTCCTGCAATCCCCTCTCTGGCATTTAAAAGAGCTTCCATATTACGTATTTTTTCACCCATATTTCTCAATTCTTTCGTAGTGATATTGAAGCCCGTAGCCGCTGAATATATTTCAGAAAGCCATGGCAGGTCACGTCCCGGATCACCCGGTCCTCCACCGAAACACACACTTAATGCATTGCAGGCAGATTCTGTGTCTTCCGCATATTTCAATACTCCGCCGGTGTTGAAATCATTTTCAAAGACTATCTCATTAACCTCCTCTTCAGATAGTCCCATTTTTTCCGTAAAATCAACTTTCACCTCATTGAGTGCACGATGTATATCATTTCCTGCTGCGCCGGTAACTCTCTGGTGAACCTGTATCGGTCTGGGACGCACAACCTGAGCGAGAAACCATCCCGGCCCATATGTTCCCCATCGAATATCATGGAGTACATCGCTTCCTCTTACAATAGGAACGCCATCAGCAAAATCTGTGGAAGGGTCGATACCTGTTTTTTCCGATAGGGCGAACCATCCTTGAGCCATATATTCACCAATATCATCACGGTTGACCCATTTTTCAAGTAGGTGGATGTAAGAATCGATATCACCGGTTTTCAGTTCAATGCTGCCTGTATCTTCTACCGACAGCACACCACGCTCATACAACCTTGTGACAAAGTTCAGCATCCTCACCACTGAAAACATACACATACCATATCTGTGTATCAATTCCATAAGTTTCATTGCATCTCCATGATGTGAAAGCATGAGCCTGCTTCCTTTTTCAGCCTCATATATCATTTGAATAGGAGCTCTAACGATACTATCTGTAAATCTGCCTTCTTTTATCTTATGAAAAGACTTGCAGGCACTGAGGCAAGCAGAACAGGCATGGGCCGTAAATTTAGTTTTATCAAACACGTCACCGGAATAGAAGCTTTTTCCGAAAGAAACACCGCATACATTGAAGTCCTCCAGAGTTGTAGCGCTATGGTGCGGCATACCATACCCGGGATGCGATATAATAGCCTTTATCTTTTGGTCGATAAGTGCCATGAACCGTTTCGGATCGGCTACTTTTACTCCCTTTGACCCGAGGACGACAACTGCCTTAAGGTTTTTTATACCGAGCATAGCCGCGCCTCCCGATCTTCCCATGGTATGCGTACCATCGACACAACCCAGGCTAGCTGTCAATTGGTTTTCTCCGGCACGACCGATAACCCATGTACCGGCTTTTCCTGTTTTACCCCGGTGCCTGTTTGCCAACTCGTCGCTAGACTCATAAACATCCTGTTTTCCCCACAGGTCACCGGCATCACAAATTTCTACATCGTCATTAATTATCTTAAGATAAGAAGGTTTATCAGCTTTACCGGTAATAATAATATGATCGTAGCCGGCATTCTTGATCATTGCTCCGAACCGGGTTGAGCCGCCGGTAGCAGTAGCTACGACATATTTCTTTTCACGCTTACTCGCGCGAACGGGTAATTTTGTCGTCGCGAACACTTTGCCTGAAGCAGGGGCTAATGTGCCGCATAATGGACCAACGCCGATAATAATCGGGTTGTCAGAAGAAAAAGGATCGGTATCAGCTGTAAAAAGGTCGTATGCCAGTCTTTGATTAATCCCAATACCGCCCAGATGTTGTTTGATCATGGCGTGATCAAGGAACTCAGTCGTCGTTTTATGACTTGTGAGATCTACATGCAGGATTTTTCCGGCATACCCGAAGTATTCCAATTTCAATTCCTTTTCAATTCTTTTGCTATCGATAATGCACCGTAGTGGCAGTATCTGGTGCATAACGAGCATCCGGTTATACACTCATCCGTAAAAAGTATACTGTCTGGAGGGTCGATAATAAGTCTTGCCTTCTCCGGATTAAAACTCCCTGTGTATGCAAGCGAACAACGGTACTGGCAGCTATAACACGTGGTACATTGCTCCGGTCTGACCGATATATTTGTCTTTTTCATACAGGATAGTCTCCTGTTTTTTTTTATTAAGTATAATTCTACTTTCAGGAATTGACTCTTGTGCATATATAAAAAGTTGATTAAATCACTTTACCTTTCTGTGCTGTTTTTATAGATAGCAGTGAAGCTTATATTAAAAACAGGTTTAGGTCTTATTTCCGATAAACTTGTTGCTTCCGTACTACAATTATATCAGACTTGAATTGCCGGTTGGAGTTATTGGTTCGGATTATCCGGATTATTAAAAAGGCGCAGGTTTTAATCTATGTCTCTCAGGATTTAGTTGATGTCGCGGCCCCCTGTTCACACCGGAGTATGTGTTAGTACTCGGGTAACTATATTGGGGGAGCAGGATACCTGAGTACCGGGGTAATCGCTAATTTGATAATGAACGGTTGATATGACAGTATATGAGCGTAATATATTTGACGGGAGGTAACTGATGGCCGAATTAAAATATAAAAAATATATCGTAGAAGATTACATAATCACAGAGGAAGAAAAAACAAGGGCTGCAGAGGATCCCGAAAAGCTGGCAAGGCTTGCGCCTATTGTACGGTTAGATGATGACATTGTAAAAGGCTCTTTTTTTATGACTTTCGTCTGGGCTTTGGGAGTATCGGGCCGTGAACAGGACCTTGAAGCTCATACTCATGATTATAACGAGGTCCTCGGCTGGATTGGTACCGACTGGAAAAATCCGCACGATCTCGGCGGTGAAATCGAGTTCTGGATGGAAGATGAAAAATACATACTTACAAAGAGTTGTATCATTTATATCCCTAAAGGTGTAAGACATTGTCCGCTTAAAGACCTGAAAGTCGACAGGCCCTTTATACATTTCGGAGTAATAACAGAACGGGGACTTTAAGTTCACCGGATAAAGATTGGGAGTATAATAGGTATTTAATTACAAGGTGGATACAAGAGACAATATTTACAGGGAAGAACATCCGGATGCAGCCTTCTAAAGTTACTGAACGTATATACGCAAAAGCATTCGAATTGCTCGAACAGCATCCTGAGGGCTTGCATTTTACGGAATTGCGCTCAAAAATTGAGAAATCTGATCCTGCCTTTCATCCGAAAACAGTGAACGGTTGTGTCTGGAAACTCGTCCAAAAATATCCCGACATGGTTTATAAACCATCCAGGGGACTTTTCCGCTTGCTGAAATACAAGTCTACTGAAACGGATGCATTTTAACTGCTGTCGTATGACCGGCAAACGTATCTACTCTGTCTGATTTTTCATTGTTACTAATGTCGCTCCTGAAATAGAAATCAGATACTGCTGAAGATCTTAATCGGGCGCTCAAACATTTTGTAGACAGACAACCTGAAGGCAGGTGACACGCACTAACAGCTTTTTAAAAGGCAATCTAATTATAATTGGGTCTGTTTATGGGACAGGTCATTATTATAGTTTGATAATTAAGATTCCAACCTGACTGCATTTAATCCGGCGATCCGCCCGTAATGAGATGCCATACCATGACTTATGCCGGGACACATTGTTGGATAGTCAACCACAAAGCGGTTGCCTATAGTATTTCCCGCCAGGTATAAACCTGGAATAATTTCCCAATCTTTATCCAATGCCTGTAGCTTTGCATTCACATTAAGACCACCGTTAACAACAAGGAGGGAATAATAGCCCTTGCCTGCGTAGTATGGCGGCTTATCGATTGTCGTTAAACGGTCTGGACGCTTGCCAAAATCAAGGTCTTTTCCCTGTCGTGCCAGTTTATTATACCTCGCCACAGTTGCCTTAAATGGCTCTACTGGTACCTTCATCTTCATTGCCAGCTCTTGAATAGTGTCTGCAGTGATCGACTCTTTTTCAACGTACTGCCTTGTCGCATTTGTCATCTCGTCAATTTTCCCCAGACCTATCCCCATATGTGTTATTTCATCAGGATATTTGGAATCAAATATCTGCCAGGCGGTCTGACCGGGTAGGCGTTCCATGGCATTAGTGTTGCTTTGAACAGGTACGTCTTCGTTTTGAAAACGTTCCCCCTTAATGTTAACTTGTAGATAAGGCGTGTTACCGAGAGAACCTGCAGGACCATGAATCATCGGGGCATGAGGTAATGGTTCCATAACTGCACCAATCCACATGGCCATCTGATGTCCATCGCCTGTAGAGGTGGGTACTAATGATTCAAGATATGCTGATTGAGGGCAGTATTTTGCCATCATCTCGGAATTATTTCCATAATCTCCAGTACACAGGATTACTGCTTTTTGGGCGTTGAACTGTATATAATCACCAGCACGGTTTTGAGCAATGAGACCGGTGACTCTACCATTTTCCTTTCTGAACAGCTGCTTTGCTCTGGTCTTAAAATGTATAATTACACCCTTCTGCAGAGCATTGTCCTTCAGACACTTAACCAGACGACGTTCACCACCCTCGAAAATATGGCCGGTCAGGTATTCCGGGTAGTATTCATTTGCATTGTTAAAGTCATCAGGAGGTGGAAATTGGGCTATAAATACTTTAATTCCGGCTTTGTCAGCCATGTCCAACATCCAGTTTGCAGTTTCATGACCGTCCTCAGCCCACATCCGGAGCAGTCTCTGGTCAGCTTTATTTGCTGAATATTTCATCATATTCAGAATGACTTCTTCTTTATTAATTTCAATTCCCAGTTTTTTCTGGAGTCTACTTCCGATAAACGCATTATAAAAACCACGTGCCTGATACGTACCTGTTTTTTCAATTAATACAGTATTGGCGCCAGCCTCCGCTGCCGACAATGCTGCACTGATTCCGGCTAATCCTGCGCCTACTACTACTACTTCTGACGTTATCGTTTCCCTGATATTACTTGCAGGAACATGATCAGGCGGCGTCTCAAAGCTATACTTTCGTTCAGGTACTATGATTTTCCGCCTCCTGGTTCCCCATCCTTTGTGAGGTACGCTTTGTTTTAAAGGCTGGTAATCGCTCACTTCTTTAAACATAATTAGTGACCGCCTTTCTTTTCTGAATATTCGACAACTTTATACGATTGTCATGGTTGCCGGATTTTATTTTACGAAGCCTATCTGCAGAGTATATCACAGGTTCAAATTGATGATTGCGTATAAACGTTAAATGTTATCGGAAGTACTTAATTGAGGTTCCGGAAAAATATTTACACTAATACTCCGCTGTGTTACACTTCTGCTCGATATATGTAACTGAGAGGCCGTAATCTGCGGTCTTTTCCGTGGAAAACTGCTCTTTAATTAAATATTGAAAGAGATGTAATGCAAAAGGTAAGCTCTGTACTATTTATATTTCTCATCGTTATGGCATTTGTTTGCGGTGGATGTGCTCCGCAGAAAAATATAAATATGCCTGTAGTCCTGCTGACCGACTATGGCAGCGAGGACTATCGTATCTCCCAGCTAAAAGGAATTATCTATAGTAATAATACAGGGGCAAGAGTAGTAGACGCCTGTCACAACATTCCAGCGTTCGATATTGCTACCGGAGCCTTTCTCCTTGATGTAAGCGCAAATGAATTCCCTGAGGAAGTGGTTTTTATCGCTATCATTGCCCCCTATGTCAATTCACCAACCAGATATCTGGTGTTCACAAACAATAAGAACCAGACCTTTGTACTGCCTGACAATGGACTTCTTACTTATGTGGTCAATAATACGGGCATAAAAGCCATGTATGAAATAAACAACCGGTCTCTGTTTGATAAACCGATGGAAGCGCTTGTTGCCGAACGTATACAGGGTAAAGTAGGAGCACTCATTGCATCAGGATATTCTCCGGATAATGTCGGAAGCCCATTGAGTAGTTTTACTAAATTAGAAGTTCAGAGCTCGGCTATCACAGACAATAGAATTATGGGAGCCGTAGTCTATATCGACCACTATGGTAATGCTGTCACCAATATATCAGAAAAAATTGCCGGTGACTTTGGGCTTAAACAGGGAGATACCGTACAGGTAAAGGTCTCGGGAGACATCATTCCCGTTAAATTCGGTACGATCTATTCGGATGTACCCGAAGGTAAAGAAATCATGTTTATCAGCAATAGTCTCGGTGTGGTCCAACTGTCAATTAATCTGGGAAATTTCGCTGACGTTTACGGAATTAAAACCGGAGCTAAAATTGAAATAGAAAAGTAAAAACACCGGCGTTCAACTTCCTGGCTTCCGCTCAAAAAGCTATTATCATAATATCGAGACTCAACATTGCGGCGCAATGATTGACGACGTATTTATTGAAATGAAATTGTTCCTGTGTGCCCGGTCTGAATGTAGCAATTGCAGTTGGTTTATACATGATCTTGAGGTCACCTGGCGGGGTGACTCTCATAAATACGTCTTTCAAGATATAAGCTGAATAGGCTCTCATCGCTCCGCCAAGCGATGTTTTTACAACCTGTATAAGTCAGTATGAAAATTTATTATTAGCACGTTGTAAACAATACACAGCAGCCTTTTTAGCTGCATTGTACATGTGTTTTTATTAAAAGAGCTCTCCATAGGCATTCTCACCGTGCTGTGATATATCAAGTCCGACCATTTCTTCGCTTTCATCTACCCTTAGTCCCATTATTGCCTGGACAAATTTGGCGATTAACCAGGATATTACGAATGAAAAAGCTGCTGTTACAAGGACTGCAAATAGCTGGACCAGTATCTGCATTCCGTTACCATCTATCAGCCCTGACCTTCCTCCAACTGCAGATACTGCAAAAACGCCTGTTGCCAGGACGCCGATTATGCCGCCTACACCGTGACAGGCAAAGACATCGAGTGACTCATCTACTATGTTTGTCTTATTTCTCCATAATATAACATAATATGAAGCTATTGCGGCAATAATCCCTATCGGTATGCCTGCTATAGGTTGAATATAACCTGAGGCCGGTGTTACCGTTGCCAATCCTACTACAGCACCGGTAACGATTCCCAGGACTGATGGCCTTTTGTAAATCCATCCCAGTGCCATCCATGTCAAGGCACCCGCTGCACCGGCAAAATGGGTAGCAGCAAGCGCACTGGCAGCTGATCCCCCTGCGGTCAACGCACTGCCTGCGTTAAATCCAAACCATCCACACCATAGGAGTCCGGTCCCCAGCACAACAAAGGGGATATTGTTGGGATTCATTATCTGTTTCTCTTTAAACCCCTTGCGCGGGCCTAATACCATCGCCAGGGCCAAAGCTGCAAACCCTGCATTAATATGGACCACTGTCCCACCGGCGAAATCGAGTACTCCCAGCTTTGCCAGCCAGCCGTTATTTCCCCAGACCCAGTGTGCGATCGGACAATAGACAATGGTAAACCATATAATGCCGAATACCAGCAGCGAGCTGAATTTAATACGTTCTACTACGCCCCCTGTTATTAACGCTACAGTGATAATTGCGAATGTTGCCTGGAACATCATAAATAAAAGGTGCGGAACTGTTGTTGCGTAAATTGTTGAAGGGGATTGTCCTACATTCATCAGCCCTGCCCAATCAAGCGAACCGATTATTCCATTAAAATTGGGGCCGAAGCTTAAACTATATCCGTAAAAAGCCCAGAGTACAGACACCACGGCTATCATAACGATGCTCATCATAAGCGTAGACAGTACATTCTTTTTCCTTACCATCCCGCTGTAAAAAAATGCAAGTCCGGGAGTCATGAGCAAGACCAGTGTTGTCGATATCAGCAACCACGCAGTATCTCCAGAATTTATTTCCATATGAAGCTCTCCTTTTTATTATTTAGATATTATTACAGCGAAAAAGTGCAATAAAAATTTTACTACGGCATTTTAGCCCAAAATTAAAATAACTTAAAGCGGGACGTCATGAAAATATAATATTCAATTATTTGTTGTACTTGCTTTACGGTTAGTAACGATAAAGGAGAAAGTATCACCTGAAAATATTTTGCGCGAGTCATTCGCCTCGGGTAACCCCACCTCGTCGGTTCCTTCTGAACAGCTATTTCTATGTGCTCAAACTATAGCTGTTACGTCGTGCTCACTTAAACCGGTGTTTGCGCTTCTGACTGGCTACGTCGTAGAATGTCACCGGCAAGAGAGACTATGACAACATCACGATTTAAAGACTTACTTGTTGTTATTCCTCACAGCGGAATAGTTATTCCACATGAGATTCCGCTTGATTCCCTCTCTGATGACTTCTCAACGCTGATGAGGAATGTCGACTGGTATACAAACTGGCTTTATGATTTTCGCGATATTCTGGGCAATTCGCAAATAGTTTTTCCGTATTGCAGCCTGGTTCTTGAGGCAAACCGTCACCCGGATACTATTGGTGATAGCGTACCACTGCGGGATACTTTCGATGTTCCGGTGTATAAAAACGGGCTTGAACCGGATATTGAACTCCGTGCATCACTTGCAAAGAAATATTTGAACAAATTTCACAGTGACATAAACTTGCGGATAGAGAGAGGGATCATATTTATGCTGGACGCCCATTCTACGATCACGGCTAGAGGTATGACAAAAAATCAGATTGAAGTAATGAACTTCCAGATAGGTAATAAAGATGGTGAACCTGCTTATTTCTGCCCTGATATTTTTATCGAAACGTATGCCAGCGCATTGGTAAAATTACTTCCCGGAATCACGATAACGGTAAATCAATCCCGATACGATAAAGTCTATGGTCACGTCTGCGGTGAACATTCCATAAATGCTATGACAAGGGTCGGGAACAGGGTGCCCGGTATTTTGCAGGAAACCAGCCAGGACCTTTATATGAAAGATGATGGTACACCTGATTACAAAGCGATAGAGACATTGAGACGTGCTTTCGCTAAAGCCTTTTATCGGATGAGACAAAAAGTGCTTGTATCAACCTGAGGAGATACCCATGATTAATTTGAGAATTGGAAGACAGACATTTGATTTTGATTGCGGAGCAAAAGCCCTGCAACTGGTAATGGAATACTACGGAGTGGAAGTGCGCGAAGATGACTTAATGCGGGAATTGGGTACAAGTAAAGACGGCACCAACTATGTCAATATGATTGCAATGGCGGAAAGGAACGGCTTTGAGGTGTTCGCTTCAAGCGGGGTTTCCCTGGAGCAACTCAAGCAGTTTATAGACCAGGGTTATCCGGTTATTGTAATCGTACAGGCCTGGGCTGACAGGTATATGACCCTAGAAGACTGGAAGTCGAGTTTTAACAATGGTCACTATGCCGTGGTGATAGGTATCCAGGACCATATAATTATTTTCGAAGACCCGTCATCGATTCATCGTACCTGGATGTCGGAAGAGGAATTTCTTGCCCGCTGGCACGATCTTGATTTGAATACTCATGAAATGGTTGATCATTTTGCTATGGTATTAACGGGGAAGCAACCGGCACCCAAAATTCCGGAGCATATGGATTAACATATTAAAAGGCTGCTGCTCAATTGTTATTTTGCAGGAGTCGTTCCTCCCGATTTCCCCAAATTTATCGGGAGCTTCGATATCAGGGTTCCCGGTTCATTTCGTTGTCAGGGTCACCTCAACGAGGTGACCCCTAAAAACTATCGTTTTCGTACCAGGTCTCTTCTTACTGCCCGCTTTTGATGATTGTGCACAGGACGCTTAGTGTCCTTTGGGGTGGGGCTAGTATAATCAAAACCGTCGAGCATACGTTGCTCCACAGGTGTCCTGAGAACCTGCTCGATTTCCTTTATCATGTCCGCATCTGTGCCTGTGACGAATGTCAATGCCTGGCCTTTATTATTGATCCTTCCCGTACGTCCGATCCGGTGAATATAGGCGTCTATTGTGTCCGGCATATCGTAATTTACGACATGCGAGATGCGCAACACATCTATACCGCGGGCGGCGATATCGGTCGCTACCAGTACCTTAACCGTCCCCATACGGAAACCGTCGAGTGTAGCCTGACGCCTGTACTGTGCCAGGTCGCCATGCAATGCAGCAGCTTTAAAGCCTGTTTTTGCAAGTTGCCGGGCAAGACGCTCGGCGCGATGCTTCGTACGCGTAAAGACAAGTACCGACTCTGTTTCAGTCCGGTGCAAGAACTCTGTTAACAAAGCTGTTTTAAGATGTTGTTTTACCGGATACAGAGAATGCGATACCGCCGCTGCCGGAGCGGTGGGGCCGATTTTGACCGTAACCGGGTTATGCAGGACTTCTTTTACCAGCCTCCGGATATCGTCGGGCATGGTAGCCGAGAACAATAATGTTTGTCTCGGCTTTATCAAACACTTTAAAATGTTCTTTATATCGGGCAGGAAGCCCATATCGAACATCCGGTCTGCCTCATCTATTACAAGGACTTCTACATGCTCCAGATTGATTGTACCCTTCCAGATGTGATCGAGCAGTCTTCCCGGACATGCTACAGCTATTTCTATTCCGCTGTGAAGGCTCCTGACCTGCCGGTCCATATTCACTCCGCCGTATATAGCGAGGCTTCGTAAGCCGGTCTGTTGTCCAAGTGTATTAAATGTTTCATATGTTTGCTCTGCCAGTTCGCGGGTGGGCGAGATAACGACAGCGCCGATCCGGCCTTTGGGAGACCTCTGCAATCGCTGCAAGATTGGCAGCGCAAATGCCGCTGTTTTACCCGTTCCTGTCTGAGCAAGGCCAAGGACATCTTGACCCTGAATAATCGGGGGAATTGCCTGGCGCTGGATAGGGGTTGGGCTATCGTATCCCGCAGCACGTACACCGGCCATAATGCTCGGATGAAAATTGAATGTTTTGAAACTCACTAAATCTCCTCTAATATCAAGTTACGCTTTTCCAACTCACGACAAGTAATATTACGTATTCCTAGTACTTTCGCTGTCTTTTTTTGTAGAAACGGTTGCGTTTTTTACTATTTACGTACTCCTTGCCATCGTCGGTAGATAGAGGGAGAGCTTCAATTACTTCAATCACACAGTCTTTTATTCTTTTACCGTTGAGAGAGGTAACGGCAAACGCGGCTTCCGGCTTCGAAGCCATTTCAACAAAGCCGTAGCCACGCTCTTGTCCGCTCCCGATATATTTATCATTCATGACCCTTACAGACATAACCTCTCCAAAAGGATCAAATTCCTTCTGCAGTTCATCTGCGGTCATTTCAATTGGTAAATTACCCACGTAGACATTCATTGCACTTAACTTATACAAAATGGAGTACTATGCGCTGTTCTCTTATAGATATTTCAGCAATAACTTTAGTACCATGTTCATTACTATACGGATATTTGAGTGGAATATCGTCTAAAATTTAAAATCTTCTCTGTCTGCCGCCGCCTCCACCTGATCTGCCTCCTCTACTACCGCTATAGCCTCCTCTCCCGCCACCACTGTAGGAACCGCCGCTTCTATTGTCCGGCCGGGGTCGGGCTTCATTGACCACAATAGTACGGTCCTGAATCATTTTTCCGTTGAGCCCGGCTATTGCGGACTCAGCCTCCGACTTCGATGCCATTTCGACAAAAGCAAAACCTTTCGGCCGCCCGCTCAATCTGTCAAGAAGTATGTTTGCAGACGCCACTTCGCCATATGCTGCGAACTCCTGCAGCAGATCTTCTTCTGTTGTATCATATGATAAATTACCTACATATATTCTCATTATTTAACTCCTTTGCTAAATTTATTTTTGTCCTGCCCTGTATAAGGCAAGGTAAATTACTCTTTATTACTCTTTCATGCTCCGGTATTGCGGGTATCAAACTATCCGTGCATTTTTTACACTTGAACTCACGTAACTACAGCTGTCTACAGAATTGTATTGAATTTACCTGTCCTTACAACTATGTAGAAATACAGTGCTTACAAATACCGGAGTTATCCCTTGTTAATACTTGTCTGTAATGGTATGCCATGAATCTAAAGAACCATACAGGAAATAATCTTTCCTGTATGGTCTCAGTTTCACATTGTATTACCTGGCAGGTCTGATTTTTCTGTAGCAATCACTACAGTACACCGGTCTATCGCCTCGAGGTTCAAAAGGTACCTCGGTTTCCTTACCGCATTCAGAGCATGTTACGGGGAACATTTGACTTGGCGCCCTATAGGTATTGTTACCTGGACGATTTGCCTTCCTTGCCTCGCGGCAACCGGGACACCGCTTGGGTTCGTTGGTATAGCCTTTAGAGGCAAAGAATTCCTGTTCGCTGGCGCTGAAAGTGAAGCTTGTTCCGCAATCGGAACAGGTGATGGACTTATCCTGAAAACTCATTGGATGACCTCCTCTCTTTATATTAGTTTGCGTTCGGGTCATCCAATACTTAAGAAGAATCCGTGTAAACTGCTTTCGAAAAGCTTGTTATAACCTAAACTAGAACCAAGTTAACTATAACACAAAAGGGAAATTCCTACAATTGACGATTAAAAAAATCAACAATTTGTGACCACAGGTTATCTCAGGTACATTCTACGTTCCAGCGTAATATGAGAAAAAGTAAAAAGACAGAGGCCGTACCTGGTTTATTCCATATATGCAGATTTTGCCTGAAATGGATATTTCCCCTGGACCTACGTACGCGATAAAGCTTTCCAAGTATATTTCGGGTTGCATTCAGTTCGTATGAGCAGGACTATCGATTATCAGCGAGATCAATAGAGTAAAATGCATATTATGGAACTTCTGGAGTAATGAGTTTGCCGGTTGTTTCTTAATTGTTATTCCGGGAGAATCATTCACCCTATTCTTCCTACTCTATCGGGACCTGCGGCATCGGGGTGCCCGGATTAAAGTATAACCTGTGTACCGGCTTATACAGAAAAACTACATCACCCTCCAATTATTGGTGTAGACATTCATTTTTGCCCCTCTTACAGAACCGATTAGAGTAATGCCCAGTTTGTCAGCGGTTTTTAATCCTAAGCTGGTCGGTGCTGATATTGAAACAATAATAGGAATATCTCTTCTGGCTACTTTACGCAATATCTCTGAAGAAATTCTGCCGCTGGTTATTATTATGCGGTCATTGGTGTGGATGTCCTCTAAAAGGCACTTGCCAAAGATTTTATCAACAGCGTTATGCCTGCTTATGTCCTCGCTAAAAATGAGTATATCTCTTCTGTCAGCGAGGGCAGCACTATGTGTACCGTGAGTTGCCAAATAAAGTTGAGAGGCATGTTGAAATTCGTTTATCAGGGCGAAAACCTCATTAGAGGATATTTTTAAAGATGATTCTACTTTTGGGATTGTGGCATCAGCAACATTATAAAAAGCAGCACTTCCTCCACAGTCGGAGGTTATCAGACGCTTTGTAAAAAAACTATCGTCAATTTTATATCGTCTTTCAATTTCAATATGCGCTGTACCCAGTCGGTCATCAATTTCAATATTTTTAATTTCATCCTTCTTGTAAATTAAACCTTCAGAAGCGAGAAATCCAACAGCCAAATTGAGCAAATTTCCAGGTGAGCAAAGCATGGTTACCAATTCCTGCTTGTTTAGAAAAATGGTAAACAGGAATTCTTTGGCAATTCTCGACTCGGTAAAGCTTCTGTCTTTACTGGTAATCTTTAAAACAGTGAATTTCTCTACTTCATCTATTGCTATTTTGCCCGGCATCTAACGGCTCACCCTTCTACTCGTTCATTACTATTAAATTATGAATTCTTATTTTAATACACAATGTAGACCTGTGTATGTAACCTTTATCTCATAAACTATGAAGCTAAGATTTGCGTACGTTATTATCGTTAGATTGCCGTAAGAAAAGAAAGTGCCATAAGGTATAGCATATATGGCACACATCGAAGGGGTAGTTTTCCAGCGGTTAGGTGATTAGAAAATATTCCTATCAGATATCACACTATTCTTAACAGCGGCTTGCCTTTGTGTAGTACCAAATCACTGTCGGGAGGCTGTTATAACCGGCCACGTGAACGAGGAGTATAGTCCGGTTGTGCTGGAGAAAGAGACTATTGTCCTTTTCTATTTACTTATGTGCCCGGTCATACCTGTGTACGCGTCACCCGATGACGGGTGACACGTAGAAAAGATCATGTCATATTCACCTGTACATCATCTTATATAATCTGTTTTTTTATCGGTTCTCATAGGGACAATCCGGTTTATCCGAGCAATATCCTCAGAGGGTGGTGCTTTTCCTCCAACCTGATTGCCAGACGATCAAGTCCCAGGTAATAGCCGGTACCGGCGAACATAAAGGTCAGGAACACTGCTATGTAGATAATTTCCTGGCTGATCCAGCCGTTCGCAGGCGGCAGGGCTGCAGTATAATAGAGGCACATTAAAATAATTCCCCAGAAGGACGCAAACCGGACAACGATACCAAGGATGATCGCTATACCTATCAGGGTCTCTCCCCAGGGGACCAGTACGTTTGTTATTCCCAGAAATGCAGGGTTGCCGGCGATGCCTGTATAGAAACCGGCAAAAGGCCCGGAAACATGCTTCAGAAAACCTGCCGCTGAAAATGTGCCGGATAAAAGTTTCGTAAGACCGGCTTCAAACATAAGTCCCCCCAATGCCAGGCGCAAGATTAAAAGAGTAACTTTGTAAGCTTTATTTTCCGGATGAGCATCTTGTTCATTCATATAGAATCTACCTCCTTATTTCTATCGATAACATACTTGAACAAGGCCGCTATCGCGAGAAGTGGTTTAAGTTAAGTAAATATTGCTGCAGGATTTTCCTCATACCCTTATATACTTCCCGGGATCTGGTTCGAATGCCTTGCGACACTCTTCACTGCAAAACCGGTATTCTTTTCCATTATAGTTTGAAATGGTCTTACTTTCATTTTGCACACAGGGTCAAGTTCTGTTTTGCCGGAATCTTCCCTTTGTGCCATTGTTATTTCCCCTTTTCTGTCTTTTGCAGATCGTTGAGAGCACCTGTCAGTCTTTCTCGCCGCTGCTCCAGGTTTTGCCGGTGTTTTTTAACCTCCTCGGCTATTTCAAGAAAGAGGTCCTTGACTACCTGGCTGTTCGACCGTGAAGCCGACCGGCGGTAAAATTGCTCCTCAGTTTCCTCTCTCACTATTGAGATGCTAAGTACCTCTATCATATGCTGCATATCTTTATGTATTGCCATGATCGTCCCCCTCCGGCGCTATCTGTGGTTCAGACGCCCGCCGTAATAGCCCTCCGCGACCGACCCTGCTGTCAGCAGTATGACACCGGTAAAGTACAATGCGTGCCACACATTATGGGCGATATCAAGAAATACGAACTGACTTATCGCCCTATAGATTACCAGTGCAAAGCTGATTGTTAGCATAGCAAACGATATGCGTATCTTGGTTAAAAAAAGTTTGCCTTTCAGGCCCTGATAGCGGCCTTTCCATGTGTGCCATCCGGTAAGGGTGGTAGGGACCATCGACACCGCCCCGGCGATCAGCATAACATATCCTGCCAGCTCAAAACAGGAAGTGTGCGTAAAAATGTGCAGGAGCATGAACCCCAGGGACCCCATAAAGAATGCTACGGGGAAATGGGTGAATAGTACATGCCAGTGCACCTTATATTTCGTAACTGAATTTCCTGTTTTCGAAGCTGTTTCACTCATAATTACCCTGTTTTTAACGGCCCGCCTGTGGAGGGCTATAAATTCGACTGATTACTGCAACAATCCAGAACATGGATTCTCTTCTATAATTACTTCCGCTTTCCGGTATCGCCTTGTATCCGAACCTAATTGAAACGTTCGGCATCAACAGGAACAACAATACTTCCTCCCCCGATCACCGGCGGTTCAAGTGGAGTATTGTCGTTATTCACAAGTTGTACCCATACGTTATATTCGCCGGGTAAAACGGCCAGCCAACTGGCGATACTATCGGCTGTTATCGCGTACGTGCCCTCTTTGGTCAATGCCGGTTTTCCGGATGTCGTTGGCGGATTCACATTGAAATAATAGATAAAGTGCCCTTCACCCGGAATCGAGGACTGACCGATTTTATTGGCAAAAGGCGTAAAATTATTAACATCAACAGAAACATTGATGTCGGCACAGGTTGATGCATTTTTGGGTCTGTCAGACATGTTGGGCGGTGTGTAGCCGGGACGGCAGAGCATATTCATAGACGTTGATAAGATGACTGGTGCTGTTGTTCCCGGAGATGGTATGTCAAGTTGAATACTGGTATTGACGGGTGGATCAAGAGGCGTCATGTCATGCTTTACCAGTTGTGCTGAAAATGTGTGCTTCCCCGGTGTGAGATTTTTCCAGAGGGCGGAATTCCCAACGGTACTCTGATATGTGCCTTCCGCAGTGAGAGCTGAACTACCTGCCTTGAGCGGCGGCTCAACATCCAGGTAAAATACTGTGTCTCCAGCCCAATCGGATTCGCTATAAAAGCCCGGAAAGCTTATGCTGTGATTAACATCACTGGTTAAAACACCATCTTCTGTAATGATTCTTGCTGCTGAACCAAGAATCGTCGGATAGTATTGGGGCGGAGCGGGATTTTGAGGCGTTGATGACGGGGCCGGGACCTGTTTAACCTGGCTACAGGACAATATGCCGACCATGCCTAATATCAGTATTATGATGAATGGATAAAATAACAGGTGTCTTATATTCTTCATTTTTTATACCCCCTTTATGTTAATTTTCTTCATTTAATCAGGATATGAGTATACGTAAGTCTACTTAATCGGTGTATATATAAATCCTTAATTATTTCCGGTGATTTCGATTTTAGAAGATAAGCAGTTAAATAGTTATAAAAATGAAGGATAGTTTATAACAAATTTATGTCATGTGCCGGACGATAGTCAGTAGTATGATCTTCTCCTGATTGCCCGAACTACGGTCTGCCCATACTTTTACTTTTCCCGACGCGATGCCATCATGCATACTCCGGTCAGTGAAAGAGCTATACAGTGGTTTAAAGGTAATTTTTTTAGACCGGGTCCTTGCGGGAAAAATGATTTATCATGTATCGAAGAACGGCAGTTTGCTGAATAAGTCACGGAAGCTGATTATATGTTTACCGGCTGTGTGTCCGGCCCGCATGTCGCCGTTGTACCCGGTTCATACCTGATAATGAGTTCATATAGCGAATATTACTCCTACGTAAATTTTTTATAAACACAGGCGGAAGGGATACCGGTTGGTGTAATTTACATAATGTGTAGAAAGATTGATAACTCGGACCTGATTTATGAGTGCTCTAAATGTTATCTGTGCCCGGTTATATTCTACAGGTGTCACCTGTCTAAGGCTGACCGTACCGGTTATTCCCGGAGCATCTGAGAACGGGTAGCGGATAAAAACGCCTTAGACGCATTCGATAGAAGTGTATTTCCTGCGGGCGCATTTCCCGGAAATGTAAGTGTCCACCACCTTTCCAACAGCCTGGGCAGCTCTCTCTTGTAGTCCCTGATTTATTTCCCGATCATAAGATTGGGCAGGAAAAGCGAAATCTGCGGTATTGCCGCCAGGAGGGCGATATGCAAAAGGTCGGCGATGGTAAAGGGGACTATTCCGCGGAATACAGTCCCGGCCGGCACTTTCATTATCCCTGCAATAACGTAAGTGTTTATTCCGATGGGAGGGGTAATTGCCCCTACCTCCATCACTCTCACCATCAGGACGCCGTACCATATCGGGTCGAAACCCAGTGCTGTGGCGACAGGGAACAAAATAGGAATTGTAAGGACCATAATTGAAAGAAGGTCAAACAGACAACCCATAATAATGTAGAAAAATAAGATTATCGCCAGGATTGCGTAAGGCGGTAATGGGACGTTTGCCACTATATCAGCCAGCATGAAAGGCATTCGCGTCACCGCCAGGAAACGTGCGAAGATAAAAGCACCCATAATAAGGACCATGACCATGGTGGTAACTTGTGCCGTATCAAGAACAGAATCCCAGAACCCTTTTGCGGAGATTCTCCTGAGTACCATCGCTAAAACGAGAGTGCCGAAGGCTCCTATCGCTCCGGCCTCCGGCGGAGTGAACCATCCCAGATAAATACCTCCCATGACCAGCCCGAACAAAATCAATATCGGCCCAACGGCCTTGAGAGACGTCACTTTCAATCCCCAGCTCGTTTTTGGTCCGGCAGGTCCCATAGCGGGATTGATCCGGCAGATAAGGAAAATGGTAACAAGGTAAAAAACTATTTCGAGGATTCCGGGGAATATGCCGGCCATGAAGAGACGGCCGATAGACTGTTCCGTAAGTATAGCGTACAGGATAAATCCCATGCTTGGGGGGATGAGGACTCCCAGCGTGCCGCCAGCGGCGACAGTGCCCGCGCCCAATCTGGGATCGTAATGATGCCTTCTCATTTCAGGTCCTACTATTTGCCCCATGGCGGCTGACCCCGCAAGGGCTGAGCCGGTCACTGCAGCAAAACCGCCGCAGGCCAAAACAGTAGCCACGGCAAGGCCTCCTCTGAACTGCCCCACCCAGTGAAAAGCGGCGTTATAAAGGTCCTTGGTGATCCCGGAATTAGCAGCGATAGCGCCCATGAGCACGAAGAGCGGTATCACGGCGAAATGATACTCGGTCACCATTCCCACCGGAATTAACGCGAGATTACTCAATGATCCGGGAATACCGACCACAGCAGCGAATCCGCCAAAGCCGACGATGGCCATGGCGAAGCCTATGGGCATATTTAAAAGGAGGAGCACAAAAAGCACACCGATACCGATCAGGCCTATCTCAAAAGCGCTCATTGATCCTCCTCCTTGGTAAAAGAAAATATAGTGTTGAAAAAATCACGCAGCACTATCAGGCAGGCAAAACTCCACCCGAAGCCTATTATAAATTGGAAGGGTGGCAGCGGCCATCTCGTTACGGGCATGAAAGCCCCTGTTTCAATCTCGTATTTAAAGTGAGCGAAACCTTCCCTTGCCAGCAACAACAGGATACACAGCGTGAGGATATAAACCAGAGCAGCCACGACTGTCCTCACCTTTTTTGGCAACCTGTCGAACAGTATACTCACCGCAATATTGCGTTTGGAGTATTGGACATTGGCCAGTGTCAGAAAGACGAGTAAAAGCAACGCCATGCCTACGCTCTCGATTATGCCTTTTATCGGTTTGTTAAAGAAACCGCGCATGACAACGTCCGCCACGATTGCGAACATCATTATAACCAAAAACGATGCCCCGATCATGCTGAAGACCAGGGTTATTTTCCCCAGTACCATGTCTGTGCGCTGTGCCCAATTGCTACTATTAACCGCTTTCATATATGATAGTCCCCCGCCTTTTATCGCTCACTGGTATGCCGTCAACACCTAATCCCGCTCTATGGAATATACAGAATATACCATCTTTTCTTCAGATTGCCTGAGTTATTTTAATGAACCCGAAAGAGTCCTCCTGATTTGCTACGGTAATCATTGTCTTGCCGGTATGGTAGAGAAGCGAATTTCAGTCCGGACTTTATTGCCTGCCTTGTATATCCGCGCAGGATATCTCCCTGTACTCGTTTTCTGTCGGGAGATATCCTGCGCGGTATGTTTTCTCACGATCTTGCTGTAAGCTCCTTACGCGTAGCAGAGCCTACTTGTCATAGTTCGCCTGGGCGATGCTTAACAGTTCATCGAGCATCTTCTGGCCCGGCTTCCCTTTCGCTTCCATATCCTTCACCCATTGTTCCTGAAGCGGTTGCAGAGCTTCTATCCATTCCTGTAATTCGGCCGTTGTCGGCGAGTATATAGTCCGTTTGGCTTCTATTGTCAGGTCGCGCCCTGCCTTACCCGCTTCTTCATATGCCCTGCATAGTTCCGTCGAGAACCACGGGACTAGATCATCTATTGATTTCTGAATATCGGCGGGAAGACTGTCGTACGTTTTCTGGTTCATTATCGGGTACATGGTAGACCGCGGCTGGGCTATTCCCTCGAGAAACCAGTCACACACTTCATACAGTCTGAAAGCCCGGACAGCGCCCCATACCATTATGGTTCCATCGACAGTTTTCCTTTCAAGTGCCAGGTATCTGTCGGCAGCAGGTATGGATACTCCGACGGCTCCCAGGGCTTCGGCGCGGGGTATCTCTGCGGCCGAACAAGCTAGCTTTAGCCCATCAAGGTCAGCCGGGACATGTGCCTCGTAACCATTGAGAAATATTATATTTTCAGCCAGGCTTCCATAGCCCAGCATCTTGACGTCTTTAAATTCAGCTCGCAGTTCCGGAACTGCGGCGAAGGTATCACGGTGCACTTTGTACATGGCCTCATATGAACCCCAGGGTATGCCGGGGAGCGAGAAACCGCTGGTGAGTGCGAATGCGGCGGAGTCATAATGGGGGCTCCAGGCGCCCATTTCAGATACCCCTGTAGCCACGCCCCTGTATATATCGGCGTATTTGAGCAAAGACTCAGCAGGATAAATATCTATCTTGACTCTGCCCTGAGATTCATCCTCCACCTTTTTACACCACTCTGCAATGACAACCTGGTAATCAAAGACGCCCGGTGCCGGTTCAGGACTACCGTAGGCGAATTTAAGATTTATTACCTTCTCTGGTGTTGGAGCTGGTGCCGGTGTAGGGGTTGGCGCGGGCGACGGTGCCGGCGTGGGTGCAGGGCTGCTGCAGGCGGTAATAAACAGGACTGAAACCAGAACTATGCCCAGCACCAAGCTGCTTAAATAAAATAATGGTCCATGCCTTTTCATTTTACACTCCCGAATTTTAATCCTAATGTGTATCTATTTGACAAAATATACCTCATTATTACTTTATTAATCTGAAAACACCTCCTTGCTGTGAAAGAATAAGAATATAATATGAAATGATGATGATTAAGATATGCCATTATAATTACAGATAAATCCGATGTCAATGTTTTAACGATACTAAAACTTACGGCGAAACACTGAAATAATAGAGTGGACAGGAGAAAACGGACAGCTAACTTCGGGTGATCGTACCGGTATGTTAGGGTCCACCTCGTCGAGATGATAGCTGAAGCATCGGCGTTACGTTCAGGACGATGCCGTTGTTCCGGCGGGCGAAAGGCGAAGGGTAATGCATGTGGGCACCGGATCATCAAAGTATCTATAGGCATATACCAATGCAATAATCACACGAAATGCTCAGGCTTTCATTCATATGGAGTCTCCAGTAATAACAAGCCACGATCCAATGGTGAAAGTCAAATTTCCGGCCAAGTGTTTTTCCAAGTAAACTATGTTATAATAAGATAGTCCCAAGGTGCTAAAGCTGACAACGTATAGACCCAAAAGTGTATAGTCTATCTCAGCTACGCGCAAGGTAAGTTAGTACGCAAGTTCAATCTGTGAGGGGTTGATGGGGTTGGAGCAACTTGGGATTTTATTATATCAAATCGTCTTAGGCCGCGTTAACTTTTATTCAAGTCTTCTAGTAATTTGCTTTTTCTTTGCCCTAATAGCAGATATTGTAAAACTCGCCCTTTTTATACCATGATAGGCTATCAATTTTAAGTAGTTCATCTTGCAGACATAGTCACAAGACAATGTCAGAACATTCTATACATCCTTTCGCCTGACTATGTCCATATTTTGCCGTACATATACTGTTGTGCAGCTTACATTTGAGCAACTGCAACTTTTCGGAAGTGGTATCCATAAACAGCAAGAGTTATGAATCTGACGAATTTTTTAGGTGACCTCATGGAATACGAAATAAACAGCTTCCAGTAATGCCTTTTTCCCTCTCCGTATATTCCCAGGAACCAGATTGATCTGAAAAGTGCTTTTATCTGGCTGGTTTGAAGTCGGTCCACTTTGTTCCTGCGCGGTTGATAAACTTGTAGGAGAGTCCTTATACGCTCGTAATATTGCTTGGGTGAATAGATGGTATCCAGCACATGTCTATATCCGTCGATCAGAGTATTGTAGTTCATCTTCGGGACAAAATTGAGTGAGCTGCAGTCAGTATTGTGGCCCGTAAAAGATTTGGTAAGGCGGTTTTCTTTCTCCAAGCGTTTGTATAATTTTGTGCCTAAAGGCGCATTCAATAGTCCGACCATAGCAGTGACAATACCACTTCTTTGGATAAATTCTATTTGATTCTGGAAAATAGACTCCGGATCACTATCAAAACCGATAATAAATCCCCCCTGTACTTCAAGTCCGAATTCCTGGATCTTTTTTACAGAGGTGACCATGTCCCGGTTTTGATTCTGGACCTTGGTACACTCCAATAGACTTGTCGCATTGGGGGTTTCAATGCCGATGAATACTGTATCAAATCCAGCTTCTACCATTAATTGTAATAACTCTTCGTCGTCAGCCATATTGATAGATGCCTCTGTATTCAAAGCAAATGGATGTTTATTATTTTCTCTCCATTTGATCATTGCCGGCAGTATTTCCGCTTTCAGTTTCTTTTTGTTCCCGATGAAATTATCATCGACAATAAACAGGTTACCTCGCCAGCCCTGCTCATACAGAGCATCCATCTCAGAAATCAGCTGTTCACTGCTTTTGGTGCGGGGCAAATGCCCATTTAATACGATGATATCGCAGAACTCACAGTCATAGGGACACCCTCTGGAATACTGGAGGTTCATCGATGAATAATGCTTCATGTTTATCAGAGACCATAACGGGATAGGTGTTTTGCTTATTTCAGGAAAATCACTGGAAGTATAAATGTGTTGGGCACAATTGTTCTTCAGGTCTTCCAGGAAAGGAGACAGTGTCATCTCTGCTTCGCCCAGGACAAAGTGATCGACCCCGTCGATATTTTCATGTCCTGTGGTAAAAAGAGGGCCACCGGCAACTACTTTAGTATCCAGTCTATTGCATTGCGAAATTACCTGTTTCACCGATTCCTTTTGTATTTCCATAGCACTGATAAACACATAGTCAGCCCACTCTATATCGTTAGCGGTGAGCGTGTTAACATTCATATCGACCAGTTTTTTCTCCCACTTTTCCGGGAGCATTGCCGCCACTGTCAATAAGCCAAGCGGTGGGAATGCGGCTTTCTTGGACACGAATTTCAAGGCATGCTTGAAACTCCAGAAAGTGTCCGGATATTCAGGGTATACAAATAATATTTTTATGTGAGTGTCCTTTTTGTTTTCTCTTGTCCTATTCTTCAATTCTCTCCCCTTCTATTTATTAGCTCAACTCATGTTGAGGCATATTCTCTCCGGGTACGATGACATACAAAATCCGAGTGTACCTTGCCCCTGCATGTTTTAAAGTGAGGCCGGTATTATCTAGTTGATCTTACTTTACGAAAGCAATCGCTACAATACACAGGTCTGTTCTCACGGGGTTCGAAGGGTATTTCGGTTTCCTTGCCACAATCGGCACAAACCGCGGGGAACATTTCCCGTGGGGTCTTTATGCCGTAGCTACTGTTGCTGTTCCCATATCGCTTCGACTTTCTTGCTTGACGGCATTCGGGGCAGCGTTTGGGCTCATCAGTAAAGCCCTTGGATTGGTAGAACTCTTGATCCTCAGCGCTGTGCGTGAAAACAATTCCACAATCGGAACACTGGAGTGATTTGTCCTGAAAACTCACCAGATGACCTCCTCTCATTTAAATTTTAGTAAGAGCCTGGTCATCCAATACCGGAGAGGTTTAAAGTGATCTATGAAGCTCGTAATAACCTAAACTAACACTAATTTGTTAATAATGTAGTATAAAAATGGCTGATTTGTCAAATGTGCGTATATCAAATGGTATACAGGATTACTTTCTGCATTACGAAAATTCCTTTTGAAATAAAAATATGAGTTAGATTATCACGCAATCACTTTCTTGCTATAACCGGGTAACGAATAATCAACAACCTGATGAAATGTGCAACGCCGAACAGAGCACAACAGACGTGCTTTATTGCTCCTCGAAGGCCATTTGTTCAGATGGAATAACAGCATTACCGCAATATAATTGTCGAAACGCTCAGTGCGGTGTAGTTGTTCCAGCAGGTAGTAGGGGTGACCTGTTGGAAAATAAGGATGTTGGAATGATTGTTAAGGGAGCGATCAACCGATGCGAGAAATTATTACGTGAAAAAATTTTACTTATATAAGTATGTACCCTTGAACCTTTATAACAGGTAAAGTTTACTTCTTTACTCCAGAAAGTCTTTGAGCTTGCGGCTACGCATTGGATGCCTGAGCTTTCGTAGCGCCTTAGCTTCAATCTGGCGAATTCGCTCTCGGGTTACGTGAAATTCTACGCCAACTTCCTCCAAAGTTCTCGTTCTTCCGTCCTCCAGGCCAAATCTAAGTACCAGCACCCTTTGCTCACGATCAGAAAGCTCTGTAAGAACGTTTTGAAGCTGTTGTTTGAGTAGCGCTCCTGACGCAGCATCGGCCGGTGAGATAGTGGCACGATCCTCAATAAAATCACCAAGATGACTGTCTCCTTCTTCGCCGATAGGTACTTCCAGAGACATCGGTATTTGAGACAATTTCAAAATTTCTCTTACTTTTTCGGAGGCGATATCCATATCGTTACCAATTTCCTCGTAACTTGGTTCGCGTCCGTATTCATGGGTTAAGCGACTATTTGTCCGGTATAGTTTATTAATCATTTCCGCCATGTGCACCGGAATACGAATTGTACGAGATTGATCAGCCAATGCCCGGGTGACGGCCTGTCTAATCCACCAGGTGGCGTAAGTACTGAATTTAAAGCCCCTTCTGTATTGAAATTTATCCACAGCCCGGAATAGTCCTATGTTTCCTTCCTGGATAAGATCAAGGAGCGGCATTCCATGATTGGTATATTTTTTTGCAATACTGACTACCAGTCGTAGATTTGATTCGGTAAGATGTTTTTCGGATTCATCTGCTGTTTTTTTTACCTTCTCAAAAAAGGATTCAAACTGTTGACTTTTAGATTGGAGCCGGGAAAAAAACTCGGGATTAACCGGCTCACGAACCATAGATGCCACCATATGCCATGAAGTGTCCTCTCCAATAATGGTGAATAGTTCGGGAGGTAAAAGGCGACTGTATACAGAGAGGCCGATTAATTTCTGCTCCACTTCAGAGATGCCTTCTTCACTGGTTTCTGAAATATCGTTAATCAATGTCTGTTGAATGACGCTGTTGATTGAAGCTTTTATTTTTTCATTAAGAATGTTCCTGACAAAGCTATTTTCATGAGGAAGCTCAAGCCGTTCATTAAGAATGTTGATTAAAGGTTGAATTGCAAGAAGACGCCTTAGTAAAAAAATTATAATAGCTTCTGTTGATGGATAACTATTATATTCTTTAAAATAAAGATTCCCGATCTTTTTGAGGTACTTGGCTTCTTCCAGTTTACTGGCTAATACTTTCTCCTCGTTTGCTGTGATAAGTTGGAATCTGCCGATATCATGGAGATATGCGAAGATAGGATCCTCTATTGCTTCATCAGCGACTGGCTCTTCCTCTCGCGGCTGTAGCGCGGACCTGGCTTCCGGTTCTGGTTTGCCGATAAAATCCTCCCCCGATTCCTCATTTTCCAAAAGATGAATCTCTCCTGAAATGTCTTCCACCAGTTCTTCATCGAGAAGTGACTCAGCTTCATGATCGACGTCAAGCATGTCATCAAGGGCTAACTTACCGTTTCTCTTCCTATCAGGGAAAAAAGATAGGAGTTCATCATCCCAACGTACACTCATTTACTGACCTCTTTCCATTCCTTTATATTGAAGATTTTGCTACCTCCACTACATCATTGTACCACTTTTCAATTTCGTGACCTGCTTACCCACACTACATAGCCACCGGGTTAGGTTTGCCATAGTTATCGGTGCAGCATCAATTTTGGGGTCGTCTACCTGGTTTATGTTGCGCCCAAAGAGACAAGGCATCCTTTGAACAAGATGGTGGGGGAACGAAATGGCTGAAAGTTAAGGATAGATTTAGAACTTGTGACCTCTGCGATGATATGAAACCGGTTCTTTTTTATCCAATTAATTTGAATTCGCGATCAATCGGCTATAAGAGTTCGTGTTCAAGTTATTCACTATCACAATAGAACCTCCAGGTGACCTCTTCTAATTTATTAATTAAATATACATTTCATAAAAGGAATAGAAAGTATCTTTAGTTTTTATCCTCCTGTTGATCCTGTACCACAACAAGTTCTGCATGTCTTTGGCGTGCCTCCCGATTTATCAGGGACAGTGCCTGTACCACGACATATAGGACATTTACGTACTTTGCCTGCCATAGATCACTCCTTTTACAATTTACGAGTCAATGCAATAATATCATAAGGAATTATATTTGATACTTAAAATGGATATTACCACCGGCCTGCAGCCCATCGGTTATGAGAGTTTGTGTATACAAAATTAACAATCATTACCGAGCTCCATTTCCGAAGCCTTAATCTAACTAACCTTACCGGGACATACATAGACTATATCACTTCCTGTCTGTGTATATCCCCGGTGTCAAGGTCAATTACTACATCACTTAGTATCTGCTGTGGCTGTACGAGTTTGATTCCCCACTCTGCCGTTTCTTTGCCTGTCGGCACGGAACACAACGCTTGGGTTCATTGGTAAAACCTTTAGATGAGTAGAATTCCTGTTCCCCTCTGGTGAAGGTAAAAGTAGCCCCGCAATCGGAACACTTAAGCGATTTATCTTCCATACTCATAGGTGACCTCCTCTTTTAAAATAGTTGGTTAGAGTTATAGTCACCAGAGACTTGTAAGAAACTAAGAGGGTTTAAGACGATCTAGGCAAGTAAGTCGTAACGTAAACTAAAAACCACTACTTTTACTATACACTTAATAAGGTGCAAATACAAACAGTACAAGCTTACCGGCTACCCGCACCTCTCCGTGTTAGCCTGGTGTTTAATTTTTATTTTTTCGCCTTCGTGCTGCTTGCTCTTCTTGGATCTTCTGCTCTCTAGCCAGATCCTTTTCTCTTCTCGCCTGATCTCTGGCTAATCGCGCAGTTTCTTCTGCAATGTACTTTGTTTCACGTTTGGCTTCTTTTGCTGCTTGCTCTTCTTGGATCTTCTGCTCTCTAGCCAGATCGGTTTCTCTTCTTGCCTGTTCTCTGGCTAGCCGTGCCGGTTCTTCCGCAACGCGCTTCTTTTCACGTTTGGATTCTCTTTCCTCTTGCCCTTTTTGAATCTTCTGCTCTCTAGCCAGTTGGACAGAGTCCTCTGCAGCGCGCTCTTCTGCCTGTTCTTTAGCCTCTTGTAATTGTTTCTTTGAGTCCATTATCATCCCACCTCTCTATTGGCTGATAGACTGTATACCGGATTTAATAGCACCGGCATTCAGGGTACAGCCATTAACTTCAGCATACTCCTTCGGGGTACCTCCGTTCAACTAGCCTATGATAATACCGGTAAGCCTCGTAGAAGTCGGAGACGACCATACTCTATTCGTATATTGAACGTGGATTACCGTAGTCTTAGTAGGCTAGCTTCAAAAATCCCATGAAGCATTACGTAATCGTTGGAGTTTCAACAGCTTCTGAACGAGGCCACGCCAGTGATGGGGGTAGTCCGGTTGTGCGGAGAAGAAATGCTACTTTCACTTTACCTATGTATCTGGATTGTACCCCCTCTTGTGGTCACCTCATTGATAGGGCACCTAAAAAACAACTTCAAGTATTGGATCAGGTCAACAGGCTTTCAGGCAGTTAAAGCTGAGACAACCCAGCCGATCCTTTCGAAGCGGAGAATCTCTGCTTCGACCGATGTTGAATGAGACCCTCTGGTTAACATTTTTTGCTTCGGCCCGGGGGCTTTCTCGTAGATTTGGGCGAACTTCTTGTATGGGGTCAGCATGTCGCCTTCGCTGAAAACAAAGAGCTTGTCGCATTCATTCAGATCTGCCAGTGCTGACGACAATTTCACCTGAGACCACGTTTCAAGGAACTTCTTCCAATTCACCTTTACTTTCAAACCTTTGCACAAGACAGTAAACCTCCAGATAATAGAAACTACCCACATGACCAAATGGAAAGCCTTCTTATGAGAAGTATTGTTGAACGCCGTCCCCTCTATTTCATAGGGGCAGGATAAGGCCACTAACGCTTTTGGCCTTATCGTTTTTGCTGCCAGAATCGATGAGAGGGCACCGAGACTGTGCCCGATGAGGGCGACCCGTGAACTATCAACTTCAGGTATACTGGTAAGCAGCCGCCATGCATTAATTACATCTTCATTAAAGTCGCCATCGAGGTAGCCTTCGCTCGAACCATGACCGCGCAAATCAAAGGCAATGGTAGCTATTCCTTTATTGACCAGGAGCAAAGCACCGGATTCCATAACGTTCTGGTTTGCACCAAAACCATGGCAGAGAACTGCGCCGGGGACGGGATGAGACGCACTGGCGTGCGCCGGCAGCATGATTTTACCGTTTACCTTAATACCATGTTCTACAGGAGGCAAAAGGTATCTCATCTCCTTCCTTTCGTCGAATTTTTCTTCATCGCGCGTCAATGCTGCATTGTTGGTCATATTTTCATGGTTTTCCATAGGTTACTCCTCGGATAACATATAATAGACGATAGTGCCCTATTGTCCATTTATTGTGTGTAGGTCAATTGATAAGACATACTTTACGAATCAGGGCCAATACTGTTATCTGTGTGCCCGGTCCGCGTATTGCCCTGATCTTATCGGGGTGCTTGGTTCATACTGGGGTAACGGATACTATGTGGGTAAGTCTCAATAATAATACCCCTGTTCGGTGTCGACCTTGTCTGGTGGGCCAGTCCCTTTTTCAATGTGCTGCCTGCCCACAGGCAGCCACATCTCAGCTTTTTATATGTGAGGTCATTTCCTTTTAGGTTCGGGTTGTTCACTTTTCTTTTCTGACACCTGTTTCTTGGGTTTTTTAACATTTTTTCTTCCCTTGGTTCCCATGTATAGACCTCCATATAATATTTCTTATCCGGGCTTACTGACGGTAATAAGATACCACAGAAATCGGTAAATTCAGGTTTCACTACTTAATATCTATACCGGTTAAGGTTATTTTTTATGGCAATCATCCGTTACGCTAAAGATGAACTCTTTGCTGATGGTGTTGCCTTTTGCATCAAGGGCTGTCCCACGGAAGCCCTGACTATTCGGTGATATGGCTAATCTTTCAGATACCTTTTTGATTGTATCTTCGCATTTATCTGAATCCACAACCGCAACTCTCCAGAGCACACCATCGATCATTGCCAGGTCATAAGCCGGTATTCTATTAAGTGACGACTCCAGTTTATTCCTGACATACCGCACATCGGTGGCTTTCATATTATTCATATCGTCTGTTGTATATAGTAAATAAATATTCATATCTATATAATTCTTGTTCCTGTCAGTTCAGGTGCTAACCGTATATAAAATAGTGTACAAACATTACATATCCAGTTTGGTTGAACAGGAAAAAGTAACTTCCGAAGCCTCCTGCTTCAGAGGATAAAAGAGGTTTTGATTTCTTTACTGGAGGTTTTAGGCGTGTTTAATTCTCTTCTATCAACACTTACTATTATACTCTATTTTAGAATATTATTTATCAGCTAACCTTTAATGCAATAATAATTTCCAGCTAAAAATTAAGTCCCACAAAGCTATTGATCTTCTCCTGATTCTCTAATAGTCTCATATTCCGTTTTCCCGAGATCCTGCTTGCTTTTTCCTGGCAAACGGCCTATTCGGTCGCACCATTCAGCCCGGAACTAACCCCTTTTCCGCTCCGAGGCGTGTTGTACCCGATCACCGTCGGGAGGCCGCTGTAGTCGGCCACGCGGGCGACGGGGGCAGTCCAGGTGCTGGATAAAAGGGGGAACTGATTTTAATGTAACCTGTCTGTTCGGTTCATACCCTACGTAAGGGTCACCTGTGGACAGGTACACCTAAAAAAATGTATTTAAAGAACTAGCTATTATGCTAGTAATCCCCTGGTCTGGGAAATAATGCTGGGAACAATATATAATGAAAATCGCCAGTATGTATTTATAAGTGTTTCAGGAGGTCTAGCATGGTTGATAATGGGGAACAATATGAACGGGAGGATTCCCGTGGAGTGACAATCCAAATTTTGGGCACTAATACAGACAATCCGGAGGAGGGAAGAATATTCGTATGGACCAAAATGGGTTGGTTCGAGCGTTTAGAGGGACAATCTGGAGACATAGCTTTTACTCCTGTTGCCGACTCGGAAGAAGAATTGCGAGAATTGATTTCACGGGATGACCCTGATGCAGACTTAGATGACCTCACGGGCAAAAATAGAGAAAAGGTCTCCGAGGAATTCATAGGGCAATCCCCATCATATTCAGATGATTCTGAAGATTCAAGCGAAGAGGCCGATGATGATGAAGAGCAAGAATACCATCAGCATGACAGGTAGGATGACGATTTCATACTTTGAATCAAGGGGTACTGGTACTAAATACGACTTCTACGTGCTCAATGAAGATGATAGCAATGTTAGAAAAATTGGAAGGGTAATGGGTAAACATGTGTACGCGCCAGGTGCCAAAATTGAAACGTGAGAAGGGTTATGTATTTTTGGGCCTCAGAGCATTTTCTCTTGCCGGCCACGCGAGCGACGGGTACAGTCCGGTTGCGCTGGAAAAGAGGGTGAACTGCTTTACTGTAACTTGTGTGCCCGGTCTATGTGCTGTCATTATGGCCGGTTCATACTGCTCTTATGGTCACCTCGTTGAGTTGATACCTGAGAAAAAGAAGGCTTCAGCCATCTGGCTCCGACCTGAGTTGTGAACATGGATGAAAACCATGGTCTTCATTCATCTACCCTCCTGATGGGTAACACTTGTCTAAATAAAAATGCTGACAATCATCCAGACGGACGTGAGAAAAAGTATTATGGTAAAGTATATTTTGAGCGAAGGTGCTTTCACACGCGCGGATAAGCTGGAACCAAGACGCCCGCCAACAAATGCCGCCACCGCTAGTGGTAATGCGGCGAGGATATTAAACGAGCTGCCTATTAAATGACCGGAGAGGCCAGCAATCGCGGTGATGGCCACCATTAGTGAAGAAGTCCCGATCGCGACTCGCATGGGAACGCGGCCAATTAAGACCATAGCAGGCAGCTTGAAGATACCTCCGGATACTCCAATCATACCGGCCACGAAACCTGCCGCCGCTGTTATCGGCATCAGACCGGGTAGATGCACAACATAGTGATTGTCTCCCATTTTACGGTTCCAATAGCCCCAACCGTGTGATGTAGTGGCTTCCTTTTCTATCGCTGGCCTTAGCATAAGGATGCTGGCAATAATGAGTACCACCGCAAAGATAATCTTGAGTACTGTGGCGTCTATTGCATTTGCCAGGAAACCACCCACAAATGCCAATGCTATAGTAGGCGGCTCGATAATCAGGGCCAGCTTCCAGTCGATGGTTCGGCGACGGCGGTAGATAATGGCGGCCGAAAGTGATGTAGCCACAATAACAAACAGGCTAGTGGTTGCCGCGTCGTGAATTGCCATCCCCAGCGCCACGAGAATGGGAACATAAAGAGAGCCGCCACCCTGGCCGACCATTGAGAAGGCTATTGATACGGCCAAGATAGCGATAACTCCTATGAGAACGGATGTAATTGTCATATGTTGTTATCCTGAGAACGGATATGTAACGTTCCCGTCTTTAATTCTTGTAGCCGGAGCATGGTATGCAGTGAGGCTCGTTATTGACCAGACGTACATACCTCTCAAAAACATACTCGCCGCACTTGACGCATTTGACCTTGTTGAATGAGCCCTTTACCGGCGTAAATTTGTAGTCCGGAAGTCTCTCTATTTTAAAGACCTTCTCATCCGGCTGAGCATCCACCCAGCTTAGCGCTTTTTCGGTTACCTCGGATGGTATTTGAGAGGGTTCAATCCCCTTCTTTCTGAGAGCAAAGAATTCTACCTTCCCAAACTCATCTATGAACTCCAGAGTAAGTGACAGGCGGATTGCTCCCTTCTTCGGATGGTAGAAAGTGGCCGCCAGCTTGCCCCAGAAAGTTTTCTCCATTAGCGACTTGCCATAGGTAGCCCCGGTAGCTATTTGAATACCGTCCATGAGGCAAGTCTGTGGATGACCAACCCCAAGCTCAGGTATGACATAGAATCCATGGTCCTTCTCGTGTTCTACGCCGAGCTCCTGCATGGCTCGCTTTGCCATACGATAACCCAACGGCATGAATGGACAACGATGCCCGTGAAACTCCCAGGCCCATTCCGGTACAGTGTTCATTTGAATTCCTCCTCATTCGAATTTATCAACCAAGCTATGTAATGGCGTCAAGAAGTTCCTGTCGATAAAGGGTTCTTACACGCCTTGCCGGTACAACTAGGACCAACCCGCTCCGCCTTTTGCAATCGCTCTTTATCTAAAGCAGCCACCTTGTTGTCCTTGAGAGCTTTTCTGGCTGCTTCTATCAGATTTGAAAGGTAGTCCTTTGTTTCAGTTTCGATTGAATATAAAGACCAGAGTCCATCTTTCCTTTGTTTTAGGAAACCGGCTTCGTAGAGAGCTGTTAAGCCACGCGATGTTTTTGATTGTGATGTCTGTAACGCCTGCATGACCTCACAAACACAGCACTCACGCTCCAGAATCAAATTGAGTATGCGGAGCCTGGTTTCATCAGATAATGTTTTGAAAGCCTTCAACGCTTCTCTCATATTGCCCGTCCAAACTGTATGCATAATCATGCATATATGCATATTATATAACGAAAGCACAGCGTTGTCAAAAATTTGTAGATGTGAAATTACAATGATTAAGACGAACTGCGGAACAACCTGCATCCAGTTAATAAAGTTACTGCTCAAGCGAAGTGATGACTTTATTTACTATAGCTGTCGATTAGACACCTGTAACTGCTGTATCGCTGGGATTGGCCTCTTCTTCTCAAAGAAGGCTCGAGGACTGTCCGGTAAGGCTTATGTCAACGGGTCTGCACCGACCATCAGAATATGTGGGGAAATACCGTTTTGAAAAGTCGAATTTTTACCTTTTATCAACGATTATGGATTTGTAGAGAATCGAACTGTAAGCAGTATGTAGTCAATCGGAAGCGGGGGTTGGACTTGGACCGGTGGTCCGGCTTTTAACGGAGAATATATCCTTTTGACATAATATATGATCTGTGGCCTGTATGCCCGGTTTATATTGGGGTAGGGGATACTGTATGCGGGTAATTCTCAATAAGAATATCCCTGTTCGGTATCACCCTGGTCTCAAAAATGGCTCGCCTTTTCCGCACCGAGGCGTTTAGTACTCGATCAACGCCGGTGGGCCGCTGTGGCCGGCCACGCGAGCGACGGGGGTAGTCCGGTTGCGCTGGATAAAA
>CAZAIO010000013.1:0-22003 GCA_964485235.1 uncultured Dehalococcoidales bacterium
ATTGTTGTAAAAGTGTTACCGACGAGATGCATGACTGGACAATTAAACATATCCTGTCTTTCTTCGGCTTTGTTATCGATTCTCAGAGTTATATAGCTGCTTTAAACAACTATAAAAACCAATAGAAGATAGTACCGAAATCTCCGGTTCAATAACCTGTCAAGCGTCATCTTGAGGCAGCAGTAGATATTAATAACGTTATTAACAATAATATATCCCTTAAGATATAGAAACCTGAAATAGATAATAAAAAGTAAACTAGAAAAATACAGGAGAAAGAGATAATGCGAGAACTGCTTTCACTTTGCGGTTTTGAGGCGGAGGACCTTGAATCACAATTACCCAGGATCGAAAAAACGTTTAATAAACTAGGCATAACCGCTGAAGATATCGAACGTGGTAAAAAAAGGCTGACCCGGTACTATGACATAAATTTAAAAGGGGTGCGCAAAGCAATCGGACTGAGCATAAGAGAAGTAGTCGATACTGTCCTGGCAAGGGAAGAGGGAAAGAAAAAAATATTATATGGATTTATGGCCGGCGGTTTCGAGATAATTGGTTCAACTGTAGTAACACATAGTAAAGATATACATGCGTCGGTACTCGCCCCCTCCTTCCAATTTGTTCTGGGATGCATTTTCGATAAACTGGTACCCGTATTGGAAGCGGCAGAGCAAAAATGGTTAAAGTCCGGGAAAATGTTTCATTGCGGCAATATAAAAACACTCGTCGGGCTGCTCACCCTGGACATACTACCGAAACCTGATCTGTTGGTTACATCGGGACAACTTTGCGACACTTCTCCCAAAACACTCGATATCCTCCATGAGCTTTATGATATACCTATAGGTTTTTTCGATACCTGCCAGGATAGGGAATTTAAAGAGTATCCTGATTCAAAACGGGCTATCAGTTTAAGCGCGACGAGCCTGCGAAACCTCACCCGTAAAGTAGAAGAAGTCGTTGGTTTCGAGATAACAGATGACATGCTTTGGAACACAATTAACGGTAGAAGCGAGCCCCGGGCGTTATTCAGAGACGTTCAGAATTTAATGGAGCTAAGCGATCCGCAGCCTATTTATTCAACACACGAGGCACTTATGACCTTTTTCGGTATACCTATCAGCACGGTCAGCAATGATGATCTATGTTCCATACTGAGTGCACTTCGTGACGAACTACAGGAAAAAGTCGAAAGAAAAGAAGGAGTAGTGCCGGAAGGAGCGCCGAGAATCTTGAACCTTCTGCCACCTAATGCATCTGACCCCAGATTTGATTATCTTTTATATGAACTTGGCTTGGCGTCGGTAATATCCGAAACAGGCCATTTCCCTGTACACGGGAACCGTTATATTGATTTTGAGGAAGATAAACCGGATGACCCTTATTATATGATAGCATCGACATTACATCGTTCGTTATCCCAGGTTCTTTGCTCACGGAGCGCTATTATTTCAGAGGTCTGCAAAAACTCACATATCGACGGTGTTATAGGACGTTATCATGTCGCCTGCCGTACAACAGTAGGTGACCCTTTACTTATGAAAGACGTAATAAACGCTAATCCGGGTATCCCGGTAATGGTATTGGAATGGGAAAGTTTCGATCCGCGAGTATATAACGATGATATTCTTAGAAAACGTCTTGAGTTGTTTAAAGAGACAATGATCAGCCATAGAAAATGACAACGGGAATTAACAAGGAGCTGTATTAAGGTAGACTGCAATTTTGATTAAGTTATACATTATTTATTCGATACAATATGATATAATTCTCACTAACCTGGGAACATTTCATATTGAATCCAAATTTCATTCATGAAAACAAAATTATATGTTTTGCCTGTCGCTAATATAGTTTCATGATAAACATAATAAGCTTATAATCCCTGTTGAACTATGTAATTAAAAGTTATTGGAGATGAAGAACAATGATTGAATTCCTCACAACATGTGGATTTGAAGCAGACGAAATAAAAAACGAGCTTCCAAGAATTGAGAAGGCGTTTCATAGATTGGGAATAACTGCTGAAGATATTGAACGCGGTAAGCAAAGACTTGCGAAGTACTATGATATAGAATTAAAGGGTGTCCGGAAAATATTCGGGCTATGTATTAAAGATATCGTTAACACAATTCTTGCAAGGGATGAAGGCAAAAAAACAATTATCTATGCTTTCATGGCAGGAGGATTCGAGACAATAGGCTCCACCCTGGTTACAAAATCAAATGATATACATGTAGCAATGCTCAACCAGTCTTTTCTTATTGTGCTCGGTGGTGTTTTCGACAAGTTAGAGCCTATTCTGGAAGCAGCAGAAACAAAATGGTTGAAATCGGGACGGGTCTTTCACTGCGGTAATATTAAAACTATGGTCGGCCTGCTGACGCTTGACCTTATTCCGAAGCCTGATATGCTGGTAACATCCGGCCAACTTTGCGATACATCTCCAAAAACACTGGATATTCTCCATGAGCTTTATGATATACAAACATGCTGGTACGAAACATGCCAGGACAGAGCATTTAATGATTACCCGGATTCAAAACGAGTAGTAGACCTGTGTGGAAAGAACATGAGACATGTAGTACAACAGCTTGAAAAAGTGGTTGGATTTGAAATAACCGATAAAATGATATTAGATACTATTGATGCACAAATCGGGCTTAAAAAGGCAATAAATAACCTGTATCAACTGCAGGAAACAAGCGATCCTTTGGTCGTTAATGCAGCGGATACCATACTATGGGGTTGTATGGGCATGTCTCCATGGAGCATATCCGACTTCAATAAACCGGTTGAAGTACTTAATATGATATATGGTGAGCTCAAGGAAAGAGTAAGAGAAGGAAAAGGACTGATTGCAAAAGGTGCACCAAGAGTATTATCAGTGCTTCCGCCGAACTCTACGGACCCGAGACAGGAGCACCTGGTACAGGAACTCGGTATTGCGGAAATAGCTTTTGAAAGAGGTCTTTTCCCTGAAAATAGAGACATTGGAGGGAAAATCAATGATCCGTACGAGGCGATGGGTATTCTGCTGGAAAGTTCCCTTACGCAAAGTCTTAATGCCAGAATCGCAATCATTATTGAAACATGTAAAAGGCTGAACGTCGATGGTGTAATCATCAGGTTCCATGTGGGCTGCCGCTCCGTAGCCGGTGACCCTTTCCTCATGAAAAATGCCATCACAGAGGAACTTGGAATACCTGTTCTTGTACTGGAATGGGAAAGTTTTGATCCGCGTATATACAATGAAGAACAATTAAGAAGACGACTGGAGCTATTCCGGGACTCGTTAATCGATCATAAATCATCTAAAACCCGATATTAAATCGAGAGGAGAAACACATGGAATGGAATGACTTGGATGCCTATTTAAGGAACAGACCCGCCGAACTTCTCGAGGAGAAGAAAAAAGGGAAAAAAATTGTCGGTTATTTCCCGGGCAATTATATGCCGGAAGAAATCATCTACGCCGCAGGTGCAATACCTGTCTGCCTCATGCATGGCGGTAACCCCGACCCTGCAAACGCTGCATTGACCCAGGTGCCTAATATCATTTGTCCCTTTGCACGTGCCCAGATCGGAGAAAGATATTTAAAAACAAATCCCTACTATTCTAATCTGGATATGCTCATTGCACCTGTCACATGCCAGCACCTGAAAAAAGCGGGAGAGGTCTGGGAATATTACGCCGATATAGACCTGTTCAAGCTGGGGGTCCCTCATCAGTACGAAACGGATTTTGGTTATGAATATTATGTCGACCGGCTCAAGGTTATGGAGAACAGACTGAGCGAGGTTACCGGAACCAGAGTTACCGATGAGAAGCTCGCCGATGCGATTGTCCTTTACAACAAAATAAGAGACCTGTTCAGGAAAATCAGCCAGCTTCGTCGTGGTGAAAATCCGCCGGTTAGCTCTCTCGAATTTGTGAAACTGAACCATCTTTCATGCTATATCGGTCCCCTCGCCACTTTATCCCTTCTGGAAGAAGCTTACAAAGACGCGCAGAAAAGGCAGCGAAAAATAAAAGACGGCGCACCGAGACTTTTATTGCTCGGACCTAATATTGCTTATGGAGATTACAAAGTACAGGAACTGGTCGAGGCTGCGGGAGGAGAGATCGTAGCCGAAGAGATCTGCGAGGGTCTACAATACTTCTGGCGCGATATTGATACGAAAGGCGATCCGCTTCAAGCCCTGGCTAAAGGTTACCTTCAAAACAGAGTACCCTGTGCTTTTATGCGTAATTCAGCTAGAAAGCGGCTCGATTTTGCACTTAACCTCATCAAGGAGTTCAATACCGTCGGCGTTATCTGGTATGAACTCCTGGACTGCGAAACATACGATTCGGAATCTTTCTTCTTCTCACAGAAACTGGAGGAACAGAATATACCCGTTCTCATACTGGAATCCGAATACGGTACAGGGGATATGGGGCAGTTAAAGATTCGCATCGAAGCATTCGTAGAACAGGTACGGGGGGCGGGAAGTTATGCGTGAACTGCTTACTCTATGCGGTTTTGAAACACATGAAATTGAAGCTGAACTACCCAGAATAGAAAAGGCATTCCAAAAATTAGGATTGACCTCGGCGGATATCGAACGCGGCAAGCAGAGAATCACTGAATACTATGACATAAAACTGCAGGGCATAAGAAAAGCGTTAGGACTTATGCTCAGAGACGTGGTAAATACGGTTCTGGCAAGAGAAGACGGCAAGAAAAAAGTTATTGTCGGATATATGTCGCCGGGTTTTGAAATACTGGCTACCGCAATGGTTACCAGATCGAATGAGATAAATACGGCAAACATTACAGGACCTTTTCAATTCGTTATGGGCTGTATTTTCGATAAGATGGTACCGATATTAGAAGCAGCGGAACAAAAATGGCTAAAGTCCGGTAAAGTATGGCATTGCGGTAATGTTAAGACACTCGTCGGTGTAGTAGCTCTCGACCTAATCCCCAAACCCGATTTCATGTTAACATCGGGAGAACTGTGCGATACCGCTCCGAAAACGTTAAATTTATTCGGTGATTTCTACGGTATACCGGTTTGTTCATATGATTCATGCCATGACAGGCTGTTTACGGAATTTCCGGACTCATCCCGATTGATCAAATTATCCGCCAAAAGCACACGAAACCTCGCAAAGAACCTGCAGAATGTAGTCGGCTTCGAGATAACCGATAATATGTTATGGGAAGTCCTGGATGCGCGCGGCAAAGTAGCCGATGAACTGAGAAAAATCCAGGACCTCATTGAAACAAGCGATCCGATGCCCATAAGCCCCACACATGAAATGCTGTTTAATTGCGTTAATGGCTTAGCAGCCAGTATACCTGAACTGGAAAAACCAAGGGCTGTGTTAAATATGATATACAACGAACTCAAGGAAAGGGTCGATAAGGGGGAGGGCGTTGTCGAAAAAGGAGCACCGAGAATAATCTCCATGCTCCCGCACCATTTTACAGACCCGAGGTGGGAACATTTACCGTGCAAGCTTGGCATCGCGTTATTATCATCCGAAAGCGGTTTTTTCCCCATGCACGGGAACCGTTTTGTCGATTTTCCTCAGCAAAAGCCGGATGATCCTTTCGAGCTTTTAGCGAAGGGGCTTGAAAGTTCGTTGTGCCAAAGCACACGTGCACGGGTCGCCATTATCCTGGAAGTATGCAAACGGTTACACGTCGATGGAGTATGGGATAAATATCATGTAGGGTGCCGTATTAATGTAGGCGATGCGATAATTATTAAAGACGAGATTACCAGAGAACTGAATATTCCTGTGCTTCTAATGGAATGGGAGGGATTCGATCCTCGCGTATATAACGAAGAACAGATTAGCAAGCGGTTTGAAATATTCAGGGATGCCATGATCAACTCAAAACGACATAATTAATTTATAGTTCCAGGAAAAAGAGTAAAAGAAATACAATTTAAGCGGAGGAAAAAACTTCGCAATAAATAAAATAGCTCTTGATTTCAAACAAGAAAGGCTTCTAAAAGAACTGCGATAGCGTTTTCCCGTATCCTTTATGTCCGATAGTATTTATGTATAGAACATTTAAGAGTAACGGAAGGTTTTAATCATGAATGAATTTTTTGCATTATGCGGCTTTGAGGCACAGGACCTGGAATCGGAAATCCCCAGGATACAGAAGGCTTTTCGCAGATTGGGAATAACCGACGCCGATATCGAGAAGGGAAAACAGAGACTTGTAAAGTATTTCGATGTCGGATTACCGGGAATCCGTAAAGCTGTCGGATTGTGCCTCAGAGACGTGGTAAATACGGTTCTGGCAAGAGAAGAAGGCAAGAAAAAAATATTATATTCATTTATGTCCGGGGGCTTCGAGAACATCGGTACTGTACTTGTCACAAAGAGTTCGGATTTTCACGCAGCAAATATCGCTGCGACAATTCAGTTCGTACTGGGCGGTATTTTCGATAAAATCGTACCGGTACTGGAAGCGGCTGAGAGACAATGGCTGAAAGCAGGGAAGGTCTGGCATTGTGCCAACGTAAAAACCATGGTCGGTCTCCTTGCATTGGACATGATACCGAAACCGGACTTCATGGTCACATCCGGGCAACTTTGCGACACAGCGCCTAAAAGTCTCGATTTGGTTCGTGAAATATACGGCGTGCCGACATATTACTTCGACACCTGCCAGGACAGGGAATTTAGTGAGTATCCGGTATCCAGACGAATCATTGAATTATCCGCTGTCAGCACACGACAGCTCGTTTATAAAGTTGAAGAGGTGTTTGGTTTTGAAATAACGGATGATATGTTGTGGGATGCGATCAACGCAAGGAATAACGTGAAGCAGGAAATGCGGGCTATACAAAACCTGATGGATACCGCCGATCCGCCGCCAATAAGCACGACTCATGAAATGTTATGGAACAGCCTGGGAACGCTTCCATGGAGTATACCCAACCTGCAAAAACCTGCAGCGGTTATTATTGATATCGCCAACGATCTGAAAAAAAGAGTTGAAAAGGGAGAGGGAGCAGTGCCGAAAGGATCGCCGAGAGTACTTTCACTTCTTCCCCAGCACTATACCGACCCGCGCTGGGAGAACCTGCTCCGCGAAACAGGAATTGCTGCTGTATCCTCCGAGCTCGGTTTCTTCCCGCTGCACGGCATGCGTTATCCTGATTTCGATGACGAAAAATCACAGGACCCCTATAAGTTTCTGGCCTTCCTGTTACATACCTCACTGGCCCAAAACCTGAGCGCACGGACCTCGATCATCATCGAAGCCTGCAAACAATTACATGTCGACGGAGTTATAGGGAAATTTCACATGGGCTGCAGAATTAATCTTGCCGATGCAATTCTTATAAAAAATGCCATAATGAAAGAGCTTGGCATCCCTGTCCTGTTGCTGGAATGGGAAGGCTTCGATCCCCGTGTGTATAACGACGAACAACTCAGAAAACAGATGGAAATGTTCAGGTCTATGCTTGTCGCAAATAAAAAGAAGTAATATTCTATATTGCCTGTAAACTAATGCTTGAAAGTATTACCGGTCGGCATCTTTTTTTAAATAATAGCGGGGATAAAATATATCCCCGCTGACAGTACAGATATATTTTAAGGCCAGGGCAACTGGTCTTTTTCGATAATTTCCATCAAACGCTTTTCAATTTCGCTGTCCGAACAGTGTGCAAAAGGCATTATACTGGTGAATCCGGTATACATAAATCCACTGCTCGGTAGTTTTTTCGATAACCTTTTTTCATATCTGTTCAGGAATGCTTCGGAAACATCGCCGGCGAGCACAGCCTCGGCAGCAACTTCACCGGCAGCCGTACCGGTCGCAATAACCGGAATTGTTCCCCTGCAATTTGCTGAGCTTCCTGTAAGAATCAAGCCGTCTGCAACAATTTTAGGCAGCCGCACACCAAGGTTTGCCGCATGGCTATAGCCAACCATTTTCAGAGGAGATGCTTTCCGTATTTTTCTCGATAATGCATAGGTGCCTGCTTTAACCCTTTCATAATCTGCAAACGTTTCAAAATGGGTCAAACAGGATACTTCATCACGCGGGAACACGGTAAGCCAGCCTTTCGGAGAAAATGTACCCGCGTGCATTTCAAGCGTATCGGATTCCAGGTCCTTTACTCCGGTAAGCTCAAAGGATATTCCCCTGATATACGTCAAGCCCGGCGGTGTGAGCCCTGCCCAAAACGGAATGCCTTTTTGCACTGCATGTATACCATCGGCAGCAACTACTACTTTACCCGATATCTCCGGATGAATCGATGATCCGGTTGTCACACCGGCAATACGCCCATCCTTTTTAATCAACCCTGTTACTCTGATATTAAGCAACAGTTCGGCACCCGCATTTACAGCCTGTCGTGCCATCTCCTGGTCGAACCTGGCCCTATCAACAAGGTAAATATCCTTATCCGTTATGGATATCTCTTTCACAAGTTTACCGCTCGGCGCATAAACCCTTGCAGCCTTGTATTTCCTTATTTTTACCTGTTTGTCCATTTTTCTCAGTACAGAACGGGCAAGAGAGGACAACGTGGGAGGTATACCGCCGTTACAATGTGTCGGGACGCCGATCATTGTGTGTTCTTCAATCAGTGCTGTACTGAGCCCGTGTTCCGCAGCCGCTTTCGCAGCAGCCGAACCGGCAGGCCCCGCGCCTACAACCACTACATCATATTTAGTCATTTTCACCTACCTTTATAATAATTGTTAATAGAAGACGATGCTAATCGATAAACGAAAAGCAATATCAAATTGGTGTACTATCTCAACATTGTTTTCACAACCATATGTCTTGCCTGTTTGCGGACACTAATATACAGGACTAATAGTATAAATATTTGCAGAAATTCTTTTACCGATTAATTTACCGCATTGTACCGGGAAGCCACAGGCTTATTTGCGGTACGAATGCGAGTATTACCAACGCTATAAGCATTACCACAAGAAAAGGAATCGCTCCGCGGATCACGTCAAATGCATCGACATCCGATATTTGCTGAATAATATAAATATTTATTCCGATAGGTGGAGTAATACAACCGATTTCCGTGTTCACAACAAAAAGCACCGAATACCAGAGCATATCAAAGCCAAGGGAGCGTATTAACGGCGCCAGTATAGGCATTGTAAGCAAGACAATTGCAGAGCCATCAAGGAACATACCGAGGATCAGTATCAATACCATAGTAGCGAAGATAATAAGCCAGGGAGACCAACCGGAATTTGCAAAAAATGTTGTGACATCTTGTGTCACCCTGAGCATCGCAACTACATTACCCAGGGCAATAGCCCCTGAAATTAATATTGCCGCCATAGCAACTGTTTTGGTAGACTCTCTGATGACTTCAACAAGTTGTTGAGATTTCATTCTTTTTATGAAAATAGCAAAGGCAAGCGCATATGTCACCGCAACTGCCGCCGCCTCTGTTGGTGTAAACACACCTGTGTAAATACCGCCCAGTATTATAAGCGGAAGTAACAGGCTACCGATGGACCCTTTCATGTTTTTTATCCGTTCTTTAACAGGTATTTTGGGCAAGGGTTCATATGAACCGGTGACCTTACATACAACAACCGCAGTGATAGCCAGCATTATAAAGATCATTATTCCGGGAATCAGACCGGCCATAAAAAGATGTCCTATCGATTCATCCGTCATAATGCCGATGAGTATCATCGCACTGCTCGGAGGAATCAACACCCCCAACGTCCCGCCGACGGCGACCAGTCCGGCAGCCATCTTCTTATTGTATTTATAAGTAACCATGGCAGGTATCGCAACCAGTCCGATAGTTGCCGCATTTATAGCACTCGAACCGGAAATCGCGGCGAATACGGCACAGGCAGTCACTGCCGCAACCGCAAGACCTCCGGGAAGATGCCCCAGCCACTGCCTGGCGAAATTGAACAGTTCATCCGCCAGCCCGGACTTATACATTATGTAACCTACGAACACAAATAGCGGAAGCGCCATAACAGTGAAACTGTCCCATGTCCAATATGCTACCTGCGGTATCCCGGCAAGGCCGCGTGTCAGGTCCAGCACACTGATAAAACCGAAGGTACCGACAATTCCCATAGTAAAACTAATCGGCACACCGGCAGCTAACAACAGTATGAGTAATATTAGAAGTCCCACCGTGCCATTTACGTTAAATAGAATATATAGTCCGGCAATAAATATCAGCAGGAAACCACCTATCACAAGCGAAGTAATAACAGGCTTGCGCGGTTCCGCTGATTGCCCCGTTATATAGGAGTAGCTCTTTGTTATAAGCATTTTTAAAGCCTGCAAACAGAGGACAAAAAAAGCGATCACAACCACCACTTTTACAGGCCACAAAGGTAAATTGAGAAAATCTGAAGATTCCGACAGCGTAACGCTTGTAATAACCATATTTATTGAATAGCGAACAAATACCACTGCATACGCAAGTACAAAAATATAGCTGATAATTTCAAGCAGATCACGTGCACGCGATGGGAGAATACGAATAAAGACCTGCACATTGATATGACTGCCTTCTTTTAAACCAAAACTTACTGTAAGAAACACAGCGGCAATAACAAGAATAATAGAGACTTCCCCTGCCCATGACGTCGGTGAATTGAATACATAGCGCAGGATAACATCTACAGTAATAATAATCGCTACTATCGACAGAATTACCCCACCGGTGAATCCGGTTATGGAAGACATACCATCGATTATTTTACCGGCAATATTTCCTGATCGTTTTACAAATGAACTCATAGACTCTACCTTCTATTTCGTTTGAATTTGCTTCTGATAAACGGCGATCCCGCTTGTTTTCGTTTGCCGATCCGGGTTATTTTGCTTCCTTATGCAGAAAGCCTGTGATACGGACTTTCTGCATAAGGAAATAGTGAAATCATTAATGAATTTTACTGTCTTGCGTCAGCGATCAGGTCCAGCATTTTTTTGGCATCCTCTGCAGAAACCACTTTTTCCAGAAGTGCCTTTTGTGCACCTAGCATAGGTTCTTTCCACAGCGCTATATCTTCGACCGGAACTACATAGGTATTAACACCGAATTCCGGAAATTGGGTTGCCCATGTTTTATCAGCTTCTGTTTTAAAATAATCGGCCATTACTTCTTGCGTACCGATTGCAGCTTCCGAGATTATTCCTTGAATCTCCGGTGTAAGACCTTTCCATACATCGTTGTTCATCACAATCCCGTATCCTGCACCCACGACAATCGGTATTCTTGTCCAGTTCTTACATACTTCATAAAGCTTCAGGTCTCGTACACCTCCCGTTGAAGAAATATACACACCATCAACGGTTCCGCGTTGTAAAGCGAGAAAAACTTCCGAGGATGAAATGATGGCGGGAACGCCCCCGAGCGCTTCGCAGGCGGCCGCATCTGATGCATTAGCTACCCTCAATTTCAGACCTTTCAGGTCGGCAGGAGTCTTTATTAATTTTTTAATACAACCTTCGGCATCAACATCGCCGACACTCAACCAGGTAAGCAGTTTCGTATTCACACGTTGCTCCAGGTCGTCTGCGAGCATAGTCCCGAGAGGACCATCGAGAGCCCTCAGGGCATGATCGGTATTATCGAAGACAGAGAGACCCAATACAGTAAGACGGGGTACCCGGGTAGGCCATTCAACAGTAAGATGAGCTTCCGAAATATCGATCGTACCCAGCGAAATAGCATCCATCATCTCAGTAGATTTCACAAGCTGCCCACCATGATATGTTTCTACAGTGACTACTCCGTTGGTCCTTTCCTGAATAGGTGCCACAAAATTATTATCTATCAGTTCAGTCCGTGGTCCGATAGTCCATTCAGTTGCCATCCGTAATGTTATCGGTTTTTGTGGTTCAGGTTCAGGGGCGGGAGTTGGAGTGGATGGAGTTGGGGTACTCGGGGTTGTTGCCGGCTTGGCGCATGCAGCAATCAGCGACACTGTAAGCAATAAAGCCAGGCTGATGAAGAGCAAGGTTCGTTTCATTGTATGACCTCCTGTTAATTATTTTGGACATAAGTGTGCCTGTAAAAAGACCGGTGCTCATCTCTTTACGCTAGACGGTTATTCCTTTCGCATTCACAGAATTTTGTTTTTCCGTTATATTATCGATATCGGTTTATCTTTTGATAAACTGATATGCTGGAATGCAACTCTAGGGAAAATCCACCCAACTAAATAAAAAACAGGAATATCTTACAAAAAAATCGCTTTTTAAGGATACTATTTGGAATATACGTACTTCACACTAAAATGGTAACTGTTACATACTATCATTCAGGTGAACTATATAGCTTGATAAAGATAACACAGTATATTTTCTTTGTCAATTATTAATTACAAATATGTAAATAACGTTTTTACAGCTTCCCGGTTTATAGCGGAATCGGAATATCTGATAGTGTATATACCAATTATGCAGCCTGAAAAATTTCATTCGTTTAATATGTAATGAAATAAAAAAAGAGATATCGTTGAACCGAGCAGATTCTTTACGATATCTCTTTTATTCGAATATTTTTAAATGTGATGATTATCCCAGTAATTTGATGATTTGCGTTACATCATCGAGCTTTTCAATTTTCGAGGTAAGCTCTATTACCTTTTCAATAGTATCTTTTGAAAAAGGTTTTACTGACGACGAAGCCACATTTCTAAGTTTGTCGGCACAATCTTCAAATGTCATGGGACGTTCAACACTCCCCAGACAATGTTCTATGAACTCTTCATATACAGTACCATCGTTCATTTTCACGATCAGTTTGCCGGGGCCTACACCATGACGGTTCATGCTCTCGTCCAGTACACCGGTTACCTTTGCCGCGGTTTCAAGCACTTTTTTATCCTTTATCGCTTCTGTAGTGAAGTCTTCCAAAGCAACCCTTCCTTTGACAAGTGCGGTGGCGGTCGACCAGGGTACGCTGAATTGTGAATCGATGATATTCCTCGGAGCACGCTTTACTTCCGGAGGTTGTGTTAAATCGAATGAATGTTTCCCGCCGATTGCAGTGATTTCCTTGACGTCTTCAGGGTTAATATTATGTTTAGCTTTTAGCGCCAGCACTGCATCTATATAAGAATGGGTAAAGCCGCAACAGGGGTACGGCTTAAAGCCGATATTCGCCCCTTCAAATCTTTTTCCTAGGTCGGCAAGCAAGATATTACGGTCATAATCTCCGCCGTGATACACATTGAACACGCCATAGGTACCTTCCAGAATATTATGAGCGCCGGTAATCCCTCTTTCCGCCATAAGAGCAGCGGTAACTCCCCCGCGTGCCGCGAGTCCCGGACCCATTCTCTTCGTCATTGCACCGTCATTGACACACTGACCATTTCCGGCGCTTTGATGATAAGCAATACCAAGCGCATTTATTGTCTTATCCTCATCGAGCCCCATGAGTATACTCGATATTGCGGCCGCGCCGAAATATCCGTATATCGCGGTCGGATGCCAGCCCGATGTCGCAAGGCTGCTATTCGGCCTGCTTGCCATGCCAAGCCTGCATTCAAAATCATGACCCAGTGCAAGAGCAGTAAGCAAGTCTTTACCGGACTTCTTTTCCATACGTTCAGCTACTGCAAACGCCGTGGGGATGGCAACACATCCGATATGTACCAGCGCACTCTGATGACCGTCATCATAGTCCAGCGCATGTGTCATGGTCGCATTGACCTGCGCGGCATTGGGAGCGGGACATTTCATTCCATAAGCGATAATAGTGCTTTGCTGGGCACCTCCCAGTTCCTTCGCCACATCTACCAGCTCCGCCACACCCGGCTTTGTGGACCCTCCCACGGCAGTTGCCAGACTATCTACAACCTCTACTTTGGCTGCATGCTTTGCTCCGTCCGGGATATCGTCATATTTCGTACGGGCGAAAAGTTTCACAAATTCATATATTGCGTCCATTGTACTGCTCCTCTCTTTTTATTAAATATCAACGCGGTATTCTTGCTTCGTAACAGACTCCCATCCACCGGCATAAAGACCGCGAACGGGATTATCTTTATCATCAATAACTTTCACGTGATCATTTCCCTTTATATCACAAATCATACTCGAGAACCCGGAACATCATTTTAATACATGACAGGGAGAGCGACGTAAAGCTAAAAGGTTTCTACTATCTCCGGTGAATATAATGATTATCGTCGTTGGAGCCCGGACATTTCGCCGGGACAACCACGATAATCATGTTTAGTATGCCTGCTTTCAAACAACAGGATTATATTTCCTTTATCTCATACCGCCACTGATAGTAATTGCTTCACCCGTAATATAGGCTGACTGGTCGGAAGCAAGAAAATAGACAAGGTCAGCGATATCTTTCGTTGTACCAAGTCGGCCGAGCGGTACTACCGAACTCACCTTCTGGTAGTCTGCCTGTCTCGCTTCTTCAGTGGATACACCCTGGTCCTCTCCCATCTTTGAAAAAGCATTGTCCCGTAAATTAGTGATAATGGCCCCCGGACTAATTGCATTGACGTTTATCTTGTGTTTCGCCAGCTCGAGTGCCATGGTCTTTGCCAGTCCAATGACTCCCCATTTAGAAACGCAATAGGCGCCGCTTCCCGGCACACCCATTGTTCCGGCCAGCGATGCAAACAGGACGATCTTACCGCCTTCGCCCTTTTTAATCATCTGGTTGGCAACTGCTTTAGAAATAAGAAATGCTCCTGTTGTATTCACATCGAGGATAATTTTCCAGTCTTTTTCGGAAAGCTCGGTAATGGTTGGGCCTACCGGACCGCGAATAGCCGCACAATGGACCAGTATGTCTATCCTGCCGAATTTCTGTACCGCCTTTGCGATCATGTCATCGACTTCCTTGCTATTGCTTATATCCCCTGCGATGCCTATCCCGTCACAACCGGCAGCTTTGACTTCCGAGATGACTTCGTCCATACCACCCCAGTTCTCATCACCGGGGAAAAGGCTTCGTGGTTTCGGCTCTTTATCGACCACGATAATATTCGCCCCTTCATTCGCAAGCCGCAGGACAATTTCATGCCCCATACTTCTTTTGTTCGCTGCTCCGGTGACCAGTGCAACCTTTCCTTTGAGAGTACCCATGGTGATTTCTCCTCCTTTTTAATATGCTAGTCTATAGAGCGCAAAATTGCTCATCATTATAGCCAGGTTCAATAGCAAGTATTTCATTACCCATATTATTGAAAAGTAAATCAGGCTTTCATATCCTGATATATTTTTCCAATTCCGTATTTTTCCAGAGTTTCCTTTAACGGCCAACCGGTTTCCGGATCCCAACCCATTTCCTTGTAGTAATTACTGCGAAGAGCATCCCAATGAGGCATGATATTCTTGCCCTGATTCGGTCCATCAACCGGTACTGAACCATAACGTACGGAAGGAACTTCGATCTCCTTATTCAGGCCATGCCGTACGGCAAACACGCGCAGCCTGTTGACCGAACGTTTACCTACATTTAAAGCTTCCCATATATCAAAGTCCCATCCTGTAACTGCATTCAACACATCTACGGTCAATTGAATATCAGACGTACAGAAAAAGCATAATACGAGAGAATCTTCAAAAATGTGCCTCCCGTTTATCTTGGCATTAATTGTCGATACCGCAATGGCATCGAAGGGGTCTTTTAACGGCTCCATCCCGAACTGCTCAGGTCGCGGTATACCGGGACCTGCCTCTACGGTTCCGGTATTTGACAGGCAGGTATCGATCAACTCAGCCCAACGTCCCCTGTGGTCATGACCACGTGGTGAAGCTCCTTTCGTTGCATACACAGCGCATTTTGCCGCTTCTCCGCCTACTTTTTGAGAAGCCAGCCTGACACCTTCTGCAAATAAATTACCACAGCCCTCACGACGTGCAATTTTCCCCAGCATCCTGAGCACTGACGCATGATTACCCCACGTCATTTCTATACCATCAAGATCTTCTTTCTTCAAATAACCTTTTTCGAAACATTCGATAATCCAGCCCATCAGATAGCCGCTTTCATTAACATCAAAACCCAGATTATCCACTTCATTTCCCAGTCTTATCGCTGCCGCAGGATCAGTATTACCGATCATGGAACCCATTGCAGCAAGTCCTTCATATTCCGGTTCCTCACCTTTAAATCCGGCGTACGGGCCCTCTGTTATTTCGACTAACCGGCAATGGCCAATACGACATGCCCAGCAGGTACTCGGTTGAACTTTAAATGTTGAACGTAAGGACTGACCGCTGAATTTATCAACATCAGCTATAATATTAGTTGTGTAGTTCATGGTCGGCAATATTCCCATTTTCAGCATTATGGGATATATAAAAGCCGTTCCATATGGCCCCATGTTCGGGTCTGCCTGTATAGCAGCATCTGTTAATGCCTTCGCTTTCCTGGAGAAAGCATCGGGATCAGCCAGCATGACCGGATTTTTCGCTCTTTCAGCAACAATTGCTTTTAATTGCTTTGATCCCATCACGGCGCCAAGTCCGTTATGAGACGCGGAATGTCCCCTGTCTCCCACGATACCGGCGAAACGTATAAGGTTCTCTCCGGCAGGTCCGATACTGAATACGCTGCTTTGACGTTTTATCCCTTCTTTGATCGCATCCTCAGTTTGCCATGTGCCTTTTCCCAGCAGATGGCTTGCATCACGGAGCTCAGCAGTGCCGTCATGAATATGCAGATAGACCCAACGCTTCGCCCTACCCTGTACAATAACGCCATCAAAACCGGCGAATTTCACATAGGCACCAAAATAACCGTTTGCCTGTGAACATCCGGCAAAACCTGTCATAGCGCCTTTACTTACTATCGAGACGGCTCCACATCCACTTACCCGCGTACCGCCAAGAGGCCCCGCGAAAAACATTATTCTGTTTTCAGGGTCCGACCACTCCACTCCGGGTGGCACTTCATCATACAGGAATTTTGCCGCCAGCCCCGTACCGCCTACACATTCACGGAGTGTTTTCTCATCTACCTCCTCCTGAGTTATTTCCTCCTTACTGAGATCTACTCTCAGTATCTTTCCCATATAACCACCGATTTTTGATACCATTTATGCCTCCTTCGTTATTGTATGCCTTTAAACTTTAAAAATCACCATAACAGGAAAAGGAATAGAGTATAATAATGTCCGACTGCTCAAGTTACTATTATCAATCAGTAAGGATAGGCAGAATTCTGTTCAAAATAGCAAGCTATAGCAATCGATTATAACCTATCAATTACATTTATGTAAATTTTATATAGTATATTTCGTATCCGAATTATAAGTCATGGCTTGCCGGTCGATTTAGTCTTTCGGAATTCATATTTACAGAGTGAAATATACACATAAATTATACCTGAAACTGTATATTCAAGACGACTTGAAAAAATTTTTTAGGGATTAAAATTTTGAAGTTGTATTGTTAAAAAAATTGTCATCCACCGGAACACCTGATATACGGCAAAGACAAGCAACAAAGTATATAATAATACACGGTGTCGTTACTCTTTCGCGATAAACTTACGAGGTTAAAATGTCATCGAAGCTACTGTCTAAATCGAAATATCTTAACGGGCTGCAATGCCCCAAATACCTGTGGACAATTGTTCACGATCCGGAAACTATACCTGTACCGGATGCCGGTACCCAACACAGGTTCGACCAGGGGAAACTGGTCGGCGAACTGGCAAAAAAATTATACCCCGATGGTATTGATATTCCCGTCGATGATTTTATGGGGAATATCAAACAGACCGGTGACCTTCTCAAACAGAGACTGCCTCTTTTCGAGGCGGGAATACTTGCCGGTACATTATATTGCAGACTCGATGTCCTGAACCCTTCGGGAGTAGACCGCTGGGATATTATCGAAGTGAAAAGTTCAACCAGTGTAAAAGAGGTAAACATTCATGACCTTTCATTTCAAAAATACTGTTGCGATGCTTCCGGACTTTCTGTCGATAAATGCCATCTGGCACATATTAATAATCAATATGTTAAAAAAGGTGAAATAGACCCGGTGAAACTCTTTAGCGTTGAAGATGTCACAGGAAAAGTAAACGAGGCTATGGCGGGGATGAAGAACCGGATAGATGCCCTGTTCGAGATCATCTCCGCGCCTCAATGTCCTGATGTGCACATCGGAAGACAATGCGATAACTCGTATGAATGTCCGTTAAAAAAACTGTGCTGGAACTTCATGACCGAACAAAGTATATTCAACTTATACTATGGAGGAAACAAATCATTCGAGCTTTTCGATAACGGCATCGTGTCTATACGGGATATCCCTCCGGACTATAAGCTGAATGTAAAGCAGCGAATACAAAAAGAATGTGTTATTAGCGGAGTGCCATACGTAGACAAAGAAGCCCTGCGAAACTTCCTCAGCCTTCTGAAATATCCGGTCTATTACCTGGATTTCGAGACCTTCAGTACTGCTATACCATTATATGACGGAATAAGACCTTACCAGCAAGTCCCGTTCCAGTTTTCGCTGCATATTGTAAAAAACGACGGGGCGATACCGGAACATATTTCTTTTCTTGCAGAAGGACGCGAAGACCCGAGACCGTTCTTTCTGAAGACACTTCGTGAATCGCTCGGCAATACCGGTACCATAGTAGTTTATAATAAATCATTTGAACAAAATATCCTGCGAGAGCTCGGAAACATCTTCCCCGATTCCGCCCCATGGGTGGATGACATATGCAACCGGATGATCGACCTGTTGGTCCCTTTCAAGAACTTCCACTATCATCATCCTGTACAAATGGGCAGCGCTTCACTGAAATATGTTTTGCCTGCTATAACCGGTAAAAGCTACTCAGGCATGGATATCGCCAATGGCGAGGAAGCAAGCCTGGCGTATCTGGACATTACTTTCGGCGGGGCTGACCTCGAAACAATTCAGAAGGTCAGAACAGACCTGCTCACCTATTGTAAGCTCGATACTGAAGGAATGGTATGGATCATTGAGCAACTGCATAACCTGTGTAGTAAGTAATACAAATTGACAGGGTAAATAAGCATTAATCAATACGTGCTCACATCAAAGTCACATAGTTGGACTTCCTTTTTTGACAATTACCTTAACGAAATAAAGCGTTTCTATATTATCTTATATATTAATATATTATTTTAAATACCTGTATTAATATGGTATTGACAAATTCATATCTTTTGCTATTATGTACACAGATAAAACATCAGTTCTATATACAGAAGTTATGATACCGAATATCCAGTCAGCAATCAGAAAAAAATACAAAGTCCCTTCAGTTGAACAAGCGATCCGCATTATGCTTTATCTGGCTTATAGCGGCGATTCTGCGCAAAGTCTTACCAGTATTTGCAGAGAAGTGGGTATTCACAGCAGCAAAGCTTTTTCAATTCTCAGCACGTTACAGGAGTTTGATTTTATTAAAAAACACCCTAATAGAGGTGGTTATGTGCTGGGTCCCGGCCTGCTCATTCTCACCGGAAAAATGTTTGAAAACCTCAGCCTGCCTAAGATTGCCGAACCCATTCTCACCGAACTTGCAAAAAAGGCGGGTGCCACTGTTGCTCTTGGACTAATTTCCGACGATAAAACGTATGTTGTTGCCCAATATGAAGGGGCATTGGATATAACAATTTCACCTCGTATAGGATATACCACTTCAATTACGCATGGGGCTCATGGAAAAGCAATAGCGGCGTTTCTTCCCAGGAAAGAACTGGAAGCCCTGCTTCAAAAAAAGGAACTTTATTTCTACGGTAGTCCGGAAAAGTTCAATAGAGCAAAGCTTGAGAAAGAATTGGATCAGTGCAGACAAGATGGATATGCCCTTGAACTGGGAGATATATTACCCGGTGTAAACGCAATCGGTGTCCCTCTTCTCGATCAAAATAACAGGCCTATAGGCGATATTACAGTAGTTGGATTCTTCACAGAGGAAGAAGCGAAAACACTCGGACCGGCTGCTGTCGAGGCAGTGAAAAAACTCTCAAGGGAAACAGGTAATATGACTTACTGGAGAAAGAGTTAAAAAAATGAGATTCATTTTTCCCGATTTCGATGTAAACGGCATCTTATAAATTAGGAACGAGAAATCGATGAAAAACCAGGATACAATAATCGCAGGAAAATTATAAATTAATTCAAGAAAATGTATGTGGTTTTAGCAAATATTCCGGTTAATCATTGATACTCCATATAAAAAATATCGCAGGACAATAAAGTACGAGGAGGTGAAGCGAGTATAAATAAGGAAAATATATCCGTGGACTATCAACAGGGAATGAATTTTAGGAGGTTCAAATGCATAACAAAAGATTGCTGGTTAGTTTAATTATAATCTTGAGCCTTACATTGGTAGCAGTTCCTGCTTTCACCGCCTGCTCCGGCAAAACTGCGACACCACAACAACCATCGACACCATCACAACCGTCACAACCATCACAACCGGCAGCTAAAGAGATTTTAATACGTGTAACCACCCCGGTACCTGTAGGAGACACCATGGTCGAATGGGCGCAGGAAGGAATGGATCGATTTAACGCACGCACCAACGGCGCTTATAAAATGCAGCTATTTCCCGGTGGACAACTGGCAGCTTTTCCTGAAAGCATGGATGCTATCAGGACCGGGTCTATTGAGGCTGGTATGATTCCTCTGGCTGCATTCGGGGGGACAGTCCCTGAGTTTGGACTACCGGAATTGCCGTTTATATGGGCAAGCGCTGAGGCCAATGGTTATGCAATGCCCCAGATCAAGGATTTATTCAACCCGCTACTGGAGGCAAAGGCCAACCAGATGTCAGTGGGTTGTTTTACAGTCGGCACTCTAAATTTCCTTTCTAAAAAGCAGATAAAGACACTCGATGACTTAAAGGGTATAATTGTCGGGTGCGATACGCCCCCAATGGCCGGACTGGTACAGGCATTAGGCGGCTCCGGAATAATAGTGGACTTTACCGAGGACTATTCCAGTCTGCAAAAGGGAGTAATAGATGCAAAAACCTGTGCTCCTCCATACGTACTTATAGCTAAATTATATGAAGTGGCAAAATACTATACAACTTTCCACGCTCTCGGTACCTTATATTCGTTTGATATCAATTCGGATGTTTACAATAAAATGCCGGATGATGTAAAACAAGCATTGAATGAAGAAATGACCACTACTGCTGCTTTCCTGAGCGATGGATTTATTAAATTATATTATGATCTGCAAGATGATCTTATTGACAAAGGAGTTGTAATTTACCATATAACTTCAGCAGAACGAGACAAATGGAAAGCACTGGCTTATCCGGGAACTCTCGCTGTTCTTGATGCGTCAGGGGATATCGGTACTAAGATGAAGCAAATTGCTGAAGAAGCTAATGCCAAGTTCCCATACAAACCGGAATAATTGAAATATTTGTATGAACGGCAGGCTCTCAAATGAGAGCCTGCCGCTACCGGTATACTTTAGAAATTACACCTGAATAAGTACCACTAATAAATAGCAAATCCAGGTATTTCTGATAAAGAGGTATGACTATGGAGCAAAAAGTCAAACACATATTAGATCCATGGATTGAACGTGTCAATCAGTGTTTTGTAGGTCTTGCCGGGTCTTTGATGGTAATAATGGCTTTTCTACAAACCTACGGCTCCTTGAGACGGTACCTTTTCAACAGTCCGGAACCCGTTTCATATGAGCTCAGCCGTATGTTTTTACTCCTCAGCTTTGTTCTGGCTATAGCTGCCGTAGAAAGGCAAGACCGGTTTCTGCGGTGTGATATTTTACTTACACAATTCCATCCAAAACTATTTAATATTATTACAGATATTTTAAGTCCGATTGCAGGAATCACTTTTTTCGGTATCATCACCTGGGTAAGTTTTGGTGACGCACTACGTGCTCTCGAACTCGGTCAAATAAGCCTGTCAGTCTGGCCGGTACCTTTATTCCCCGTCAAGATCTGGATTCCTATAGGCTACGGGTTTCTCTGCCTTATTCTGCTGATCCGTCTT
>CAZAIO010000013.1:22103-31862 GCA_964485235.1 uncultured Dehalococcoidales bacterium
TCATTATTCTATAATTACTCATGGACTCCACTGCCGCTATTTGTGCTTATGGCATGTGTTATTACAGAGACGGCTATAGGAGAAGACCTGTATAAGGTGGCCAGAAACTGGCTTGCGGGTCTTCCCGGATCGTTGGTGAGTGCCAGCATCATTGGTGAAGCTTTAATTGCTTCTTCGGTAGGTGTCAGCGGCGCTGCTATAGTGACAGTAGGTAAAGTGGCAGAACCGGAATTCAGAAGATATGGCTATGACAGGAAGATGGCTCTCGGGGGCTTGATGTGCGGGGGTGTGCTCGGGCCGCTCATTCCACCCAGCACTCCTTTAATTATTTACGGGGTTATAGCCAATGTATCTGTAGGCCACCTTTTAATAGCAGGTGTTTTACCCGGCATCATTTTAGCCGTTATGCTGGCTCTGGTACCTCTAATATTGTGCTTGCGAAATCCCCAATTGGGTCCCGCATCAGAATCGGTCCGGTGGAGTACACGATTTAAATCATTGAAAAAGGTCTGGCCCGTAATAATTGTGATGGGAGCTATTATCGGCTCGATTTTCTTCGGTGTAGCCACACCCACTGAAGCTGCCGGACTCGGTAGTGCCGTTATAATAATAATCGCCGTGGCATTTTTTCACCTTCGCTGGAAAAGTTTATATAGAGCTATGGTAGAAGCGGCAGTGATCAATTCTATGATGCTGGTCATCATCGTTGGAGCTTCGTTTTTTTCTTATATGTTAGGCAGCGCCGGTGTGGGTGAATTTCTGGGTAATATGATCACGTCTTTAAATGTCCCCTCAATAGTAATCATTATAGCTATAATGGTCCTTTATTTAATCCTTGGCACCATTTTCGATGCAATCACGATTACCATGTTAACAGTTCCAATCTTCGCTCCTGTGGTTACCGCTATGGGATATGACCTGATATGGTTTGGAATATTATACGTAGTTAATACGGAGATAGGACTTATTACACCGCCCATGGGAATAAATCTATTCTTCGTGCGAAATGTTTTTGATATAAAGACAACCGATATTTTCAGAGGGGCTTTTCCTTTTCTGATTACCCTGGTAATTTTTTTGATTTTGGTGCTTTTAGTCCCCGAAATAACACTCTGGCTTCCCCATATGATGGCTGAATGACATGCTATCGCTGTACGGTCAATTCCTTCCGGAGCGATTATATTAAAGTTCGGGGATTAAGATATCCGTAAACCCGGATAGGTAGATATTTCCGCGTATCACAGAATATTCGATATCATGCGGAAATAAACCGGCATTAACAAAATGGAGGTACTATGGTAAAAAAATGTTTGGTCCTTTACTCGTCATATACGGGTCATACTACAAAAGTAGCGAAGCAGTTCAAAAGCACATTTGAAAAAAACGGTTGGAAGACCGATATATATAAAGTTCGCAGAAAACCCGAAGATATCTTTAATCCTCCTTTTAATTTTAATGACTACGATTTCCTGTGTGTGGGTTCAGGGGCTATATCTCACCTTCCCTATAGTGAAATACTTAGTGTTATACGCTACCAGGTTTATGGTTTAGATCCCAGAATAATGCACAGAATTAGAGGTGAGGACCTTACGTACCTTAAAGGGCCGGTGCCGAAACTTCCACCACATAAAGACGGTGCTCTTAACTTTCATAGAAAGATAGTGCTTGGTCCCGATTCTAAAAAAGCAGTCGTTTTTTTAACATACGCCGGATATGAATTCGGTCCTAAAGAAGCCGAGCCAGCTTTAAAATTGCTGGCGCTTGAAGTTGAACATTTACACTTTCAATGTGTCGGTCAATTCTGTTGTCCCGGCAAATTTATAGATGACCCAACGCCCAGAACATATCACGGAGATATCAGGGACAGACCCGATAAAAAAGACCTGTTGAAGGCGGAAATGTTTATTGAAGAAGTCCTTGAAGGAATAGAAGAAAGGCCTGGCTAAAAATAACCGTTGTATATGAGAACATTGATTCCGCATGTTTACAATGATAAAGTATCAACGCGCAACAATGATAACAATCGGTTTATTTTAGATTGAATTATGTAAACGTGCTTCAATCAATACGATAGTGGAATAAATTATGAAAGGATATAAATTATGAGCACCACTGAAGAGATGAAGGAAAACGACGGAACCACCACTCAAATCGGAGGTTCATCTATAAGTGTAAATGTGCCGCCTATGGGGTGGACAGTCCAGGCACGTAAAGGCAGGGTTCCCGAGAGGCATTTTAGCTTTGAAGCAGCGCCTGCTCCTATACGGGCGCGGGACATCAAGGAAATAAAAACAGCGGAAATAGTAGTGGTAGGTGCAGGGTTAGCCGGGATGAGTGCTGCTTTGTCGGCAGCAGAGGCAGGCGCCAGCACTATATTGATTGAGAAAATGGGTACATTTCAGACACGCGGTCATCATACCGCTTTCGTAGACAGCCGGCTCCAGAAAAAACTGGGGATAGAGGTCGACAAAGAAGAATTTATTCGCAGTTTTATGAAACACTCGGCAAACAAAGCGGACCAGAGATTGATCAGAATGTGGGTTGAGGGAGCACATGAAACCGCTGACTGGATGCTGGATATGGCTGATGCCACAGGGCTTGAAGTGAGTATATTCAATTTTCCGCCTCCCGCTTCATTCAATAACGCCGATGAATATTACCCGCAGTATCTGGTAACCCACATTTTCGGGAAAAGTACCAGATACATGGGAAAATTTTTAACTGAAAACGCCTTAAAGAAAGGTGTAAATATCCATTATAAAATCAGGGCAAAGCAGCTTCTCAGAAAAAGAAACGGTAGAGTTACCGGCCTCGTTGCTCAGGACGCCAAAGGTAACTACATACAATATAATGCTAAAAAAGCCGTAATACTCTGTACGGGAGACTATGCATATAATTCTGAAATGATGGCAAAATATTGTCCTCAGGAGGAATATCTTGCATCCATGCTCCGTACCTCTACCGGCGACGGCCATCAGATGGCTATGTGGATTGGTGCGGTGATGGAACCGGCACCTCATGCACCGATAATTCACGGACCTGCCGGGCCTCTGGGCAATACCCCGTACTTGCAGGTCAACCTCAAAGGCGAACGGTTCCAAAATGAGGACGTCCCGGTACAAAGCTTTGTCAATGCGGTTGAAAGACAACCCTGTCATGGGGTATGGCAGGTATTCGATTCAAAATATCCTGAAGAAGTACCGTATATGGGCGTTGGTCTCGGCAAGGTGAATGAGGCAACCGAAGAAACACGGCAACACGTTCAACAACACTCTGTAATTGCGAACACTATTGAAGAACTGGCAGAGAAAATGCAGCTGCCGGTGGAAACATTCAAAGCAACGATTGCCAGATATAATGAGATGGCACGATTAGGGAAAGACCTGGATTTCGGCAAGCGTGCCGATAGATTGACTACTATAGATAAACCGCCCTATTACGCAGGAAGGGGACACTACACGCTCCTGGTCGTCAATGGCGGTCTCAATGTAAATCCTGAACTGCAGGCCCTTGATAAAAACTGGGACCCCATTCCCGGGCTTTATCTGGCAGGCAACACAATGGGCAACCGTTTTGCGGTCGATTATCCCACAATGTGTCCCGGACTCAGCCATGGTATGGCATTACACTACGGACGCGTGGCAGCAATGAATGCGGTAAAGCTGGAACCTTGATTCATACCTGCTGGAAATCGCAGCAGTTCGTTCATCATGCAAAAACGACAGTTGCAGTCTTCCGCCTCGTAGAGGAATGGAAGACTGCAACACGTAATTGTAGCTCTCTTTAAATTCACACACGGGATCAAACCGGATATTTTTATTGCCGGCTTTTCAATGATAGTTTTTCAATAATGTGACCGGACATAAATTCGTAACCTGCGACCGCATATGATTGTTTTTTCGTACTGGATTATATTGTTGTATGATTAAGCATCATTTCCATTTTATTGATTACCGCTGTGCCAAAGGTCTATTGATGGAAGCAGTATTACTGTATATGATAGAATTTTTACACCACGATACTACCCGGAAATTGAGGTTTCCGCTTGTACTATCGCTTATATCCTGTCATAACAAAAGTGCCCGCTTCTACAACCCGACAGGTATATATGGTTCCGGCGTTTTCGGAACAAGGAGGATAAATTGACGAATTATCGGTCACTCGAACGTTTATTCAGACCATCGTCGATCGCTGTTATCGGCGCTTCAAACTATACACAAAAGGGTGGCGGATTTCTGCTCAACGGTCTGATCAAGAATAATTTTAAAGGCCCTCTCTATCCGGTAAATCCACGGGAATCTGAAATACTTGGCCTTAAAAGTTACCCCGGTATTATGGATATCCCGGAAGTCGCCGACCTGGCTATCATTGCTATTTCAGCAAGACTTGTACCGCAGGTCATGCTCGAATGCGGACGGAAAGGCATTAAATTCGTTGTAATCCACAGTGTAGGTTTTGCTGAAATGGGCGCCGACGGCAAGGAACTGGAACAGGAGACACTTCAAATTGCCCGAAGCAACGGTATCCGGTTTGTTGGGCCCAATTGTATGGGTCTCTGTTGTCCTGATATTGGGCTTAATACAATCAGGCCCGGCACCAAATTACGTAACGAAAGCGGTTGCGTAGCTTTCCTGGGACAAAGCGGTTGGGCAAGTCAAAACTTTATCGCCCTAGGCTATGAAAAAGGTCTCCGTTTTAGCAAGGTGGTTAGTGTCGGCAATCAGGGAGATTTATGTTTTGAAGACTTACTGGACTATCTCCGTACCGATGAACAGACCAGAGTTATCGGTTGTTATATCGAGGGAATTAAACAGGGTAAGAAATTCATGCATCTGGTGAAGCAGATTTCCTCTATAAAACCGGTAATAGTGTGGAAGGCAGGAAGGACTGCGGCTGGCATCAAAGCAGTCTCCTCGCATACAGCTTCTTTAGCTGGAAACAGCAATATCTTTGACATTGCACTGAGGCAGAACGGGGCAATTTCTGCACATAATCTTGAAGACCTTGTTGATCTGGCAGCAGGTTTTACCTGTCCTGTATTACCGAATGGTAACCGGCTTGGTGTAGTGGTAGAAGCGGGTGGCGGCGGTGTAGCCACAGCGGACGCCCATGAGGCGCTGGGTCTGGAAATGCCTGTACTAACTGAAGCAAGACAAAAGGAGCTGACTGAAACCCTTCGCGATTCAGTAGTTGCTTTTCCCAATTTGCGCAATCCGGTAGATATAGTGTGGCCGCTTAACTGGAATACCGGCTGGGCTATACGAAAATGCCTTGAAATTGTATTAAAGGAAGTCGATGCTGCGATTGCTATAGACTATGCTCCGCTCAATGAACGTCTGGCTTCAAAAATAGCAGCATTACGAGATGAAACCGGTAAACCGATTTTTATAATACCCGGTGATTCTATTGATCAAAAAAACGGCATGAGACGACTGGTGAGAAAAGGAGTGCCGTCTTTCGCTATACCTGAACGAGCGCTCAGGGTATTAGCAGCAATGGTACAGTATGCTCAATATCGTCGTTATGACAATGGTCCCTGCAGCAAGCTATTCTGAAACAATAGTAGCAATATTCGAAACTACATTAGTACTATTTTAAAACTCGACGACGCATAATTATCATCCTGCCGGTTTTCTCCGGCAATTTTCCCGCGATTTCTTTTCAGGTATTTTGCCGACAGCATAGATATCCACTTCTCAAATACTTTCAAACAAACATGAGTATTATAAATCGATCTTGAAACAGGCTTTTATATATCGGCCCAATATATAATTAGAATTTAGAACTATTCATTATTAAAATGATTTGAATATTGAATTATTTTTTTTTAAATTATATAATATATCCTGTTATATCAACTGTCAGTACGTGAAAGGATAGAATAAACTATGGTCAAGAAATCCACACGTCAAAGCGATATAGAAAAAATACGCCAGGAAATCCTATCAATGAACCTCTCCCGGTTGCTGGTTTTCTCCGATGTAATAAACAGGTATATCCAGCTTAGAACAAATCGCGATTCCAGCTGGTTAAGAACAAATGCAGTCCTTTTTATCATTACGAGAGGCGGCAAGCTGACGCCGAGCCAGCTTGCAAAAATTATGCTGCGATCCAGGAATAGTGTAACTGTACTGGTCGAAGGACTGGAGAAAGACGGTCTGGTAAGGAGATATCACCCTAGAAGCAATCGCAGAACAGTTTACATCGAAGTAACGCAAGATGGCTTGTCATTCATTATGGCAAAGCTGGATATGCTTACATCGCTTGAAGATGAGCTTAAATCGTTTCTTGATGATGATGAACTGCAAACTCTCGTTGCTCTTACCCGTAAATTAAGACTTGCCATGATTGAAAAGATTACAGGCTTGAAGTCTTAAAACAAGTCTATGAAGGAGAACAATGGAACCATTTGAGATAATGCAAAAGCATTATCATCAGCGAGACTTAGCTGCCAGAAAATGGAAGGAAAACGGAGGAAAGGTGGCAGGTTATTTCTGTGATAACGTTCCCCATGAAATGATCACCGCTGCTGGCTTTTTCCCATTTCGTCTTAGTGGTGATCCGAATGGCGGCACCGAGCTTGCGGATACATATACAGAGCCCTTCTACCAACCGGATGTACGTTCCATGTTGAATATGCTCCTTTCCGGGCAGTATGATTTCCTTGATTTCCTGATTATCCCGCATTCAAGAGATGCCGTAGTCGCCTTGTATGATCACCTGAGAAGAATAAAACAGATTGATCCATCCCTGACACTTCCCGAAATTCATCTATTTGATATCCCTCACACTAGATTCTGGACAAGTGCCCTTTATATGCGCGACCGGATACATGAATTTAAAAAAAAGCTTGAGGAGTGGTCAGGGAAAGAAATATTAAAAACATCGCTTTCAGATGCTATAGCATCCGGAAATGAAAACAGGCGGTTGCTTAAAGATATTGCCGCTCTGAGAGCTTCTGAGCCACCTCGGATCTCGGGCGTGGAAGCACTTCAAATAATCGGTTCATCCATGTTCATGCTCAAAGAAGAGCATAACAGTCTGCTCAACCAATTTCTTAAGACAGCCGACAAGCTTCCTGCCAGAGACGGCATACGTCTCTTTGTCGAAGGGAGCCCAATTGACAACGTGCAATTTTATACGCTTATTGAATCCTGTAAAGCGACTATTATCGGGGAAGATAGCTGTTGGGGGAACAGGTATTCTGATAACTTTATAGACACTGCTACTGACCCGTTAGAGGCTATTGCTGAAAGATATCACCTTAAATCGTCCTGTCCCTATATGCATTCCATGAAGCGGAGAGTTAAATATTGTGTGCATAGCGCTCTGGAGGCAAAATCGCAAGGAGTGATATTTTACTTCCTCGAATGGGACAATCCCCCCGTCTGGGAATATCCCGATCAAAAAAAGGCATTAGGAGAAAAAGGAATACCCGTTTTATGCTTCGAGATGCAGAAATATGCTCTCTCTGATCATGACAGTGACCATGTGAAAGATCTTACTGTTCAATTCATTGAAGAAATAAATTTAAAAACTAACAAGTAGTCATTATAAGCAGACGGAGATTATTTATGTCTGATAGTTTATTAAGTGGTTTCCGGGCTCTGGACCTGACCGATGAAAAGGGATTTATTTGTGGAAAAATACTGGCAGCGCTTGGGGTAGAGACGATAAAGATCGATAAACCGGGAGATAAACCGTCAGAATACCTTCCGCCGTTTTTTCACAAGTCCGATGGTTCGGAAACGAGCCTGTTCTGGTCTGCTTTCAATACGGACAAGCGAAGCATAACGCTGAACCTGGAAACCGGTCGGGGGAAGGACCTTTTCCGGAAGCTTGTTAAAACTTCTCATTTCATTTTGGAGTCGTTTGCGCCCGGACATATGGATAGCCTGGAGCTCGGTTATAAAGGTTTGGAACGGTTAAATCCCGGGATAATAATGACCTCAATAACTTATTTCGGACAGGAAGGCCCTTATTCTCAATATAAAGGAAGTGAGTTGATCGCTTCTGCCATGAGTGGTGTTATGTCAACTAACGGAGACCCCGATAGAGCACCTCTCAGAGAAGGACCTGACTCGATATGTTACCGTTCAAATGCAGCTGCTGCCCTGGGAACAGTAATTGCTCATTACCATCGGGAAACAACCGGTGATGGGCAACAGGTCGACGTGTCTTTTCAGGAAGTGGCAGCCAGCCGGACTATGTCAAATCTTGTGGTCTGGGAATTTGATAAACGTTTAATAAAACGAAATGCTGCAATCCGTACCGTTGGTGCGCGTGCTACCCAATGGATCTGGCCGTGTAAGGACGGCTATGTATTCTGGCCCTACATGGGCGGGCAAGGTGGAGCGCGGGGCAATCGAGCGCTTTCTCAATGGATAGATGATGACGGACTGGAAAATCCGCTCAACAAAGTGACGAACTGGGAAGCATTTGATTTCGCTTCTATATCTAAGGATGACCTTGAAATTCACCACAAAGCAATACAGGCATTTTTTATGAACCATACAAAGAAAGAGATCGAAGAGGAGGGAGTGAGGAGAGGAATACATGCGAGTCCGATATATAGTCCTGCCGACGTCCTGCAATATCCGCAGTTTAAAGAAAGAGGGTACTGGGTAGAACTGGAACATCCCGAGGAAGGCATGAGCCTCAATTATCCAGGGCATTTCTTTTTAAGTAACGAAACTGATAACTCGATAAAACGTCGGGCACCTTATATCGGTGAGGACAATGAGGATATATATTTACGTGAAATGGGATTAACAGAAGATGAAATGAATGACCTTAAAAAAACAGGGGTAATTTAAATTCAGAAACAGGTAGATGTAAATATGAAAAAACAGGCATTGGCGGGGATAAAGGTTCTGGACTTTGGCTGGGCTCTGGTTGGTAGCTTAACAAGTAAACAACTTGCCGACCATGGAGCACAGGTAGTTCGCGTTGAATCTATCACACACATAGATTTGCCAAGAGCAAACCGCATGACCTCCGGGTCCTCGGGCACAAATCCGGATGATAAACCGTGGTTTACCCACCTCAATACTTCGAAATACAGTATAGCGCTCAATCTGAAATGCGCTTCAGCAAAAGACATTATAGAAAAGCTTGTACGCTGGGCTGATGTAATCAATGCGAACATGGTACCGGGAACACTCGCCAGATTGGGTTTTGGTTATGACCAGGTGAGAGCAATTAAGCCCGACATAATAATGGCTGAAGGAAGTGCATACGGACAGACCGGTCCTATGGCCCATGAATGGGGCGTCGATGGAACTGGTGCAGCCCTATCAGGGTATCTTGATCTTACCGGCTGGCCGGACAGGGGGCCGGTTGGGCCTAATGCTCCCTATGGTGATGTAGTACTCCCATTTTTTATAGCTACTGCCATCGTTGCCGCGCTGGACTACAGGCGGCGTACCGGAAAAGGACAATACATAGATGCCAGTATGCTGGAGGTCTGTGTTCATCAGATCACGCCATCCCTCCTGGATTGTGAAGCCAACGGGCATTTACAGACGCGAAATGGTAACCGAATTACTTATGCTGCTCCCCACGGTGTGTTCCCATGCAAAGGAGACGACCGATGGTGTGCAATCGGAGTATTCACTGAAGATGAGTGGGAAGCTTTTTGCCGGGTTATAGGTAAACCGGAATTGATAAAAGACCCTGCATTTTCCACTTTGAAATCAAGAAAGGACAATGAAGCCGAACTGGAAAGGGCGCTGGCCCACGGGGCAAAAATAATCGGCA